>NZ_VWUO01000014.1:0-105078 GCF_008631595.1 Pantoea sp. F_5
AGCCATGATCAAACTCTTCAATTTAAAGTTTGATTTGCTGCAACAAGTGCAGCGATGCTCATCTGTAAAACGTCATAATGAATTTCATTATGTGTTCACTCGTGAGGCTTTGATATTTTTGTGCGTCCAAAGACGCTGATATCGATCCTGCGAGTGCCCACACAGATTGTCTGATAAATTGTTAAAGAGCAGTGCGAACAGTGCGTTAGCGTCCTGTCGCGAGGTGGCGTATATTACGCTTTCCTCCTGCAGAGTCAACCTCTTTCTCAGAAGTTTTTCTCCGGCGGGTCAGTCTCCTGAACCTTCAACCCGTTTCCCGTTGCCGGTGTGCCGTGTCGATGGAGGCGCATTATAGGGAGTTTCCGCAGGCTGACAAGTGTTTCTTCGAATTAATTTGCTGAGCGCATCTTTTTTAAACGAACGGCTTAAAAAGAGACGTTTCATGGCCGAATAACGCACAAAAACAGCGATCAAACGTTGTAAAGAGACCTGTCGTTGCGGATTACGGGTGCTATTATTTTGCTTCTTCTCGCAGGATAACCCCAGGAAGGACACGCAATGATAAAATCCTCGCGCAGCATGGCCGGTTTGCCATGGATAGCGGCTATGGCCTTTTTCATGCAGTCACTCGACGCTACCATACTGAATACTGCCCTGCCCGCTATCGCCACCAGCCTCGACCGTTCTCCTCTGGCCATGCAATCCGCCGTCATCAGTTACACCCTCACTGTCGCTATGCTGATTCCGGTCAGCGGCTGGCTCGCCGATCGCTTCGGCACGCGCAAGGTGTTTATCATTGCGGTTTCGCTGTTCACCCTTGGCTCGCTGGCTTGTGCGCTCTCACCAACGCTTTCGGTGCTGGTCATCTCGCGCATCGTACAGGGCGTGGGTGGCGCAATGATGATGCCGGTCGCAAGACTTGCGCTCTTGCGCGCCTATCCGCGCAGTGAATTGCTGCCAGTCCTCAATTTCGTCACCATGCCAGGATTAGTTGGCCCAATACTGGGCCCGATGCTGGGCGGTGTGCTGGTCACCTACGCGACGTGGCACTGGATCTTCCTGATTAATATCCCGATAGGCATTCTGGGCATTATCTACGCACGCAAATATATGCCTGACTTCACCACACCCAAGCGCCGCTTCGACTTTTTCGGCTTCATATTATTCGGGGCTGGACTGGTAATGATCTCAATTGGGATTGAACTGTTCGGTGAGCGGATTGTTTCTGCCTGGCTGGCCGGCGGGATATTACTCAGCGGGATCGTGCTTTTACTCATCTATATAGTGCATGCCCGGAATCATCCTTCACCATTGATCAATCTGCCGATGTTTAAAACCCGGACATTCTCAGTCGGCATCGTCGGCAATATTGCCTCTCGTCTCGGCACCGGCTGTGTGCCCTTTTTGATGCCGCTCATGTTGCAGGTCGGGTTTGGCTTTTCCGCGATTATCGCAGGCTGCATGATGGCCCCAACCGCCATTGGTTCGATACTGGCAAAATCGACGGTGACACAACTGCTGCGCTGGCTGGGCTATCGCCGTCTGCTGGTCGGCATTACCGCCATTATCGGCATCCTGATCGCCAGCTTCTCTCTGCAGTCACCCGCTGAAAGCATATTTGTACTCTTGCTTCCACTGTTTGTTCTCGGTATGGCAATGTCTACGCAGTTCACAGCCATGAACACTATCACCCTGGCCGATCTGGATGATGATAACGCCAGTGGAGGTAACAGTGTGCTAGCCGTGACACAGCAATTAGCGATCAGTTTTGGTGTAGCCGTCAGCGCGGCGGTGCTGCGCTTCTATCAGGAGTTTGAAACCAGCACCATTTCACAGTTTCACGCCACGTTCCTGACCATGGGTATTGTTACCGTGCTTTCGGCGCTGACCTTTATGCTGCTGAAAAACGGCGATGGACGTAATCTGATCACGAATCGCGACAGGAAGAAAAAGCGCTAAACCGAACCCCGCATTACCAGTTCCGGCGTCAGCACCAGCGTTTGCTGGCTGGCGTCGGGATCACTAAGACGATGAATTAAGGTATCTATCGCCAGTTCGCCCAGTGCATCTTTGGGCTGGTGAATAGTACTCAATGGCGGAGTGAGATAGCGCGCCAGCTCAATATCGTCATATCCCATGACTGCCATCTGCTGCGGAATCTGCATGCCAGCCTGATAGAGGGCGTGATAAACGCCGACAGCCATCGCATCGTTACTGGTGAATACCGCTTCCGGCAGCGTTTCAAGCGCCAGCAACTCGACCATCCCGTTGTAGCCACCCTGAAATTCAAAGTCACCATTCACGATATAGCCAGGCAAAATCTCCAGCCCACTCTTAGTCATGGCGTTACGATAACCTTCGAGTCGCATACGGGCAGGCGTTTTATCCTGGGGACCCGCGATACAGGCGATACGGGTATAACCGCTGTCGATAAGATGCTGAGTGGCCAGCTCGCCGCCCAGCAGCGCATTATCCTGAATGATGTCACCGCGCCCCTCAAACGGTGCCCAGTCCATCATCACCGCAGGTATAGAGGGATAACGATTCAGGATGTCTGCCGACGGCAGATGACTTTCAGTACACATGATCAGCAAACCATCGACACGCTTCTGCATCAGCGTTTCCAGGCTGCGGTTCATCCGCTCCTCATCTCCCGCCGTATTACAGAGAATCAGGCTGTAGCCACGCTGATAGCAGCTCTCCTCCACGCCCCGCACCACTTCGGCATAAAAAGGGTTACTGCTGGTAGTCAGCAGCATACCGATAGTGTGCGTCTGATTGATTTTCAGACTGCGTGCCAGTGCAGAAGGAGCATAGTTAAGATGACGTATCGCCTGCTCAACTTTTTCCCGCACGCCTTCACTGACAAAGCGATTGTTATTAATGACGTGCGAGACAGTGGAGGTAGAGACGCCCGCGAGGCGAGCGACATCTTTCATGGTACTCAAGCGCTTAACCCTGTTGCTGCAAAAATTCATCGATCTCCGTGCGCCACGGCACGGAGGGCTGTGCACCTGAACGCGTAACGGCAATCGCGGCGGCGGCATGGGCAAATCGCACCGCGTCATACATCGGCTTCTGTTCCAGTCTTGCGGTAACAAAGGCACCATTAAAGGTGTCACCTGCCGCAATGGTATCAATAGCTTTAACGCTGAAGCCTGCAATACGCTGACCGTCCCCCTGCTCACTCAGCCAGACACCGCGGCTACCCAGCGTAATCAGTACCGTGCCGATGCCTTTCGCATGCAGCACTGCTGCAGCCCGGGCAGCATCGTCATCGTTGTGGACCGCAATGCCGGTCAGACTCTCTGCTTCCGTTTCATTCGGGGTAATAATATCGATCAGCGCCAGCAACTCATCGGAGAGTGGGGTAGCAGGTGCCGGATTGAGAATAACCTGCGTCTGATGCTGCCGGGCAAATGTCGCGGCAGCCAGTACGCTCTCCAGCGGCGATTCCAGCTGCATTAAAAGTGCATCTGCACCGGCAATGACCTGCTGATGACGCGCCACGCAATCGGGCGTTAGCGCCGCGTTTGCCCCGGAGTAGATGCCGATATTGTTCTCACCGTCACCGTTGACGAAAATCATCGCCACACCGGTCGACTCGCCCTCAACCACTTCTACAGGCGTTGTATCAATATTGTCCTGTGTGAGCTGCTCACGAATACGTTCGCCAATGTCATCCGCGCCCACACAGCCAATAAAGGCAATATCGGCACCCGCACGCCCCGCGGCGACTGCCTGATTCGCGCCTTTACCGCCAAACGCAACCTGATAATTCTGCCCGATCACCGTTTCACCGGGACGAGGGAAGTGCGCCAGATTAAGGATGTGGTCAGCGTTAATGCTGCCAAGAACGGCCAGTTTTGCGTTTTTGCTCATTAGGGGAGTCCGGAATAAGTGCGCCACCGGGAGGGTGGCGCGGTGCCCTGCTTTTCTTTGAGTTATTGAGTGACCAGCTTCAGGTCGACCGGATTGATCGCCTTCACTTTTTCACCCTTCAGCACTTTATCAGCGGTGTCCACGCCGATCATGCCAATTTTGTCTGGCATCTGTGCCACGGTCGCAGACAGTTTGCCAGCTTCTACAGCTTTCACGCCATCAGCAGTGCCGTCAAAACCCACCACGATCACACCCGTTTTTCCGGCGGTCTGCAGCGCACGCAGCGCACCCAGCGCCATTTCGTCGTTCTGAGCGAATACCGCCTGAACATCCGGGTGTGCCTGCAGCAGGTTCTGCATGACGTTCAGACCTTTGGTACGGTCAAAGTCAGCAGGCTGGCTGGCGAGGATCTGGAATTTATGCGCATCAGCGGCCTGTTTGAAGCCCTCGCCACGTTCGCGGGCAGCAGAGGTGCCGGCAATGCCCTGCAGCTCAATAATTTTGGCATTCTCGCCAACTTTTTTGGCGATGAAGTCACCGGCCATTTTACCGCCGAAACGGTTATCGGAAGCAACGTGGCTGACAACCGTGCCCTGTGCCGCAACACGATCCAGCGTGATGACAGGAATGTTCGCCTGGTTAGCCATCTTCACTGCGTTGCCCACCGCATCAGAGTCAGTCGGGTTAATCAGAAGCAGCTTAGTGCCGCGAACCGTCAAATCCTGCACGTTCGCCAGTTCTTTTGCCGGATTGTTCTGTGAATCCAGTACCACCAGGTTGTAGCCCAGTTTGTCCGCTTCTTTCTGAGCGCCCTCTTTCAGAGAAACAAAGAACGGATTGTTCAGAGTTGAAACCACCAGCGCGATGGTATCTTTTGCCATGGCGCTGGTACTGAGCGTTGCGCCGAGGATCAGGGCCAGTGCGGTTAACTTTTTCATCTTATTATCCTGTGTAAGGTCAGAGTTATTTACTGCTTTTATTATCCACCAGCACCGCCAGCAGGATGACTACCGCTTTAACGATCATCTGGTAGTACGAAGAGACGCCCATCAGGTTCAGGCCGTTGTTCAGGAAGCCGAGGATCAGCGCGCCAATCAGGGTGCCGAAAATACGGCCTTTACCACCAGCCAGACTGGTTCCGCCTAACACGACCGCAGCAATCGCATCCAGCTCATAGCCGGTACCCGCTGTCGGCTGTGCCGAAGAGAGACGCGCGACTTCAATGGTGCCCGCCAGTGCCGCCAGCATGCCGCTCAGTGAATAGACGATGATTTTGACGCGATTCACATTGATGCCAGAGAGACGCGTTGCCGCTTCGTTACCGCCCAGCGCATAGATATAGCGACCCAGACGCGTGTGCTGCAGCATGTACCAGGCGGCGATAAAGACCAGCGCCATCAGCCAGACCGGCGCGGGGATACCCAGCGGGCGACCAATACCAAACCAGCCCAGCAGATCGGCGTTGGCACTGAAACCGGTATTAATCGGGCTGCCGTCGGTGTAGACCATGGTGACACCACGCAGCAGCAGCATCATGACCAGCGTGGCGATAAACGCCTGCACCTTACCGCGCGCCACAATGGTGCCGGTCAGGGCACCGATTGCCGCACCCAGCGCCAGCGAAGCCGCCACCGCAACCAGAGCATTGACTTCCATGCCCACCAGCGATGCACCGACCGCACCGGTCAGGGCCAGCAGCGATCCCACAGAGAGGTCGATACCGGAAGTCAGGATCACCAGCGTCATCCCGACCGCCATGATGGCGTTGACCGAGGTCTGCTGCAGAATGTTGAACAGGTTCGCCACGGTAAAGAAGTTCGGACTCTGGCTGGCCACTACGGCGATCAGCACCAGCAGTGCAATCAGCGACTTCTGTTCCAGCAGCCAGCTTTTGCTAAACCAGCGACGGCTGGCCGGTAAAGTTTGGGTCGTCATACCACTAAATCCTCGCTGTGTTGCTTGCCTACGGCGGCTGCCATCAGGCTTTCCTGAGTGGCGTCTTCCCGGGTAAATTCGCCGCTGATACGGCCTTCATGCATCACCAGAATCCGGTCGCTCATGCCCAGCACTTCCGGCATTTCCGAGGAAACGAGGATGATGCTCAGCCCTTCGGCCTTGAACTGGTTAATCAGTTGATAGATCTCTTTCTTCGCGCCGACATCCACACCGCGGGTCGGTTCGTCCAGAATCAGTACGTTGGGCCGGGTCATCAGTCCGCGGGCAATCGCCACTTTCTGCTGGTTGCCGCCTGAAAGCAGGCCAATCGGCTGCTCCATTGAGGGCGTTTTCACATTGAACAGCCGGATAAAATCGCCGACCGCCAGCTGCTCTGCCGCGTGCTTCAGTGACCCGCTGCCGCGACTGAAATAACGTAACGCCGTCAGCGACATGTTCTCTTTTACCGACATGCCCAGCACCAGGCCGTCGCGCTTACGATCCTCTGAGATATAGACGATGCCGTTAGCCAGCCCATCCTGTGGCGAACGCGTCACTACTTCGCGGCCGCTGAGCCACAGTTTGCCTTCATGGCGCGGCAACGCGCCGTAAAGCACCTTCATCAGTTCGGTACGGCCCGCGCCCATCAGGCCCGAAATGCCCAGGATTTCACCTTTGCGCAGGCTGAAGCTGATGTTTTCGACGCCCGGTCCGCTGACGTTTTCCACTTTCAGCCGCACGTCGCCGGGTGCCTGATCCAGACGGGGATATTGATCTTCCAGTTTGCGCCCGACCATCATCTCGATCAGGCTCTCTTCGGTCAGCGCGCTGACCGGACGTTCAGCAATAAACTGACCGTCGCGGAACACCGTAACGTCATCGCAGATCTCAAAGATCTCTTTCATGCGGTGCGAGATATAGACGATGCCGCAGCCCTGCGCCTTCAGTTCGTTGATGACCCGGAACAGCGACAGCGTTTCGGTATCCGTCAGCGCATCGGTCGGCTCATCCATGATGATGACCTGCGACTCAAAGCTCAGCACTTTGGCGATTTCGACCATCTGCTGATCGCCAATCGACAAATCGCCCACCAGCTTGTGGCTGTTGAAGCGCAGATTGAGCCTTTTGAGCAGTGCATCGGCTTCGGCATACATACGCGGCCACTGGATACGGCCAAAACGCCCCACATATTCGCGACCGAGAAAAATATTCTCCGCCACAGTTAACTGAGGGATCAGGTTCAGCTCCTGATGGATAATGCCAATACCCGCTTCCTGAGACGCTTTCGGTCCACTGAACCGGGTCTCTTCACCGAGCCAGCGCAGCGTACCGGCATCATATTGATAGATCCCGGTCAGTACTTTCATCATGGTGGACTTGCCGGCACCGTTCTCGCCCACCAGCGCCATCACGCGTCCTGCACGAACATTCAGCGACGCACCCTTAAGGGCTTTCACGCCCGGAAAGGATTTTTCAATGCCGTCGAGTTGCAGTAAAGGTTGCATAGCGGCCTCAGAAGGTCACACCGGCGCTGAGGATGACATTCGCAAACGGAGAACACTCTCCGCTGCGAATGACCGCCTGACTACGCTGCGTGTGTTGTTTGAACTGTTCATGACTGGTGTAGCTGATGGTGATGCTATTTCCCTGGTGCTGTTGCAAGGCTTCGAGCATGGCGACAAGCGCGCTATGAAGTTGCGGATTATGCTGCTTAATCTCCTCCGCGATCAGGGCGCGCTCTACCTGCATCTCCAGTGCGACAGCATTCACCACCTGCATAAAATCGGGCGTACCCGGCGTGAGCGCTAAGTCGATGCGCTGCGGTCCTGCCGGAATCGGCAAGCCTGCATCGGCAATCGTCAGCGTATCCGTGTGTCCCAGGCGGGCAATCACATGAGAGAGTTCAGCGTTTAACAGGCGACCTTTTTTCATCTTTTCACTCCACAGCGAAACGTTTCGCTGTCTGGAGTGTATGAAAAGCCGCCATCAACTCAACTGGCAAAACAGAAATCTGTGATCGCTATCGAAACGTTTCGCTTACGTGGGGAAAAATTTGCATTAAGGCGGGGAAGGAGACGAAAAAAGGGCCGCGAATGCGGCCCTGTAGAAGAAGGTTAAGGCAGTTTCTTGACCTGCTTAACGTCCATCTCAATGCTGTTGAAATCTTTATCCAGTTCACCCGTCAGCTCAACGTTATCTTTGGGCGTGATCGTCTGGCCATTCCAGTGCTTGTGGTCGATTTCGACCTTCATGGTGCCGGTCTGATCGCGGAACAGATAATCTTCATTGCCAATCTGTTTTTCCAGCTTGCCGCGTACGGTGATCCAGCTGTCATCTTTCATCTCTTCAGCCTGCTTCACGGTCACCACACTGGTGTTACCGGCACTGAAGCCGCCCTGACCGGATGCTGACTGCGTCTGTGAGGCTGGCGCACTGGGATCAACAAATCCGCCCTGTTGTGCAGCGAAAACCGGGGCGGAAGCCAGCATAACGACGGCCAGAATTGCAGCGTGCTTTTTCATGGTGTACCCCTTTCTCAGTGGTCTTTTCGGTTTGAATATGTCCAGTTAACCACAGAGTTCTTAACAGCTTCTTAAGCGGTAAAAATAAGCCATTTTCGCCGAAATCAGCTGTACAGTGAGGAAGTTGCTTCGTATAAAGCGCTATCGGAACAGGGAGACGTGATGCGTATTTTACTGATTGAAGACGATCGCTTAATTGGCGACGGTATCAAAGCAGGACTGAGTAAACTGGGCTTCAGCATTGACTGGTTTACCTCTGGTGAGTCGGGCTGTAACGCGCTGGAGGCCGCGCCCTGGGATGCGGTGATTCTGGACCTTACTCTGCCTGAGCGGGATGGACTCGATATCCTGCGGCAGTGGCGGCAGCAGGGAAATGATGTGCCGGTACTGATACTGACTGCCCGCGATGCGCTCGATCAGCGGGTTGAAGGCCTGCAGATGGGAGCCGATGACTATCTGTGTAAACCCTTTGCCTTAACCGAAGTGGCCGCGCGCTTACAGGCACTGATCCGCCGCCGTCATGGTCAGCTGCAGCCCGAACTCCGTCACGGTAACGTGGTGCTGATCCCCGGTAGCCATAGTGTCATGCGCGATGGCGAAAGGATTGAGTTAAAAAGCCGTGAACTGGCACTGCTGGAACTCTTTATGCGCAACCCGGGCCGGGTGCTGACGCGCAGCCAGCTGGAAGAGAAGCTCTACAGCTGGGATGCCGATGTCTCCAGCAATGCGGTAGAAGTACATATCCATCATCTGCGTAAAAAGCTGGGCAGCGCATTTATCCGCACGCTGCACGGCGTCGGCTATACCCTGGGAGCCGCTGAATGCGATCAATGAGCCTGTTTCTGCGGCTGGGCATCGGTTTCGTGCTGCTGCTCGGCCTCTGCTGGGCCAGTGCCAGTATCAGTGCCTGGCATCAGACCCGTGAAACCCTTGATGAGCTGTTTGATACCCAGCAGATGCTGCTGGCCAAGCGCCTGCTGACGCTGGATTTCACCTCGCTGGACAACACCACTTTGCCCCGAACCAAAGCGATGCTACGGCACCATCGTGGCGAGCAGGATGACGATGCCCTGGCCTTTGCTGTCTTTACCCATGACGGCAGGCAGGTGATGAATGATGGCGATAATGGCCGTTATCTGCCGTTTGAGGCGGACTATCAGGGATTCCATGAGGGTCAGCTCACCAATGATGACGATCGCTGGCGTTTTGTCTGGCTGACCACGCCTGATCAGAAATTCCGGGTAGTCGTCGGTCAGGAATCGGAATACCGCGACGACATGACGCAGGATCTGATGAAAGCCAGTATGCTGCCCTGGCTGATCGCGCTGCCGTTTATGCTACTGCTGCTGATCGGCCTGGTCTGGTCTGAACTGCGGCCACTGAAAACGCTGGCACAGCAGCTGGCGCAGCGCGCGCCCGATGATGATACGCCGATGCAGGCAGACCGCGTGCCGAAAGAGGTACAGCCGCTGATGATTGCGCTTAATGGCCTGTTCAGCCGCATCAGCGCCATGATGCAGCGTGAACGGCGCTTTACCTCCGATGCCGCGCATGAGCTGCGCAGTCCGCTCGCCGCACTGCAGGTGCAAAGCGAAGTGATCCAGCTGACTGCGGATGACGAAGTAATGCGAACCCATGCGCTGCAACAGCTGGATGTCGGCATAGTCCGCGCTACGCGGCTGGTGGATCAGCTGCTGACGCTCTCGCGGGTTGAAGCCGATGATGCGCGCAGCGCCTTCGAACCGGTGGCGCTGAAACGCACGGTTCAGGATACGCTCGCCGCACAATTGCCGCTGGCGGATAAAACCGGTGTCACGCTGCGGCTGCACGCCGAGGCCGATCCGCAGATTCAGGGTCATCCGCTGTTGCTGTCGCTGCTGGTGCGAAATCTGCTGGATAACGCCATTCGCTATACGCCTGCGGGCAGCGAAGTCGATGTGCGGTTACAGGCAAATAGCCTGTCGGTGGAGGATAACGGCGAGGGTCTGAGTGCTGCCGACCTGCAACGGCTCGGTGAGCGTTTCTGGCGACCGCCAGGTCAGGAGAAGAGCGGGAGCGGGCTGGGGTTATCGATAGTGCGTAATATTGCCCAGTTGCACGGGATGCAGGTTACGTTCAGCCAGCGACCCGGTGGCGGCTTATGCGTCACGCTACGCTGGTCAGCGCCCGCCCCGTAAGGCGGGCACTGACAATCAAATCTCGACCTGGGTGCCCAGCTCAATCACGCGGTTTGGCGGGATCTCAAACTGGTCTGGTGCGCGGAGCGCATTGCGCTGCAGCGCCAGGAAGAGCTTGCCGCGCAGGCGCAGATACCACGGCCGCTTGCCGATGATCAGCGACTCATGCGACATAAAGAACGAGGTCTCCATCATGCGGCAGCTGAGTCCTTCCAGCCCGCAGCGGTGGAAAATCTCCTCAACGTTGGGCGTTTCACGCCAGCCGTAGCTCGCTACCACGCGCCAGAAGGTCGGCGACAGCTGCTCGATAGTGACTCGACGCACGTTGTGGACGTAAGGCGCATCTTCAGTGCGCAATGTCAGCAGCACAACGCGCTCATGCAACACCTTGTTGTGCTTGAGGTTATGCAGCATCGCAAACGGAATCACATTCAGAGCACGCGACATATAGACCGCTGTGCCCGGTACGCGAACCGGCGGCGATTTCTCCAGTGAGGCAATCATCGCCTCCAGGGAGTTACCATGTTCGTGCATGCGACGCAGCAGGCGGAAACGTTCGCTTTTCCACGTCGTCATAATGATAAACATCATCAGACCGAGGCAGAGCGGCAGCCAGCCACCAGAGAAAATTTTCACCAGGTTGGCGGTAAACAGCGGCACGTCAATGCAGAGCATCAGCACCAGGATGACGGCGACCGCCAGCTTATGCCAGTGCCAGTTTTTAACCGCCACGGTACAGGAGAGGATGGCGGTCAGCACCATAGTACCGGTCACCGCAATACCGTAGGCCGCAGCCAGATTGCTTGAATGCTCAAAGCTGATAATCACAATCAGCACGGCGAAATAGAGCACCCAGTTGATCACCGGAATATAAATCTGGCCCGATTCGCGCTCAGAAGTGTGGATGATACGCATCCCCGGCAGATAGCCCAGTCGCACCGCCTGACGCGTCAGCGAGAAGACGCCGGAGATGACCGCCTGTGAGGCGATAACGGTGGCCAGCGTTGCCAGAATCAGCATCGGGATCAGTGCCCAGTCCGGCGCCAGCAGGAAGAAGGGGTTTTTAATTGCTTTAGGATCGCTGAGTAATAGCGCGCCCTGACCAAAGTAGTTCAGCACCAGCGACGGCAGCACGACCGAGAACCAGGCCAGCCGAATCGGCACTTTACCGAAGTGACCCATATCGGCATAAAGCGCCTCAACGCCGGTAATCGCCAGCACAACTGCACCGAGGGCGAAGAACGAAACGGACTTATAGTGCAGGAAGAATTCCACCGCATAGGCAGGATTCAGCGCATGCAGCACGTCCGGGTTTCGCATGATGCCCATGCCCCCGAAGATCGCCAGCACCAGAAACCAGACCAGCATTACCGGCGCGAAGAGTTTGCCCACCATACCGGTGCCATGTTTCTGAATAGCAAACAGCAGCGTCAGTACCGCAATCGACATCGGCACAATAAAAGGATCCAGCGACGGCGCAGCAATCTCAAGGCCCTCAATGGCGGACATCACCGAAATGGCTGGCGTGATCACCACCTCGCCATAGAAGAAGCTGCCACCAATCAGGCCCATGATCACCAGCACCGCCGTGGCGCGCGCACCCGTATGGCGACCTGCCAGCGACATCAGGGTCAGTATCCCACCTTCCCCGGCGTTGTCGGCGCGCATCACATAACTGATGTACTTCAGCGAGACCACCAGCACCAGCAGCCAGAAAATCAGCGACAGAAAGCCAAAAACCGCTTCCCGCTCAACGCCGAAACCAAACTGTCCGGAGAGACATTCACGCAAGGTATACAGCGGACTGGTGCCAATATCCCCGTAAACAACACCAATAGCGGCCAGCGTTAATCCGCGAAGTGACTGCTTATTATCCGAGCTCATAAAGTTATCTTTTGTTGGAGTCTAAGAGGTGCAAAAACCCCTCGCTCAGGCCATCAAAAAGCGCACAGTATGCACGGTTTAACGAAAATTCCTATACCCGCTTCGCCTCGCGGTCAGGGTAACGGGGTTATTTAAGACGATAAATTGTCATCCAGCACCACTTTTAAACAGGCAAACCTTCTGAAACAAAAAAGCTGACAGCTATCAACGCTTTCACGCATGATGATCTATAGAGTAAGGCGCTTGCTTAAGCGCGGCGGCCCGACGATCGTAAGGACATTGATGTGATTATGGCTCAACCCCATCTTTTGGCAGAAAGAATTTCTCGCCTTAGCAATGCGTTAGAAAAAGGATTATATGAACGGCACCATGCCATTCGCCTTTGCCTGCTGGCCGCGCTAAGCGGTGAAAGCGTGTTTCTGCTGGGACCGCCGGGCATCGCCAAGAGCCTGATTGCCCGCCGCCTTAAATATGCCTTCCAGCACGCCCGCGCCTTTGAATATCTGATGACCCGTTTTTCCACGCCGGAAGAGGTGTTTGGCCCGCTCTCCATTCAGGCACTGAAAGATGAAGGGCGCTACCAGCGTCTCACTAAAGGGTATCTTCCCGACGCCGAGATTGTTTTTCTGGATGAGATCTGGAAAGCCGGCCCGGCGATTCTGAATACCCTGCTGACCGCTATCAATGAACGCCGCTTCCGCAATGGTGACAGCGAAGAGACCATCCCGATGCGGCTGCTGGTTACCGCTTCCAACGAACTGCCGGAAGCGGATAGCGGTCTTGAGGCGCTCTATGATCGAATGTTGATCCGCCTGTGGCTGGATAACGTGCATGAGAAGCAGAACTTTCGCAGCATGCTGACCCACCAGCAGGATGAGCACACCAATCCGGTCACGGAATCCCTGCGCATCAGTGATGAAGAGTATGCGCAGTGGCAGCTCGGCATCAGTCAGGTCAGCCTGCCCGATGCCGTCTTTGAGCTGATTTATCAGCTGCGCCAGCAACTGGAAAGCCAGCCTGCCGCACCTTACATTTCCGATCGTCGCTGGAAAAAAGCCATTCATCTGCTGCAGGCCAGCGCCTTCTACAGTGGTCGCAACGCTATTGCCCCGATAGACCTGATCCTGCTGAAAGATTGTCTCTGGCACGACGTCGCCTCCATGCAGCTGCTGGAACGAGAAATCGATCAGCTGATGACGCAGCACGCCTGGCAGCAGCAGCCAATGCTGCTGAAACTGCAGCAGATAAAAGCGCGTCGCCTGGCTCTGCAGCAACAGCAGAGCATCGCGCAGGCGATCACCCTGGAAAAACACAGCGGCATGTTCAGCCGCAAGCCCCATTACGATCTGCCGGAAAGCTTTACCGATGAGCAACTGACGCTGATGCTGCAAAAGCCGCTGATGCTGCATGACATGCAGGTAAGCCATCTGGTGATTGCGCGTGATGCCCTGAATCAGTGGCTGCAGAAAGGGGGTGAGGTTCGCGGCAAGCTCAATGGGATTGGTTTTGCGCAGAGTCTGGATTTACAGGTGGATGCGCAGCACTGCCTGGCTATCCGTGATGTCAGCCTGCAATCGTCACGTCTGATGCTGCCAGGCGTCAGCAATAGCGAGCCGTTGCCCGGTGAGATCACCGATGCGCTGGATGCGCTGGAAAGTGAGCTGCGGTCGCAGCGTCATCTGTTCAGCCAGCATCAGCGCTGCCTGTTTATCAGCGATGACTGGCTGGCGCGGGTCGAAACCAGCCTGCAGGATGTGGCCGAACAGCTGAAACAGGCGCGTAAATGATCTCAGTCGAGATGCTGAGCACACTGCTCTCAGTGGGTGAGACAGAACTGATTGAAGAGCTGATTATTGCCCTGCTGGCGTCCCCACAGCTGGCGCTGTTTTTTGAAAAATTCCCCGGACTAAAAAAAGCGCTACTGCGCGATGTGCCACGCTGGCGAGCGGAGATTAGTGCTGAATTCAAAGCCACGCCGGTTCCGGCCACGCTGGCCGAAGAGTTTCAGCTGTTTCAGCGGGTACAACTCCTCAGCGATCGTGAATTCAGCCAACAGCTCAATGCAACCCTTCAGGCGCTGCAAAGCCTGCCGTCGCCTTTTCTGGATGAAGCGAACCGGTTGCTGCAGCACACCGATGTCAGCCATCTCAGCAGCGCGCAGCACCAGCTATTTTTACAGCGCTGGCGGCTGAGCCTGACCTTACAGACCCTGACGCTGAATCAGGATTTGCTGGAGCAGCAGCGCGAACGCCTGCTGGCGGAACTGCAGCAGCGCATGGCGCTGAGCGGTCAGCTGGCACCCATTCTCGGTGACGATGATGAAGCCGCCGCGGGTCGGCTGTGGGACATGAGCAAAGCGTCACTGCAGCCTGGTGACTATCAGCTGATGCTGCAATATGGCGACTTTCTGGCCCAGCAACCGGAGCTGCTGAAGCTGGCCCAGCAGCTGGGACGCAGTCGGGAGGCCAAATCGGTGCCATCGCAGAATGCTCCGATGGAAGCTTTTCATCATCTGGTGCAGGAGCCTGCGTCCGTGCCGGAAGAGGTCAGCGGCATTCATCAGAGCGATGACGTACTGCGGCTGCTGCCACCGGAGTTAGCCGCACTGAGCATCAGCGAACTGGAGCTGGAATTTTACCGGCGGCTGGTCGAGAAACGGCTACTGACCTATAAGCTGCAGGGCGATGCCTGGCATGAAAAGATAACGATGCGTCCGGCCAGCCACCAGCAGCATGAAGAGCAGCCGCGCGGGCCGTTTATCGTCTGCGTCGATACCTCCGGTTCGATGGGAGGCTTCAACGAGCGCTGCGCCAAAGCATTCTGTCTGGCACTGCTGAAGGTTGCGCTGGCCGATCGCCGTCGCTGCTACATCATGCTGTTTGCGCATGAGGTGATTGGCTATGAGCTGACCGGTGACGATGGACTGGAGCAGGCGATTCGCTTTCTGAGCCAGCGTTTCCGTGGCGGCACCGATCTGGCTGCCTGTCTCTCTTCGGTTGTCACCCGAATGGAAGGCGCACTGTGGGAGGAAGCCGATGCGGTGATCGTTTCCGATTTTATTGCCCAGCGTCTGCCGGAAGAGGTCATTGGGGCGATCAAAAAACGCCAGCGACATAATCAGCAACGTTTTCACGCCGTGGCTATGTCGGCCCATGGGAAACCAGGCATTCTGCGCATCTTCGACCATATCTGGCGCTTCGACACCGGCATGAAAAGCCGCCTGCTGCGCCACTGGCGCCGTTAAGAGTCTGTCCCGACAGGCGTAATTGTTGCAGGCAGTCTGGACACGGACAGCGCGGAACAATCCGTAGTACACGTAGTACGTGAGGATGACTCGCTGTGCTCGCCCCTTCAGGGCGTTCAGGTTGCTAAAGCAGCCTGTGTGAGCACTGCCCAGGTTCAGACTGCCAAATAAAATAGCCTGACGGGCAGGCTCTAAGTCATCTGACAGAAAAGCTTCTTTGCTATAGTGAATTACCGTTTCACTTACTCAGCAATCTGGAGCTTCCTGTGACGCTTGCTCAACCCCACCGCGATCTGCCTGCACCGACGCGGACGTTAATGCTTTCCGGCCAGAACATAGAACAAAAACGTGCCGAATTGCTGGCCTATTTTCATCAAACCTGGGACCAGTATGAGAGTCTGTTTACCTGTCTGGCGGATCCGCAGGCCTGGTTCACCAAAGCCATTCCGCTGCGCCATCCCCTGATTTTCTATTTTGGTCACACCGCAACCTTCTACATTAATAAGCTAATGGCCGGACGCCTCATTGATGCGCGTCTGGACGATCGTATCGAAGCGATGATGGCGATTGGTGTGGATGAGATGAGCTGGGACGATCTCAATGACAGTCACTATGACTGGCCCACCATTGATGAAGTCCGTAAATACCGTGGGCGCGTTAAAGCGCTGGTCAGCGATCTTATTCAGACCATGCCGATCACCCTGCCGATCAACTGGGAAAGTCCGGCCTGGGTGATCCTGATGGGCATCGAGCATGAGCGCATCCATCTGGAAACCTCCAGCGTGCTGATCCGCCAGCTACCGATTGAGTGGGTCAAGCCCCAGTCCGCATGGCCCATCTGTCCGCTGGCGCGCCACCAGCGTCAGACCGTTCCGGCCAATGCCCTGCTGCCAATGCCAGGCGGCACCGTCACGCTGGGTAAAACCGACGATACCTACGG
Organism: Pantoea sp. F_5; assembly: GCF_008631595.1. Lineage (NCBI taxonomy): Bacteria > Pseudomonadati > Pseudomonadota > Gammaproteobacteria > Enterobacterales > Erwiniaceae > Pantoea > Pantoea sp. F_5. The sequence goes on from NZ_VWUO01000014.1 coordinate 16,585, forward strand.
CTGGGATAATGAATATGGCCGCCAGCAGGTTAAGCTGCAGCCGTTCCAGGCGAGCAAAATGCTGGTCAGCAATGCTGAATTCATGGCGTTCGTAGAGGCGGGCGGTTATCGGGATGCCCGCTGGTGGGATGATGAAGGCTGGGGCTGGTGTCAGTTTGCCAGAGCGGAGATGCCCACTTTCTGGGTCGGTTCACCAGCGATGCCCGATCAGCTTAAACTGCGTCTGATGTGTGAAGAAGTGGCGATGCCGTGGGACTGGCCTGCTGAGGTCAATCAGCTGGAAGCAGCCGCCTTCTGCCGCTGGAAAGCGGAACAGACCGGCATGAGCGTTCAGCTCCCGTGTGAAGCGGAGTGGGCTCAGCTGCGCGAGCAGGTTGCGGGCGATCAGCCGGACTGGGAACCGACGCCGGGCAACATTAACCTGGCGTACTGGGCTTCCTCATCGCCGGTCGATCTCTTCGCCCAAGGCGCGTTCTTCGATATCGTCGGTAACGTCTGGCAATGGACGACCACGCCGACCAATGGCTTTGAAGGCTTCAAAGTCCACCCGCTTTACGATGATTTCTCTACCCCGACCTTCGATGGCAAACATTCCCTGATCAAAGGCGGAAGCTGGATCTCGACCGGCAATGAGGCGCTGAAATCGGCACGCTATGCGTTCCGCCGCCACTTCTTCCAGCACGCCGGTTTCCGCTACGTGGTGTCCAGCCATCAGGAGACCATGGCGCTGAACCCGTATGAATCTGACGCGATGGTGTCGCAGTACCTCGACTTCCAGTATGGCCCGCGCTATTTCGGCGTGGATAACTATGCCGAGAGCCTGGTGAAGCTGGCGCTGAATTACACTTCAGCCCGTGGTGATGCCCTGGATATCGGCTGTGCCACCGGACGCGCCAGTTTTGAACTGGCTCGCCACTTTGAGCGCGTTACCGGAATGGACTACTCGGCCCGCTTCATTGATGTAGCGCTGCAACTGGCCAGCGGCGAAGACTTCCGCTATCTGCTGCCTCAGGAAGGCGAGCTGGTTGAGTATCGTCAGGTTCGCCTGAAAGATTTTGCGCTGGAGAGCGAACTGGCGCAGCGGATTCAGTTTGTTCAGGGCGACGCCTGTAACCTGAAGCCGCAGCCGGGTCGTTACGATCTTGTGCTCGCCTCCAACCTGATCGATCGCCTGCGTCAACCCGCGCGCTTCCTGCGGGATGTCACGCCGATGCTGCGTCAGGGCGGCATCCTGCTGCTCTCATCGCCTTATACCTGGCTGGAGGAATTCACGCCGAAGGAGAACTGGCTGGGCGGCGTGCGTGAAAATGGTGAGGCGCTGACGACACTGCAGGCGCTGCAACGTCAGCTGGCAGCTGACTTCGAACTGGTCGACGAACCGCAGGATAAACCCTTTGTGATCCGCGAAACGGCCCGCAAATTCCAGCACACGCTGGCGCAGGTCACCATCTGGCGCAAACGCTAAGAGAACCGGCAGCGGCGTCCGTCGCTGCCGGTAGTTGCCTGAACCGCTATTTTGCTGCACATTCACCCTTGTTTACTTAAAGCAGACCAATAACGAGGATGGCCATGGCCGAACATCTGCAGCTCGATAACCTGGATCGCGGCATTCTGAATGCCCTGCTGGATAATGCGCGTACCGCTTACGCCGAGCTGGCAAAACAGTTTAATGTCAGCCCCGGCACCATTCATGTGCGTGTGGAAAAGATGAAGCAGGCGGGGATTATCCTGGGCACCCGGGTGGATATCGATCCACGTCAGCTGGGGTTTGATGTCTGCTGTTTTATCGGCATTATCCTCAAAAGCGCACGAGACTATCCGGCGGCGCTGAGCAAACTGGAGGCGCTGGATGAAGTGGTTGAGGCCTGGTACACCACCGGCCACTACAGCATCTTTATTAAAGTGATGTGCCGATCAATCGACGCCCTGCAACAGGTGCTGATCAATAAGATCCAGACCATCGATGAAATTCAGTCGACAGAAACCCTGATCTCGCTGCAAAACCCGATCATGCGTACCATCAAGCCCTGATCCATCCCGCCTTGTGCATAATCTTATCCCTGACGAATGTGGCGGCTGACAACGGCTGCGTTCGCTTCCTCTGATCTATTAACCCTGTTGTCCACAGGTGGATCACCGCTTGATCACAGCGTACAATGCTCGCCTTAATGTCCGGGAGAGCAAGATGGCCGATATTACCTTAATCAGTGGCAGTACTCTGGGTAGCGCAGAGTATGTGGCTGAACATCTCGAAGAAAAATTACAGGAAGCGGGCTTCTCAACCCAGATGCTGCACGGCCCGGAGCTGGATGAGGTGCCGCAGGAGGGCATCTGGCTGGTGGTCTGTTCAACGCATGGTGCAGGGGATATTCCCGACAATCTGCTGCCACTGTTCGAAGCCATTCGTGACAGCCAGCCCGATCTCTCTCAGGTTCGTTTTGGGGCAATTGGCCTCGGCAATCACGAATACGATCTCTTCTGTGGTGCGATCCGTCAGATTGAAGCACAGCTGATTGCTCAGGGAGCCCGGCAGATCGGCGATCGTCTGGAGATTGACGTGCTGGAGCATGAGATCCCTGAAGATCCGGCGGAAGCCTGGCTGGAAAGCTGGAAAAAGACGATCTGAAGGGGGCTGGGGATCGCGAAATAGTGATGATCCCCAGTGGAAGATGCTGATTTTATCCTTTCCCGCTCGTTTATTTTGTGGATAACTACCCTATTTTACTGCGTATAACCGGTAGTTATCCAAAGAATAACGGAAGAGTTATTTTCGTGCTGTGGATAACATCGGCTTTTGATCCCAGCTTATACGGATCAGGATCACCGATCACTCACAGCTAGTGATCCTCGCCATCCTGTTGTTTCTGTTCTGCTTCTGGCACATATCCACAGACAGGCGGGATCCTAATAAGAGATCTAACAGAAAGATCATATACAGATCTAAGATCCTTTCTTTTAAAACCGGACGATCCCGCGGCTTTCACCCCAGACGGAATTTGAGTAGAATCCACGCCCCAGGACGACGATCCTGCACGTTCATCAACCGAGGTACCACTTCATGTTTTATCAGGATCCTTTTGACGTCATCGTAATAGGTGGTGGTCATGCGGGCACCGAAGCCGCAATGGCGGCAGCCCGAATGGGTCAGCAAACCCTGTTACTCACCCATAACATTGATACGCTTGGACAAATGTCCTGTAACCCGGCGATTGGTGGTATTGGCAAAGGACATTTGGTGAAGGAAGTGGATGCCCTGGGTGGTCTGATGGCCAGTGCAATTGACCAGGCAGGTATCCAGTTCAGGATACTAAACGCCAGCAAAGGTCCGGCAGTACGGGCCACCCGTGCTCAGGCGGATCGCGTGCTTTATCGGCAGGCGGTGCGTACGGCTCTGGAGAATCAGCCCAATCTGATGATCTTCCAGCAGGCAGTCGACGATCTTATCGTGGAAAACGATCGTGTCGTGGGTGCCGTCACCCAGATGGGACTTAAGTTCCGCGCGAAAACCGTCGTGCTCACCGTCGGTACATTCCTTGACGGCAAAATTCATATCGGTCTGGACAATTACAGTGGCGGTCGCGCTGGCGATCCCCCGTCCATTCCGCTGGCAAAACGACTGCGTGCGCTGCCGCTGCGGGTAAACCGCCTCAAGACCGGTACGCCACCGCGTATCGATGCGCGCACCATCGATTTTTCAGTGCTCAGCCCGCAGCACGGTGATAATCCGATGCCGGTCTTCTCGTTTTTGGGCAATGCCTCTCAGCATCCGCAGCAGGTGCCGTGCTGGATCACCCATACCAACGAGAAAACCCATGAGGTGATCCGCAATAACCTGGATCGCAGCCCGATGTACGCCGGGATCATTGAGGGGATCGGCCCACGCTACTGCCCGTCGATCGAAGACAAAGTCATGCGCTTCGCCGATCGTAACTCGCATCAAATCTTCCTGGAGCCGGAAGGCCTGACCAGCAATGAGATCTACCCGAACGGGATTTCGACCAGTCTGCCGTTTGACGTGCAGATTCAGATCGTCCGGTCGATGCAGGGCATGGAAAATGCGAAAATTGTGCGTCCGGGCTATGCCATCGAGTATGACTTCTTCGATCCCCGCGATCTTAAACCGACGCTGGAAAGTAAATTTATTCACGGCCTGTTCTTTGCCGGACAGATCAACGGCACAACCGGCTATGAAGAAGCGGCTGCACAGGGAATGCTGGCCGGTCTGAATGCGGCTCGTCAGTCTGCCGACAAAGAGGGCTGGGCACCACGCCGTGATCAGGCTTATCTCGGCGTACTGGTAGATGACCTCTGCACACTCGGCACCAAAGAGCCGTACCGGATGTTTACCTCACGTGCGGAATACCGTCTGATGCTGCGCGAGGACAATGCCGACCTGCGGCTGACCGAAACCGGCCGTGAACTGGGTCTGGTGGATGATGCACGCTGGGCGCGTTTCAATCAGAAGCTGGAAGCGATTGAACAGGAGCGTCAGCGCCTGCGCGATATCTGGGTTCATCCGAAGTCAGAGCACGTGACCGAAGTAAACACGGTACTCAGCGCGCCGCTGACTAAAGAAGCGAGCGGTGAAGATTTGCTGCGCCGTCCTGAGCTGACCTATCTGAAGCTGATGACGCTGGATGCCTTTGGTCCGGCACTGACTGATGAACAGGCCGCTGAGCAGGTTGAGATTCAGGTCAAATATGAAGGGTATATCGCGCGTCAGCAGGAAGAGATCGATCGCCAGCTGCGTAATGAGAATACGCTGCTGCCGGTAGAACTCGACTACCGTCAGGTGAATGGTCTCTCGAACGAGGTGATCGCCAAGCTGAACGATCACAAACCCGTATCGATTGGTCAGGCAACGCGCATCTCCGGCATTACTCCGGCGGCCATCTCAATTCTGCTGATCTATCTGAAAAAACAGGGTCTGCTGCGCAAAAGCGCCTGATCTGAAACGGGGCGAGGCGACTCGCCCCCGCTGAATGGACTTATGCTGTGATTAACACACTCACGTCGCTGCTAAAGGCAGCCGGTATTTCCCTCTCCGATCAACAAAAACAGCAGCTGGTTGCCTATGTCGGCCTGCTGGATAAGTGGAACAAAGCCTACAATCTGACATCTGTGCGCGATCCGCAGCAGATGCTGGTGCGTCATATCCTCGACAGCATCGTAGTGGCACCGCATCTGAAAGGTTCGCGTTTCATTGATGTGGGAACGGGTCCCGGCCTGCCAGGTATTCCGCTGGCTATCGTGATGCCCGATGCGCACTTTACGCTGCTCGACAGCCTGGGCAAGCGGGTGCGTTTCCTGCGTCAGGTTCAGCATGAGTTAGGACTCACTAACATTACTCCGGTGCAGAGTCGGGTTGAGACGTTCCCGGCTGAGCCGCCCTTTGATGGCGTCATCAGCCGTGCATTCGCCTCGCTGACCGACATGGTGAACTGGTGTCACCATCTGCCTGGCGGGGAAGGGCGCTTTTATGCGCTCAAAGGTGTCCGTCCGGACGATGAAATGGCTGAGTTACCGGCCGGCTATGTCTGCGATGCAGTAATAAAACTGCAGGTGCCTCAGCTGGAAGGTGATCGACATCTGGTCATCATTCGTCACCAGTAGGCCTCAGTTTCCAGAGATTTAACGCCTCTCTGCCAGGGTTTTTATCAGGGTACGGATGAAAAAAGTGCAGATGATGCGCTATCAATAAAAGATTTTGATTAAGCCCTGGCTAAGTGCGGGTTAAAAACGGAGACGGAAATTATCCGAAAAGCTCTGTTACATTTAACGTTTAATTCACATTCAGTTATCAGAAATATCACTTGTATAGGCGGGTCGCAGAATAAAAGTAGTCACGCCGGAAAATATATCGTGGTAATAACTTTGCGTGCGTAATATCAATTTCACGATTCTCATGCACAGTTCGATGTCAATAGCGTGTTTTCTGTGAAAATAGTCTTGCGGACACATTTATATAATTTCAATGTTCTGATTTTAAAGGATTAATCTTCTTTGCAGATTGTTCTTAAATAGGCCGCAGATAAAACTCAATGTCGTGTGAGTGCTTATTATGTGATCTAAAGCACGCTTTAAAAGCAAGATGCGAGTGAATTTTCAGTCAGATTTGGGTGAATCTCTGTAGGGTAATCTTTGGAAAAATAGCCCTCCGGAAAGAAATTTAAATAATTGTTCACCTTTTCGCTACTTACCGATTGAAATCGCAGGTGCGGCCCGTATAATTTGCACGGCTTTTGCTGCTTGACTCAACTGCGCAAAGGCAGTCTTATACGACACGCGACATACCCCTGATGGGGCAGGAGAGAATCAGCGTCATGTCAGTGTCTCTTTACAGTGTGAAATTCGCCCGAACGGTGCTGATGATTCAGCTGGTGACGATAGTCATCATCGGCGCACTCTTTGCTGTTAAAGATGTCACGTGGGGTGTCTCTGCTCTTGCTGGCGGAGCGGCAGCCTGGCTGCCAAACGTATTGTTTTTGTTTTTAGCCTGGCGCCTGCAGGGGCAATCCCCCGCTTCGGGGCGAGTCGCGTGGAGCTTCGCTTTAGGTGAAATTGCTAAAGTGTTTGCGACCATCATTTTGCTCATTGTGGCGTTGGGTCTGTTCGGGGCGGTCTTCTGGCCGGTCGGAATAACCTGGTTATCGGTGCTGGTGGTTCACATGCTGGCACCGGCGGTAATTAACAACAAAGGGTAAGAGGCATCATGGCTGCAGGAGAAATCTCTACTCCGCAAGAGTACATTGGTCACCACCTGACTCATCTTCAGTTGGACCTGCGTACCTTCGAGTTAGTGAATCCGCACGACGCTCCCGCGACGTTCTGGGTATTAAATATCGATTCCATGTTTTTCTCTCTGGTGCTGGGAGTTATCTTCCTGGTGTTGTTCCGTAGCGTAGCGAAGTCTGCTACCAGCGGTGTGCCAGGGAAAATGCAGGCGGCTATCGAACTGGTTGTCGGCTTCGTTGATAGTAACGTGCGCGACATGTATCACGGTAAGAGCAAACTTATCGCCCCGCTGGCTCTGACAATTTTTGTCTGGGTCTTCCTGATGAACTTCATGGATCTGCTGCCAATCGATCTGCTGCCATATATTGGTGAGCACGTATTGGGGTTACCGGCGCTGCGCGTCGTACCGTCTGCAGACGTGAACATCACGCTATCTATGGCGTTGGGCGTATTTATTTTGATTCTGTTCTACAGCATCAAAATGAAAGGCATTGGCGGCTTCACGAAAGAGCTGACGCTGCAGCCTTTTAACCACCCGATCTTCATCCCGATCAACCTGATTCTGGAAGGTGTAAGCCTTCTGTCTAAGCCTGTGTCACTGGGTTTACGACTGTTCGGTAACATGTATGCGGGTGAACTGATCTTTATCCTTATTGCCGGTCTGTTGCCGTGGTGGTCGCAGTGGGTGCTGAATGTGCCGTGGGCCATTTTCCACATCCTGATCATTTCGCTACAGGCTTTCATTTTCATGGTCCTCACGATTGTCTATCTGTCGATGGCATCTGAAGAGCATTGATTTTTTTCTCAACACTACTTTCCCTCTTGATTCCGGGTTGCAGCGCACGCCGCTGAAGCCCGGAAGATGAAGGGAGCATTTAACTGAAACAAACTGGAGACTGTCATGGAAAACCTGAATATGGATCTGCTGTACATGGCTGCCGCTGTGATGATGGGCCTGGCGGCAATCGGTGCTGCGATCGGTATCGGCATCCTCGGAGGAAAATTCCTGGAAGGCGCTGCTCGTCAGCCTGACCTGATTCCTCTGCTGCGTACGCAGTTCTTTGTTGTAATGGGTCTGGTGGATGCAATCCCGATGATCGCTGTTGGTCTGGGTCTGTACGTGATGTTTGCTGTCGCCTAAAGCCCTGTGTTCACTCAGCGCACAATGTGCAGGGGTGAACGGATTCTGCCGCTTATCACAACGATAACGGCAGAAAAGTTAAATACTCAATCTAGAGGCATTGTGCTGTGAACATTAATGCAACAATCCTCGGCCAGGCTATCGCGTTCATCCTGTTTGTCGCGTTCTGCATGAAGTACGTATGGCCGCCGCTCATGGCTGCTATCGAAAAGCGCCAGAAAGAAATTGCTGAAGGCCTTGCTTCTGCTGAACGTGCCAAGAAAGACTTGGATCTCGCGCAGGCTAATGCGACCGACCAGCTGAAAAAAGCCAAAGAAGACGCTCAGGTCATTATCGAGCAAGCGAACAAGCGTCGCGCGCAGATTCTGGACGAAGCGAAAACCGAAGCTGAAAACGAACGTAATCGCATCGTGACACAAGCGCAGGCTGAAATTGACGCCGAACGCAAACGTGCGCGTGAAGAACTGCGTAAGCAGGTTGCGTTGCTGGCTATGGCTGGTGCCGAGAAGATCATCGAACGCTCCGTGGATGAAGCTGCTAACAGCGACATCGTTGATAAACTGGTCGCTGAACTGTAAGGAGGGAGGGGCTGATGTCTGATCTGATTACTGTAGCTCGCCCCTACGCCAAAGCAGCTTTTGACTTTGCTGTTGAGCATCAAAGTATTGAACGCTGGCAACAGATGCTGGCGTTTGCCGCAGAAGTGGCTCGCAATGAACAGATGGCTGATCTTCTCTCCGGTGCATTAGCACCTGAAGCGCTGGCAGCGTCGTTTAACGCAGTCTGTGGTGATCAACTGGATGAACCCGCGCAGAACCTGATTAAGGTGATGGCGGAAAACGGACGTTTGACAGCGCTTCCGGCTGTACTGGCCCAATACATCGAACTGCGTGACGCTCATGAAGCCACCGCTGAAGTTGATGTTATCTCCGCCAGTACGCTGAGTGACGACCAGCTGAATAAAATCAGCGCCGCGATGGAAAAACGTCTGTCACGCAAAGTTAAGCTGAATTGCAAAATTGATAAGTCTGTGATGGCAGGCGTGATCATCCGTTCGGGTGATCTGGTTATTGATGGCAGCGTACGCGGCCGTCTTGACCGTCTGGCTGACGTCTTGCAGTCTTAAGGGGACTGGAGCATATGCAACTGAATTCCACCGAAATCAGCGAACTGATCAAGCAGCGCATTGCTCAGTTCAATGTCGTGAGCGAAGCTCACAACGAAGGTACGATTGTTTCTGTAAGTGACGGTATCATCCGCGTACACGGCCTGGCCGATGTCATGCAGGGTGAGATGATTGCCCTGCCGGGTAACCGTTACGCTATCGCCCTGAACCTCGAGCGTGACTCGGTTGGTGCAGTGGTGATGGGTCCTTACGCTGACCTCGCCGAAGGCATGAAGGTTAAGTGTACTGGCCGTATTCTTGAAGTACCGGTAGGCCGTGGCCTGCTGGGCCGCGTCGTGAACACACTGGGTGCTCCTATCGACGGTAAAGGCGCAATCGACAACGACGGTTTCTCACCGGTTGAAGTGATTGCGCCTGGCGTTATCGACCGTCAGTCAGTCGACCAGCCGGTTCAGACCGGTTATAAGTCGGTCGATGCGATGATTCCAATCGGCCGTGGCCAGCGTGAGCTGATCATCGGTGACCGTCAGACCGGTAAAACCGCGATGGCGATCGATGCGATCATCAACCAGCGCGACTCAGGCATCAAGTGTGTCTACGTTGCGATTGGTCAGAAAGCCTCAACCATCTCTAACGTGGTTCGTAAGCTGGAAGAGCATGGCGCACTGCAGAACACTATCGTTGTTGTGGCGTCTGCTTCTGAATCAGCTGCACTGCAGTATCTCTCTCCGTACGCAGGTTGTGCGATGGGCGAATACTTCCGTGACCGTGGTGAAGACGCGCTGATCGTATACGATGACCTCTCCAAACAGGCTATCGCTTACCGTCAAATTTCTCTGCTGCTGCGCCGTCCACCAGGCCGTGAAGCGTTTCCTGGCGACGTGTTCTATCTCCACTCCCGTCTGCTGGAACGTGCATCACGCGTAAGCGCTGATTATGTAGAACGTTTCACCAATGGCGCAGTGACAGGTAAAACCGGTTCACTGACCGCGCTGCCGATCATCGAAACTCAGGCGGGCGATGTTTCTGCGTTCGTTCCGACCAACGTAATCTCGATTACTGACGGTCAGATCTTCTTGGAATCGAACCTGTTTAACTCCGGTATTCGTCCGGCTGTTAACCCAGGTATTTCGGTATCCCGCGTAGGTGGTGCTGCACAGACCAAGATCATCAAGAAACTGTCCGGTGGTATCCGTACCGCGCTGGCACAGTATCGTGAACTGGCGGCGTTCTCGCAGTTCGCATCTGATCTGGATGATGCTACCCGCAAACAGCTGAGCCACGGTCAGAAAGTGACCGAGCTGCTGAAGCAGAAACAGTATGCGCCGATGTCTGTCGCGCAGCAGGGTCTGGTTCTGTTCGCTGCAGAGCGTGGCTACCTGAACGACGTTGAGCTGGCAAAAATTGGCAGCTTCGAAGCTGCACTGCTGGCCTTCGCCGATCGCGACCACGCTGAGCTGATGGCTGAAATCAACCAGTCGGGTAACTTTAACAACGATATCGAAGCGAAGCTGAAAGGCCTGATCGATACGTTTAAAGCAACCCAGTCCTGGTAATGTCTGGCGGCTTGTCTGAAAAGGCAGGCCGCAAGGCTTTGAGGAGAAGCTAATGGCCGGCGCAAAAGAGATACGAAGCAAGATTGGAAGCGTGAAAAACACGCAGAAGATCACCAAAGCGATGGAAATGGTCGCCGCCTCCAAGATGCGTAAAACGCAGGAACGCATGGCGGCCAGCCGTCCGTATGCAGACACCATGCGCAAAGTGATTGGTCACCTTGCGTTGGGTAATCTGGAATACAAGCACCCTTACCTGGAACAGCGCGACGTCAAGCGCGTCGGCTACCTGGTCGTTTCTACAGACCGCGGGCTTTGTGGTGGTTTGAACATTAACCTGTTCAAAAAATTACTGGCGGATATGAAGTCCTGGTCCGATAAAGGCGTGCAGAGCGATCTGTCGATTATCGGTTCAAAAGGGGCGTCATTCTTCAGTGCTGTGGGTGGCAACATTGTGGCGAAAGTCAGCGGAATGGGTGATAAACCTGCCTTGTCTGATCTGATTGGCCCGGTAAAAGTGATGTTGCAGGCTTATGATGAAGGCCGCATCGACAAACTGATGATCGTCAGTAACAAATTCAATAACACCATGTCTCAGACTCCGACCATCACCCAACTGCTGCCGTTAGCGCCAGCGGAAGGTGAAGAAGAGATGAAGGCGAAGACCTGGGATTACCTGTACGAACCCGATCCGAAAGCGCTGCTGGATACCCTGCTGCGTCGTTATGTCGAATCGCAGGTTTATCAGGGTGTGGTGGAAAATCTGGCCAGTGAGCAGGCTGCACGTATGGTGGCGATGAAAGCCGCAACCGACAACGGCGGAAATCTGATCAAAGAGCTGCAGTTGGTATACAACAAAGCTCGTCAGGCCAGCATCACCCAGGAACTTACCGAGATCGTCTCGGGGGCCTCCGCGGTTTAACCAGGTTTGGAATTAGGTAGAGGATTCAAGATGGCAACTGGAAAGATTGTCCAGATTATCGGCGCCGTTGTTGACGTCGAATTCCCTCAGGACGCGGTACCGCAAGTGTACAGTGCCCTTGAGGTGATGAATGGTGATGCGCGTCTGGTGCTGGAAGTGCAGCAGCAGCTCGGCGGCGGCGTAGTTCGTACCATCGCAATGGGTACGTCTGACGGCCTGAAGCGTGGTCTGAACGTCAACGACCTGCAGAAACCGATTCAGGTTCCGGTCGGTAAAGCGACCCTGGGCCGTATCATGAACGTTCTCGGCGAGCCTATCGACATGAAAGGCGAGCTGAAAGAAGAAGATGGCAGCGCAGTAGAGATCGCCTCTATTCACCGCGCAGCGCCTTCTTATGAAGATCAGTCTAACTCGCAGGAACTGCTGGAAACCGGCATCAAGGTTATCGACCTGATGTGTCCGTTTGCCAAAGGCGGTAAAGTCGGTCTGTTCGGTGGTGCGGGTGTCGGTAAAACCGTCAACATGATGGAACTGATCCGTAACATCGCAGCTGAACACTCAGGTTACTCTGTGTTTGCTGGTGTGGGTGAGCGTACTCGTGAGGGTAACGACTTCTACCACGAAATGACTGACTCAAATGTTATCGATAAAGTTGCGCTGGTCTATGGCCAGATGAACGAGCCGCCGGGTAACCGTCTGCGCGTTGCACTGACCGGTCTGACCATGGCGGAAAAATTCCGTGATGAAGGCCGCGACGTTCTGCTGTTCATCGATAACATCTACCGTTATACCCTGGCCGGTACAGAAGTTTCTGCACTGCTGGGTCGTATGCCATCTGCGGTAGGTTACCAGCCAACGCTGGCAGAAGAGATGGGTGTGTTGCAGGAGCGTATTACCTCCACCAAGACCGGTTCAATCACCTCCGTACAGGCCGTTTACGTTCCTGCGGATGACCTGACTGACCCGTCACCAGCAACCACCTTTGCGCACTTAGACTCAACGGTAACGCTGAGCCGTCAGATCGCCTCTCTGGGTATCTACCCGGCCGTTGACCCGCTGGATTCTACCAGCCGTCAGCTGGATCCGCTGGTTGTCGGTCAGGAACACTATGATGTTGCGCGTGGCGTTCAGTCACTGCTGCAGCGTTATCAGGAACTGAAAGACATCATCGCCATCCTCGGTATGGATGAGCTGTCTGAAGAAGACAAACTGCTGGTGGCACGCGCGCGTAAGATTCAGCGCTTCCTGTCTCAGCCGTTCTTCGTTGCGGAAGTATTCACCGGTTCACCGGGTAAATACGTTTCCCTGAAAGACACTATCCGTGGCTTTAAAGGCATCATGGAAGGTGAGTTTGACCACCTGCCAGAGCAGGCCTTCTACATGGTTGGTGCCATCGAAGAAGCCGTGGAAAAAGCGAAGAAACTGTAATAACGGTTTCCCGGGAGGAAGATTATGGCTATGACTTATCACCTGGATGTGGTCAGCGCAGAGGAGCAGTTGTTCTCTGGTCTGGTACAGAAAATTCAGGTGTCAGGTAGCGAAGGTGAACTGGGGATTTTCCCTGGCCATGCGCCGCTGCTGACTGCCATTAAGCCTGGAATGATCCGTATCGTGAAACAGCACGGCGAAGAGGAGTATATCTACCTCTCTGGCGGCGTGCTGGAAGTGCAACCGGGCAGCAGCACCGTTCTGGCCGATACCGCGATTCGCGGTACCGATCTGGACGAAGCGCGTGCTCTGGAAGCAAAACGCAAAGCAGAAGAGCACATGAACAGCAGCCACGGCGACGTGGACTATGCTCAGGCCTCTGCCGAGCTGGCGAAAGCCATTGCTAAACTGCGCGTGATCGAACTGACCAAAAAAGCGATGTAATCCAGCTTTATGCGTCACGAAATGCCAGCCCTCGGGCTGGCATTTTTTTTGTCTGTAACGCCCGATCTGCCTGTCCGCCTAATTTCGGCCTGAGAAAAATGTAGTAATCTCAACCCCAAACCGTTTTACTTTCACCCGTAAAAATTCACTCAGGATAGTTATGTCTAACAGTGCGATGAGTGTGGTGATTCTTGCTGCTGGCAAGGGCACCCGTATGTATTCCGATCTGCCTAAAGTTCTGCATACGCTGGCAGGCAAACCGATGGTTCAGCACGTCATTGATGCTGCCAAAGGGCTGGGCGCACAGCAGGTGCATCTGGTTTATGGTCACGGCGGTGACCGCCTGAAAGCGACACTTACCGACAGCACGCTGAACTGGGTGCTGCAGGCCGAGCAGCTCGGCACTGGCCACGCCATGCAGCAGGCTGCGCCTGCTTTTGCCGATGATGAAGATATCATGATGCTTTACGGCGACGTGCCGCTGATCACTCAGGCGACATTACAGCGCCTGCGCGAAGCAAAACCGCAGGGTGGCATCGGCTTACTCACCGTGGTACTGGATGACCCGACCGGCTATGGCCGCATTGTGCGCGAGAACGACACCATCACCGGCATTATCGAACAGAAAGATGCCACCCCGGCGCAGCTCACCATTAAAGAGATCAACACTGGTATTCTGATCGCCAACGGCGGCGATTTAAAACGCTGGCTGTCACAGCTCACCAACAACAATGCACAGGGTGAGTACTACATCACCGATATTATCGCGCTGGCGCATCAGGAAGGTCGGGTAATCAACGCGGTTCATCCGGCACGCATCAGCGAAACCGATGGCGTAAATAACCGTCTGCAGCTGGCGACATTAGAACGTACTTACCAGGCTGAACAGGCGGAAAAACTGCTGCTGGCTGGCGTGATGCTGCGCGATCCGGCGCGGTTTGACCTGCGCGGGACGCTGGCGCATGGACGGGATGTGGAGATCGACACCAACGTCATTATTGAAGGCCAGGTTACGCTGGGTTCGCGCGTTAAAATCGGTGCGGGCTGCATCATCAAAAACAGCGTGATTGGCGATGATTGTGAAATCAGCCCCTATACGGTAATCGAGGATGCACATCTCGCCACCGCCTGCACCGTCGGGCCATTTGCCCGTCTGCGCCCGGGCAGCGAGCTGGCACACGCCGCTCACGTGGGCAACTTCGTTGAAATGAAGAAAGCGCGTCTGGGTAAGGGATCGAAAGCGGGCCACCTCTCTTATCTGGGTGATGCGGAGATTGGCGACAACGTGAACATCGGTGCAGGCACCATCACCTGCAACTACGATGGCGCGAATAAATTCAAAACCGTGATTGGCGATGACGTCTTTGTCGGCTCAGATACGCAGCTGGTGGCCCCGGTCAGCGTCGCGGCAGGCGCTACCATTGCGGCAGGCACCACCATCATGAAAGATGTGACCGAAGCCGGTCTGGTCTATAACCGTAAAGAACAGAATCACAAAGCGGACTGGCAGCGTCCGGTGAAGAAAAAATAAATTTTTAACGGCCCGCTTTATGCGGGCCGATGCAGTGCAGTGCCAAAACTATAATCCCCACTCTCTACAAGGCTCGGGGAACCGGCAAAGCCGGATATCAGGTCGCATGACAACAGAAGTGGCGAAAAGCCATGTAGTCAGGAAAACATCATTATGTGTGGAATTGTTGGTGCAGTAGCGCAACGCGATATCGCAGAGATTCTGCTGGAAGGTCTGCGTCGTCTTGAATATCGCGGATATGATTCGGCCGGTCTGGCCGTAGTCGATCGTCAGGGGCACGTCACGCGCCTGCGGCGGTTAGGGAAAGTGCAGAAACTGGCGGAAGCCGCTGAACAGCAGCCGCTGATTGGTGGCACCGGCATCGCGCACACGCGCTGGGCAACCCATGGCGAGCCGTCCGAAGCGAATGCGCATCCGCACGTCTCAGAGAACATCATCATCGTGCACAACGGCATCATTGAAAACCATGAGCCGCTGCGTGCTGAGCTGATTGAACGCGGCTATGTCTTTGCCTCTGAAACCGACACCGAAGTGGTGGCGCATCTGGTTCACTGGGAGCAGAAGCAGGGTGGATCGCTGCGTGACGTGGTGCTGCGCGTGATCCCGCAGCTGCGCGGTGCCTATGGCATGGTCATCATGGACAGCCGCGATCCTTCACGGCTGGTGGCGGCCCGTTCCGGCAGCCCGCTGGTCATTGGTCGCGGCGTGGGTGAAAACTTTATCGCCTCCGATCAGCTGGCGCTGCTGCCGGTCACCCGTCGCTTCATCTATCTGGAAGAGGGTGATATCGCCGAGATCAGCCGCCGCGACGTGACGGTAATCGATCGTGAAGGCAACAGCGTGACGCGCGCCGAGATTGAGTCGAACCTGCAATATGATGCCGGTGACAAAGGCATTTACCGTCACTACATGCAGAAAGAGATCTATGAACAGCCGATGGCGCTGAAAAGTACCCTGAGCGGTCGCTTCAGCCAGGGGAAGGTGGATCTCAGCGAGCTGGGTGCGGGTGCCGAGGCGCTGCTGAGCCAGGTCGAACATATCCAGATTATCGCCTGCGGCACCTCCTATAACTCTGGCATGGTGTCACGCTACTGGTTTGAGTCGCTGGCCAATATCCCCTGTGATGTTGAGATCGCCTCGGAGTTCCGCTACCGCAAGTCAGCGGTACGCAAAAACAGCCTGCTGATCACCCTGTCGCAGTCGGGCGAGACCGCCGACACCCTGGCGGCGCTGCGCCTCTCGAAAGAGCTGGGCTACCTGGGATCGCTGGCCGTCTGTAACGTGGCGGGTTCGTCACTGGTGCGGGAATCTGACCTGGCGCTGATGACCAAAGCGGGCACCGAGATTGGCGTCGCCTCGACCAAAGCGTTCACCACCCAGTTAGCGGTGCTGCTGATGCTGGTGGCAAAACTGGGCCGACTGAAAGGAATGTCTGCGGAGACTGAGCATGAGATCGTTCATGCCCTGCAGGCGCTGCCGAACCGGATTGAGCAGATGCTGGCGCAGGATAAGCTGATTGAGAATCTGGCCGAGGGCTTCTCTGACAAGCATCACGCGCTGTTCCTGGGCCGTGGCGATCAATACCCGATTGCCATGGAAGGGGCACTGAAGCTCAAGGAGATCTCCTACATTCATGCGGAGGCTTACGCCGCAGGCGAGCTGAAACATGGCCCACTGGCGCTGATTGATGCGGACATGCCGGTGATCGTGGTGGCACCTAATAACGAACTGCTGGAGAAGCTGAAATCCAACATCGAAGAGGTGCGCGCACGCGGCGGCCTGCTCTATGTGTTTGCCGATCAGGATGCGGGCTTCAGCGACAGTGACGGGATGAAGATTATCCCGTTGCCGCATGTCGAAGAGGTGATTGCCCCAATCTTCTACACCGTGCCGTTGCAGTTACTTTCCTATCACGTCGCCCTGATCAAAGGCACCGACGTCGACCAGCCCCGTAACCTGGCGAAATCGGTTACTGTGGAATAACCTGGTGGGCCCCGTCGCGGGCCCACTTCATTCTGGCCCTCTGTCATATAACTGTCACATTTCGTACATTTCACTGTCATCAAACTGTCCTATTTTCCCTCCTGCAGCAATCACTGACACTTACTAAAACGGCCCCGAGCCTGACTTTTCTCCCCTGGAGGGAATATGACACTGATGCGTAGCACCGTAGCCCGAATCCTCGCCACTACCTTCGCCGTAAGCGCGGTATCTGCTTTTGCGGCCACCGATCTGACTGGCGCAGGCGGGACGTTCCCGGCGCCGGTTTATGCCAAGTGGGCAGCAGAATATCAGCAAGCCACCGGTAGCAAAATTAACTACCAGGGTATCGGTTCATCTGGCGGCGTGAAACAGATCATCGCCAAAACCGTCGATTTTGGTGCGTCCGATGCACCAATGAAAGATGAAGATCTGCAGAAAAATGGCCTGTTCCAGTTCCCTACCGTCATCGGTGGCGTGGTACTGGCGGTTAACCTGCCGGGTATCAAGTCAGGTCAGCTGACGCTGGATGGCAAAACCGTCGGTGATATCTACCTCGGCACCATCAAAAAGTGGAACGACCCGGCGATCGCCAAACTTAACCCGGGCGTAAAACTGCCAGAGACCAACATCAACGTGGTGCGTCGCGCTGACGGTTCAGGCACCTCGTTCGTCTTCACCAGCTATCTGGCGAAGGTAAACCAGGACTGGAACAGCAAAATCGGTAAAGGCAACACCGTTAACTGGCCGGTAGGTTTGGGCGGTAAAGGCAACGACGGCGTCGCCGCCTTTGTTCAGCGTCTGCCGGGTTCTATCGGCTACGTGGAATATGCCTACGCCAAACAGAATAACCTGACCTACACCAAACTGATCGATGCCGATGGTAAAGCGGTCGCGCCGAGCGAAACCAGCTTCAGTAATGCTGCGAAAGGCGCTGACTGGAGCAAGTCGTTCGCGCAGGATCTGACCTTCCAGAAGGGCGCGGATGCCTGGCCTATCTCCTCAACCACCTTCATCCTGATCTACAAGGATCAGGCGAATGCGGCTAAGGGCGCTGAAGTGCTGAAGTTCTTCGACTGGGCTTACAAAAGCGGCAGCAAAACTGCTACAGCGCTGGACTATGCTGCGCTGCCAGAGAGCGTGACCGAGCAGATTCGCGCCGCCTGGAAAGCCAACATCAAAGACAGTTCTGGTAAAGCGCTTTATCAGTAATTGACCGACCCTGACCGGACTGCCGTCCGGTCAGACCCAACGGGCGGCCCATGCCGCCCTGATAACCTCTGAAGACTGAGACTTCTATGGCTGCAACGAAGCCGGCATT
This sequence comes from Pantoea sp. F_5, assembly GCF_008631595.1. NCBI lineage: Bacteria > Pseudomonadati > Pseudomonadota > Gammaproteobacteria > Enterobacterales > Erwiniaceae > Pantoea > Pantoea sp. F_5. Next base: position 34,766 of record NZ_VWUO01000014.1, read on the forward strand.
CAAAGCCCCAGGCAAACAAGGTGACAGAATTTTCGGTGCGCTGGTCCGGCTGGCTGCGCTGATTGTCCTGTTACTGATGGGGGGCATTATTGTCTCCCTGATCATTTCCTCGTGGCCCAGCATCCAGAAGTTTGGTTTCGCTTTTTTGTGGACCAAAACCTGGGATGCGCCCAATGAACAATTTGGCGCACTGGTGCCGATCTACGGCACCCTTGTGACCTCTATCATCGCCCTGATTATCGCCGTGCCGGTCAGTTTTGGTATCGCGCTGTTCCTGACTGAACTCGCGCCAGGCTGGCTGCGTCGCCCGCTGGGCACCGCCATTGAGCTACTGGCAGCAATTCCGAGTATCGTTTACGGCATGTGGGGCCTGTTTGTCTTCGCGCCGCTGTTTGCCGAATATTTTCAGACGCCGGTTAACGACGTGATGTCGGGTATTCCGATTGTCGGCGAGCTCTTCTCCGGCCCCGCTTTCGGTATCGGTATCCTCGCGGCGGGAGTGATTCTGGCGATCATGATCATCCCGTACATCGCCTCGGTGATGCGCGACGTCTTTGAGCAGACCCCGGTGATGATGAAAGAGTCAGCCTACGGCATCGGCTGTACCACCTGGGAGGTGATCTGGCGCATCGTCCTGCCGTTTACCAAAAATGGCGTGATTGGCGGCATCATGCTGGGACTGGGTCGTGCGCTGGGTGAGACCATGGCAGTCACCTTTATTATCGGCAACACCTACCAGCTCGACAGCCCGTCGCTGTTTATGCCGGGTAACAGCATCACCTCGGCGCTGGCCAACGAGTTTGCGGAAGCGGAGTCGGGCGTGCATGTTGCCGCGCTGATGGAGCTGGGGCTGATCCTGTTTGTGATTACCTTTATCGTTCTGGCGATTTCCAAGCTGATGATTATGCGCCTGGCGAAAAGTGAAGGAGCGCGCTCATGACCACGATTGAAATTCAGGCGCGCGCCGAACTGGACGCTTCACGCCGTAAAATGCAGTCCTGGCGCAGCACGAAAAATAAAATTGCGCTGACGCTGTCGCTGCTGACCATGGCGTTTGGCCTGTTCTGGCTGGTGTGGATCCTCTTCACCACCGTATCGCGCGGCGTGGATGGACTCTCCTGGTCCCTGTTCACCGAATCAACGCCACCACCGAATACGGCGGGCGGCGGGCTGGCGAATGCCCTGGCCGGGAGTGGCTTGCTGATTTTCTGGTCGACCTTCTTTGGCACGCCGCTGGGCATTCTGGCCGGTATCTATCTGGCGGAATATGGGCGCAAGTCCGCCCTGTCAGAGGTGATCCGCTTCATTAACGACATTCTGCTGTCGGCACCGTCGATTGTGGTCGGCCTGTTCGTCTACACACTTGTGGTGTCGCAGATGCAGCACTTCTCCGGCTGGGCCGGGGTGATAGCGCTGGCGCTGCTGCAGGTACCTATTGTGATTCGTACCACCGAAAATATGCTGCGGCTGGTGCCAGATAGCATGCGTGAAGCGGCTTATGCCCTTGGCACACCGAAGTGGAAGATGATCTCGGCCATCACCCTGAAAGCCTCGGTCTCCGGCATCATCACCGGCGTGCTGCTGGCGATTGCCCGCATCGCAGGGGAAACGGCTCCGCTGCTGTTTACGGCGCTGTCGAACCAGTTCTGGAGCACCGACATGATGCAGCCGCTGGCAAACCTGCCGGTCACCATCTTTAAGTTCGCCATGAGCCCGTTCGCCGAATGGCAGAGCCTGGCCTGGGCGGGCGTGCTGATCATTACCCTCTGCGTGCTGCTGCTGAACATTGTGGCGCGGGTGATTTTCGCTAAAGGTAAACACGGTTAACTTCCGGCGCGGCCCTGAGCGGCGCCGTATCAGAGAGATGAATGATGAGTATTGCGACAGCAACAGCCGATAAAATTCAGGTCCGTAATCTGAACTTCTATTACGGCAAGTTTCATGCGCTGAAGAACATTAACCTGGATATCGCTAAGAATCAGGTCACCGCGTTTATCGGCCCATCGGGCTGTGGTAAGTCGACCCTGCTGCGTACCTTCAATAAGATGTACTCGCTCTATCCGGAGCAGCGGGCCGAAGGGGACATTCTGCTGGATGGCGAAAACATTCTGGCGACACAGCAGGATATCGCGCTGCTGCGCGCGCGCGTCGGTATGGTATTCCAGAAGCCTACGCCGTTCCCGATGTCGATCTATGACAATATCGCCTTTGGCGTGCGCCTGTTTGAAAAGCTGTCACGTGCTGATATGGATGAGCGCGTACAGTGGGCGCTGACCAAAGCAGCGCTGTGGAATGAAACCAAAGACAAGCTGCATCAGAGCGGTTACAGTCTCTCCGGCGGCCAGCAGCAGCGTCTGTGCATTGCGCGTGGCATCGCGATTCGGCCGGAAGTCTTACTGCTGGATGAGCCCTGCTCCGCGCTGGATCCTATCTCCACTGGCCGCATTGAGGAGCTGATCACCGAGCTAAAGCAGGACTATACCGTGGTGATCGTGACGCACAATATGCAGCAGGCGGCACGCTGCTCTGACCATACTGCTTTCATGTATCTGGGCGAACTGATTGAGTTCAGCGACACCGACACGCTGTTCACCAAGCCCGCGCAGAAGCAAACCGAAGACTACATTACTGGCCGCTACGGCTGATCTGACAGGAGATCGACATGGATAATCTGAATAAGCACATCTCCGGTCAGTTCAATGCCGAACTGGAGCATATCCGCACCCAGGTAATGATCATGGGCGGCATGGTCGAGCAGCAGCTGACCGATGCGATCACCGCCATGCATAACCTGGATGGCGAGCTGGCGCAGCGGGTGATCGACGGCGACCAGAAGGTCAATATGATGGAAGTGGAGATTGATGAAGCCTGCGTGCGCATCATCGCCAAACGTCAGCCAACCGCAATCGATCTGCGGCTGGTGATGGCGATCATCAAAACCATTTCCGAACTGGAGCGCATTGGTGATGTGGCGGAGAAGATCAGCCGCACGGCGCTGGAGAAGTTTGGTCAGCAGCATCTGCCGCTGCTGGTCAGCCTGGAGTCACTGGGCCGCCACACCGTACAGATGCTGCATGATGTGCTGGACGCTTTCGCGCGGATGGATCTCAATGAGGCGATCACCATCTATCGTGAAGACAAAAAGGTGGATAAAGAGTACGAAGGCATTGTGCGCCAGCTGATGACCTACATGATGGAAGATCCCCGCACCATTCCCAGTGTGCTGACAGCATTGTTCTGCGCCCGTGCGATTGAGCGTATTGGCGATCGCTGCCAGAACATCTGCGAAATTATCTTCTATTTCGTCAAAGGTCAGGATTTCCGTCACGTTGGTGGAGATCGGCTCGATGAATTACTGTCAGGTGACGATGGCAGCAACCGCCCTTCCTGAGCCATTTTATCCCTGTGCCTGAGTAGCGCAGGGATAAGCCTTTTCAATTGGTCACATCCTGAACTCTCTTTATAATTGCGGCACTTTTCTCTCAGAGGTGCGCAACGATGTCCCCTTCTCCCCAATCTAAGCCGGGCGTCACGCCCGGTAAAGCGATGCTGGCTGCGGTCAGCGGTTATGCCATGGATGGATTTGACCTGCTGATACTCGGCTTTATGCTGCCGGCGATCAGCCTTTCGCTGGCGCTCAATCCTTCACAGGCGGGATCGCTGGTGACCTGGACGCTGATTGGCGCGGTTATTGGTGGCATTGTCTTTGGTCATCTCAGCGACCGTTTTGGCCGCATCCGTATGCTCACCGTCACGATTCTGGTCTTTTCTGTCTTCACCGGTCTGTGCGCGGTGGCGCAGGGCTACTGGGACCTGCTCGCCTGGCGAACGCTGGCGGGTGTGGGTCTGGGCGGCGAGTTTGGTATCGGCATGGCGCTGATTGCCGAAGCCTGGCCGGTGGAGAAGCGTAACCGCGCATCAGCGTGGGTCGGTATCGGCTGGCAGCTCGGCGTGCTGATGGCAGCCTTTATCACGCCGCCACTGCTGAATATCATTGGCTGGCGCGGCATGTTCCTGGTCGGATTATTACCGGCGCTGGTTTCGTTTGCCATTCGTCGCGGCATGGGCGAACCAGAGGCGTTTCAACGGCAGGTTAAACATGTGCCGTCGCTCTCCTTTCCGGCGCGCCTGAAGCTGCTGGTGCGCGATCGCGCGACCGCCAAAGCCAGTCTCGGTATTTTTATCCTTTGTTCCGTGCAGAACTTTGGTTACTACGGGCTGATGATCTGGATGCCGAGCTACCTCTCTTCCAGCTTCGGCTTCAGCCTCACCAAATCGGGCCTCTGGACGGCGGTCACCGTCGTCGGCATGACCTTTGGCATCTGGCTGTTTGGCGTGCTGGCCGACCGCTTTGCGCGCTGGAAAATCTTCCTGCTCTATCAGTTTGGTGCCGTGGTAATGGTGGTGGTCTACGCCCAGCTGCGCGATCCCACCATTATGCTGGTGACCGGCGCGATCATGGGGATGTTCGTTAACGGCATGATTGGCGGCTACGGTGCGCTGATTTCCGATACCTTTCCGCCGCAGGTGCGTGCCACCGCGCAAAACGTTCTGTTCAACCTGGGTCGTGGCGTGGGCGGCTTCGGCCCGGTGGTGATTGGTCTGCTGGCGAGCCAGTTCTCGTTCACCGCGGCGATTACCCTGCTGGCGCTGATCTACCTGCTGGATATTGTGGCGACGCTGTTCCTGCTGCCGAAGAAGCAGGGCCAGGAAGATACGCTGGGCGCGATCGGCTGACAGACGGTGGCCGGGGGATCGCTCTCCCGGCCATCAGGCCTTTCTGATACTGCTCAGCGTGCGCCGGGCAGGCACGATCAGTTCATCAGCGGCAGGAGCTGCCGATAGAGGGTTGCAAAGGTTTCCCGGCGTGAGCGGTACTCAGCCATTCTGTTCGCATCCGGCTGATGTCGCTGCACCAGAACCGGCGTCGGGACGGTAACGTCTGGAGCCAGCGCCTGCTGTGCCAGCCTCGCGGCCCCCAGTGCCGGGCCAACGTCCCCGCCGTGGCAGTAATCCAGCGTCTGACCACTGATATCTGCCAGCATCTGACGCCACAGGGCACTGCGCGCACCGCCACCGATCAACATAATGCTCTCCGGCTGAACGCCACATTCATGCAGTACGTCCATACCCTGCGCCAGGGCAAATCCCACCCCCTCCAGCACCGATCGTGCCAGCTCGGGACGACCATGCTGGTGGGTAAAGCCAAAGAAAGCGCCCCGGGCACTGGGGTTGTTATGCGGCGTGCGTTCTCCGGAAAGATAGGGCAGAAACCACAGCGCGGGCACGTCATCGCGCGCGCGCTCCGCTTCAGCCAGCAGTTCCGGAACATCTCTGCACCCGGTCAGCGTTGCCGCCCAGTCGAGACAGGATGCTGCACTGAGCATCACCGACATCAGATGCCAGCGCTGCGGTAACGCATGACAGAAGCTGTGAACCGCACGGTCCGGATTGCTGAGATAGCCGTCGCTCACCACAAAATAGACACCCGAGGTGCCCAGCGACAGCATGCCCTGGCCCGGTTCGGTCATGCCGACGCCAACTGCGCCCGCGGCATTGTCACCCCCGCCAGCGGCCAGCGGCACCGCGTTCATCTTCCAGCGCGTCGCCAGGTCGGCATGTAACGTGCCGGTCAGGGCATCGCCTTCATAGAGTTGCGGCATCTGATCGCGGCTGAGATCACAGGCTTGAAGCATCACATCGCTCCAGTCACGCTGCGCTACATCCAGCCACATCGTCCCTGCGGCATCGGCCATATCGGTGGCGAAGTCGCCACTCATCCGCCAGCGCAGATAATCCTTGGGCAGCAGCACATGAGCAACCCGACTGAAGATGGCCGGTTCATGCTGCTGCACCCACAGTAGCTTGGGAGCCGTGAAGCCGGGCATCATCAGGTTGCCGGTAATCAAACGCGAATCCGGCACCTTCTGCTCCAGCTCGCGGCACTGCGCCTCACTGCGTCCATCATTCCAGAGCATGGCCGGACGTAAGACCTGGTTTGCGCTGTCGAGCAGTGTTGCACCATGCATCTGTCCGCTCAGCCCGATGGCCTGCACCGCGCGCAGATCCTGCTGCGCGCTCAGGGCCTGCATGGATAAATCCAGCGCCTGCCACCAGCTTTCGGGATCCTGCTCGCTCCACAATGGCTGCGGACGCGAAACCTGCAGCGGCGACGTTTCTGTCGCCACCACGTTGCCCTGTGCATCCATCAGCACCACTTTGACGCCAGAGGTGCCTAAATCGATCCCGATAAACATGCGCTGCTCCTGAAGGGTTAGAAATCAAACAGGTAGTGATTCACCAGATTTTCCAGTTGCTCCTGACGTCCGCTCTGATGCTTCGGATTAAGCTGCTGCTGCTGAGCATGCGCCGCCAGTGCCTCCAGCGAAAACTCACCTTTCAAAATTTGCTGGCCGAACTCACCATTCCAGCCGCTGTAGCGCTGCGCCACACGCTTATCGAGCTCACCATCGCTGATCATGCGCGCCGCCACCTTCAGCGCCAGCGCCATCGTATCCATCGCGCCGATATGACCGTAGAAGAGATCATATTTGTCGGTGCTCTGACGACGCACTTTGGCATCAAAGTTTAAGCCGCCGGTGGTAAAGCCACCCGCTTTTAGGATTTCATACATCACCAGCGCGTTCTCTTCCACGCTGACCGGGAACTGATCGGTATCCCAGCCGCACTGTGGATCCCCGCGGTTAGCGTCCACGGAACCAAAAATGCCCAGCGCAATGGCGGTCGCAATTTCATGATGGAAGGAGTGACCGGCCAGCGTGGCGTGGTTCGCCTCAACGTTAACCTTAATCTCTTTCTCCAGTCCGAACTGTTTCAGGAAGCCATAAACTGTCGCGACATCGTAGTCATATTGATGTTTGGTCGGCTCCTGCGGTTTCGGTTCGATCAGCAGCGTTCCCTGGAAACCAATTTTGTGTTTATGCTCGACCACCATCTGCATAAAGCGGCCAATCTGTTCGCGCTCCTGGCGCAGATCGGTATTCAGCAGGGTTTCATAGCCTTCACGCCCGCCCCACAAGACATAGTTTTCACCGCCCAGGGTTTTGGTGGCTTGCATGGCGCTGCAGACCTGGGTCGCCGCCCAGGCAAAAACCTCAGGATCGGGATTAGTGGCAGCCCCGGCACCATAGCGCGGATGGGTAAAGCAGTTAGCCGTACCCCACAACAGTTTCACGCCGGTTTCCTGCTGTTTCTCCAGCAATTTATCGGTCATGGCAGCAAAGTTTTCTTTATAGCTGTGCAGCGAATCACCTTCCGGTGAGACATCGACGTCATGGAAGCAGTACCACGGCACATTCAGCTTATGGAAAAACTCAAAGGCGACATCGGCTTTCAGTTTTGCCTGCTGCAGCGCATCCCCGTTTTTCTGCCATGGACGATCAAAGGCACCGACACCAAACATATCCGCGCCATTCCAGCAGAAGGTGTGCCAGTAGCAGGCGGCAAAGCGCAGATGTTCCGCCATGGTCTTGCCGAGGATGACTTCATCGGGATTGTAGTGGCGGAAAGCGAGAGGATGCGTCGACTGGGTGCCTTCATAACGAACCCGATCGATCTGATCGAAATAAGCGTGCATGGTTTGCTCCTTAGCATCAGTACCCGGATGGTCTGCGTTGAAGCAATATTCAATATGGGCTGTAACCTCCGCTCAATTACGATATTTCATTACGGGTGTCAGATAATTATTATTTGTGCGCTGGCTCGCAAAATAGGGTTATTTACCTGCCGCTTTATCATTGTCACTCTCATGTCCGAAAAAGATGAAACCTCGATCGCGCTCATAAAAAAAGAAATAAACCAAAAAACGTAATAGCCGGATAAAAATCAGTAATTGCTGTGAAAGGAAAAGAAGGGCAACAATTCATCCGCCTGGTTTATCGGCCTGCGATAACAATAGCCTCCACCAACAGGATGATCACAATGAAGATGAAACATGCACTGTTAGCTGCCTGCGCGGCGCTGGCGCTCTTCAGCCAGACCAGCGTGGCAAAAGAAGTGAAGATCGGCATGGCAATTGACGATTTGCGCCTCGAGCGCTGGCAGAAAGACCGCGATATTTTCGTTAAACAGGCGGAGACGCTGGGCGCTAAGGTGTTTGTTCAGTCGGCGAACGGCAACGAGGAAACACAGATGTCGCAGATTGAAAATATGATCAATCGCGGTGTCGATGTGCTGGTGATTATTCCCTACAACGGTCAGGTATTGAGTAATGTTGTCGCTGAAGCGAAACGGGAAGGCATTAAAGTACTGGCCTATGACCGAATGATAAATAACGCCGATATCGACTTTTATATCTCGTTCGATAATGAAAAGGTGGGCGAGTTGCAGGCCGAAAGCATTGTGAAACAGGTGCCTGAGGGCAACTATTTTTTAATGGGCGGATCGCCGGTAGATAATAACGCCCGCCTGTTCCGCGCCGGACAGATGAAAGTGTTAAAACCTTATATCGACAACGGCAGCATTAAAATTGTCGGCGATCAGTGGGTCGATGCCTGGCTGCCAGAAAACGCCCTGAAAATTATGGAAAACGCCCTGACTGCCAACGGCAACCACATCGATGCGGTCGTGGCCTCCAACGATGCTACCGCAGGCGGTGCGATTCAGGCGCTGAGTGCACAGGGACTGGCAGGGAAAGTGGCCATCTCCGGCCAGGATGCCGATCTGGCGGCGATTAAGCGCATCAAAGCGGGCACTCAGACCATGACGGTGTACAAACCGATCACCGAGCTGGCGACCGAAGCGGCGAAAATTGCCGTCGAGCTGGGTGAGGGCAAAACGCCAGCCAGCAACAGCAAGCTGAATAATGGCCTGAAAGAGGTGCCGTCGCGACTGCTGAAGCCAATTCCGGTCAACAAAGACAATATCGAAAGCACCGTGGTGAAAGACGGTTTCCACAAACAGAGCGAACTCTGACCGCGCATAGCGTGAGGGAGAACAGTCGATGCTGCTGGAAATGAAAAACATCACCAAGCGTTTCGGTGCTGTGAAGGCGCTGAATGATGTCAGCCTGCAACTGGAGGCGGGCGAAGTGATGTCGCTGTGTGGAGAGAATGGATCGGGTAAATCAACGCTGATGAAAATCCTGTGCGGACTCTATCCGCACGGCGATTTTGACGGGCAGATTCACTTCTCTGGCGACGAGATTCAGGCGCAGACCATTCGCGACACCGAGCGTAAAGGCATTGTGATTATTCATCAGGAGCTGGCGCTGGTGCGGCAACTCACGGTGATGGAGAACATCTTCCTCGGTGCCGAACTGAGCCGTTTCGGCATGGTGGATGACGAAACCATGACCCTGCGCTGCCAGCAGCTGCTGGCGCGGGTCGGGCTGAACGTCTCTCCCGCGACCCGGGTCGGTGAGTTAGGCCTGGGCCAGCAGCAGCTGGTGGAGATCGCCCGTGCCCTCAACAAACAGGTCCGGCTACTGATTCTGGATGAGCCGACCTCATCGCTGACGGAGCAGGAGACGGATGTGCTGCTGGGCATCATCCGTAATCTGCGCGAACACGGCATTGCCTGCATCTACATCTCACACAAGCTGAATGAGGTGAAGGCGATCTCCGACACTATCTGCGTGATCCGTGACGGCCAGCATATCGCCACCCGTCCGGCGGCGGGGCTGAGCGAAGATGACATTATCACCATGATGGTCGGACGCGAGCTGACCGCGCTCTATCCCCACGCGCCGCATCAGATAGGCGAGGTGATACTGAAGGTCGATAACCTCACCGCCTGGCATCCGGTTAACCGCCACATCCGCCGGGTTAACAATGTTTCATTCACGCTCAGACGCGGTGAAATTCTGGGTATCGCCGGGCTGGTGGGGGCGGGCAGGACCGAAACCGTGCAGTGTCTGTTTGGCGTCTGGCCGGGACGCTGGCAGGGTGATATCTGGATCAATGGCCAGCAGGTCAGTATCACCGACTGCCGCGCTGCTATTGCGCACGGCATCGCGATGGTGCCAGAAGATCGTAAAAAGGATGGCATCGTGCCGCTGATGGCGGTGGGCAAAAATATCACCCTGGCGGCGCTGGACCAGTTCAGCCACCGTCTCTCCACTCTGGATGAAGCGCAGGAGCAGCAGGCGATCAACGACGCGATCAGCCGGCTGCGGGTGAAAACCTCCTCATCGGAACTGCCGATTGGCCGCCTGAGCGGCGGCAACCAGCAGAAAGCGATTCTGGCGAAGTGCCTGCTGCTTAATCCCAAAATCCTGATCCTGGATGAACCGACGCGCGGCATCGATGTGGGCGCACGTCAGGAGATCTACCTGCTGATCAATGCGCTGGTGCAGCAGGGTATCGCGGTGATTGTGATTTCATCTGAGCTGCCGGAGGTGCTGGGCCTGAGCGATCGGGTGCTGGTGATGCATGAAGGGCAGATCAAAGCCGATCTGATTAACGATAACCTGACTCAGGAGCAGGTGATGGAAGCTGCCCTGCGGAGTGAACATTATGCTTAAAAGTGAAAGTACCCAAAGCCGCTTCACTGGCACGCCGGGCAAACCCTCACCGGGCAGGTTCACGCTGCCCAATCTGCAGGTGCTGGTGATGCTGGGCGCGATTGTGCTGATTGCGCTGTTCTTTACCTGGACCACCGACGGCGCGTGGCTCAGTGCGCGTAATGTTTCCAACCTGCTGCGTCAGACCGCCATCACCGGCATTCTGGCGGTGGGCATGGTGTTCGTGATTATCTCGGCGGAGATCGACCTGTCAGTCGGCTCCATGATGGGGTTACTGGGCGGCGCGGCGGCGATATTCGACGTCTGGCTCGGCTGGCCGTTGCCTCTGACCATCGTGGTGACGCTGGTGATGGGGCTGTTGCTCGGTACCTGGAATGGCTGGTGGGTAGCCTACCGTAAAGTGCCGTCGTTTATCGTTACGCTGGCGGGAATGCTGGCGTTCCGCGGCATTCTGGTCGGAATTACCGACGGCACTACGGTTGCGCCCATTACACCGGGTATGTCGCAGATTGGACAGAGTTATCTGCCGGGCGGCGTCGGTTTCGGCTTTGGCGTTGCCGGGCTGGCGCTGTTTATGCTGTGGCAGTGGCGTCTGCGCCTGCGTCGTCAGCAGCTTGGACTGCCGCAGGGTGCAGCCAGCGGCACCGTAGGGCGTCAGGCAATCACCGCCATCTTAGTGCTTGGTGCCATCTGGTTACTCAACGACTATCGCGGCGTGCCGACGCCAGTATTACTGCTTGCCGTACTGTTGCTGGCGGGCATGTTTATGGCCACCCGTACCGCTTTTGGCCGTCGTATCTATGCCATCGGCGGCAACATTGATGCTGCCCGACTGTCTGGCATTAACGTGGCGCGCACCAAACTGGCGGTGTTCGCCATCAACGGCGTGATGGTGGCGATTGCCGGGCTGATCCTGAGTTCAAGGCTGGGCGCAGGCTCGCCGTCGGCGGGTAACATCGCAGAACTGGACGCGATTGCCGCCTGCGTGATCGGCGGCACCAGCCTGGCGGGCGGTGTCGGGTCGGTGGCGGGCGCGGTAATGGGGGCCTTTATCATGGCCTCGCTGGATAACGGCATGAGCATGATGGATGTGCCGACCTTCTGGCAGTACATCGTCAAAGGCGCGATTCTGCTGCTGGCGGTGTGGATGGATACCGCAACGCGGCGTCGGGTGTAATCGCGCGGGCGATCACATTGTGGCGCAAACAATTTTTTTGCCCCTTTCAGCCGTGTTATGCAATGCGCTGAGGATTTAAGGGAACGCGCCACCATGCATGATAAACGCTATCGCATTACGCTGCTGTTTAACGCTAATAAAGTGTATGACCGCCAGGTTGTTGAGGGCGTCGGAGAGTATCTGCAGGCGTCGCAGACTGACTGGGATATCTTCATCGAGGAAGATTTCCGCTGTCGCATCGACAATATCCGTGAGTGGCTGGGCGATGGCGTGATCGCTGATTACGACGATCGTTCTATCGAAAGCCTGCTGTCGAATGTCTCTGTGCCGATTGTCGGCGTTGGCGGCTCTTACCATCGGCAGGAAGATTATCCTCCAGTTCATTACATCGCCACGGATAACGCCGCACTGGTGGAGAAAGCCTTTCTGCATCTGAAAGAGAAGGGCATTAACCGCTTTGCCTTTTATGGTTTACCGGCCTCCAGCGGCAAGCGCTGGGCACAGGAGCGGGAACAGGCGTTTCGCCAGCTGGTGGGACGCGAGCGCTATCAGGGCGTGGTTTATCAGGGCATGGAAACCGCGCCAGAAAACTGGCAGCACGCTCAGAACCGGCTTGCCGACTGGCTGCAGACGCTGCCGCCGCAGACCGGCATTATTGCCGTCACCGACTCACGGGCGCGACATCTGCTGCAGGCGTGCGAACATCTGAAAATACCGGTGCCGGAGAAACTTACGGTGATCGGGATTGATAATGAGGAGCTGACCCGCTACCTGTCACGCGTGGCGCTCTCGTCCGTAGCACAGGGCTCGCGACAGATGGGCTATCAGGCGGCCAAACTGCTGCACCGGCTGCTGGATAAGCAGCCTCTGCCGCTTCAGCGCATTCTGGTGCCGCCGGTGAAAGTGATCGCCCGACGCTCTACCGATTTCCGTTCACTGCGCGATCCAGCGGTGATTCAGGCGATGCACTACATCCGCTTTAACGCCTGTAAGGGAATTAAAGTGGAGCAGGTGCTGGATGCGGTAGGACTGTCACGATCTAACCTGGAAAAACGCTTCCGGGATGAGACCGGCGACACTATCCATGCGATGATCCACCGCGAAAAGCTGGAAAAGGCCCGCGAACTGCTGGCTTCCTCGTCGCTCAACATCAACGAGATCTCACAGATGTGCGGCTACCCTTCGCTGCAATACTTCTACTCAGTTTTCCGCAAAAGCTACGACACCACGCCGAAAGAGTATCGGCAGCATTTTGGGGAAAACCTGCTTTAACGACAGACCGGAGTAAAGAACGCCCGGGTTTTCATGTAATGGACAGGATGAAAATTATATTTCATCCTGATGCCTCGCTGTCAGTTCAGGGGCCAGCTTCGCAGGCTTAATCTGCCAGCCGGAACAGCCCAGCCTCATTAGATTAAGAGCATAAAAATCAGGCGTTAAGGCTGAGGGCTGGCGGGATATTTTATCAGTCCCATACGGACCGCTTCAGCCGATATTTCTTCTGTCATCAGGCGTTTACCCTTGATTGGAAAACCTCACTGCCCGGATTTTACTGTTATCTTATTGATTAATATGATCTTTATTCAGGATTGTCACTCAGCAAGTTTATAATTTTTTCCAACCTGCCTCACACTTTTGAAAGAATTAATCCAAATTTTCCCATTTAGAAAATATATTTCACTGGTGTCTGCTCGCTGAAATTCCTGAACCTCTGACCTGTCACGTCTCCTGTTACTGAACCGATGCGGTTCAGGCAGTAGAGAAAAGGAGCCTGTAAAAATGGAAACCCGGCATAAACGTTACAACATGAAATATGTCATGCTCTGTTGCACCGTCGCCGCTTTTGGTGGCCTGCTGATGGGCTATGACTCGTCGATTATCTCTGGCGCTATTGAGCCGCTTAGTGACTATTTCCAGCTGACCCCGGCAGAAACCGGCTGGGCAGTGTCTAATATCCTGCTTGGCAGTCTGGTGGGCTGCTTTATTGCGCCAAAGCTGAGCGATAAATTTGGCCGCAAAAAGTCGCTCGCTATCACGGCGCTACTGTTTACTGCCTCGGTGGTGGGGACTGCCATCGCCCATAACTTCTTCACCTTTGTCGCCTTTCGTATTCTTGGCGGATTAGCAATCGGGCTGGCCTCGGTGATTTCGCCAATCTATCTGGCTGAGCTTTCACCGTCGAAGTATCGCGGTCGCACCAGCGCGCTCTATGCGGTGTGCTGCGTCGGTGGGCAATCGGTGGTTCTGCTCACCAACTACTTCATTAATAAATCGATGCTGCCAGAGGTGATGGTCGATACAGGCTGGCGCTATATCCTGGCAACCGCGCTGGTGCCCTGTGCGCTGTTTATCTTTTTCATTGCTTTTATACCGGAATCACCGCGCTGGAACGTTCTGAAAGGCAAAGACAAAGAGGCGCTGGATACGCTGAGCAAAATCTCTGACCCGGTCCATGCCCGCACCGTTTTCAATGAAATTAAACACTCTTTCTCTGATGAGGCGGCGACCCGCCATAAATCCCGACTCCGCCTGAACAAAACCACGGTGCCGTTGCTCATCATTGGTATTGGCCTGGCTGTCGGCAACCAGATTAGCGGCATCAATGTGATTCAGTATTTCGGACCAACGTTGCTGAAAAATGTGTCCGGCAGCACGGATTCGGCGCTGCTCCAGACCTTCTGGCTGTCTGTATGTCAGTTTGTGGGCGTGCTGATGGGTATGGCGCTGATTGATAAAGTCGGACGTCGTAAGCTGTTACTGCTGGGGGCGATTACCTCTGCCGTTTTCCTTGCCTACACCTTTATCGCTTTCTATTACCGTTTGCCCGGCTTGCTGGCGGTGGTGGGACTGTTTGCCTATATGGTTTTCTTTGGCATGACCTGGGGACAGATTGTCTGGACCGTACTGGGCGAGCTGTTTCCGACAGAAATCCGCTCAATCTGTGTCGGCATCTCCATTTGCGCCATGTCGATGGCCAATTTTGTCATCAGCACCACATTCCCGATTCTGAACAGTAATGCTTTTCTGCTTGAGATTTTTCACGGTGGCTTCCCGCTGTTACTGTTTGCGCTTTTTTCACTGGCTATGTACTTCTTCACTTTCCGCTATCTGCCGGAAACGGCTGGAATGCCGCTGGAGAAAATTCACGCGCGTGTGCTGGAGAAGTTTAATGTTGACCCGCGTGAGGCGGGCGAACGGACAGATGCACCGGTCAGTGAGACGCGATCATAAAGAAGAGGGCAGTCTGTGGGGGTACGCTCACCCCACCCGCTGCTCACTCTGTTCCAGCACCGCCAGCGCCAGCCCGTTAGCCGGGTCAATCCGGGTTTCCGGGAAGTGCAGCTGAGTGTGCGCGGCAGTAAAGGCCAGCGCGTTGCCGTGTGCGGTATCGCGCACCGCCTTGCAGAAGCGCTCACTGACGTTCCACGGACAATCAATGATGATGGTGGCGGGGTTCAGCAGCAGCATGATCTGACTCAGCGCCGCACCGAGATAGCCACCCGCCTGGGCCATCACCGTATCCACCACGCGTGGCGCGCTGTCGCGGTTCTGCCAGTTCAGGCCTGGCTGATGCTGCGCCAGCAGCTGATTCACCGCAGGCTTGCTGACCAGCGCCTCCAGACAGCCGCGCCGGCCACAGCTGCAGCGCGGCCCGCCGGGCTGAACGATCAGATGTCCTGCTTCACCCGCCGTCCAGCTGTGTCCGGTAAATACCTGACCCTGTTGTACCAGTGCGCCGCCAATCCCCTCGGAAATACGCAGATAAAAATGGCCGCTCTCCGGCGATAATCCACTTTGCCCGACAGCCAGTAGCGCAGCGGCTTTAACATTATTCATAATGCTGATGGGCAGACGGACGTGCTTGCGCAGCGTGGTCAGCAGGTCAACATCCTGCCATTCCAGCGGCAATGAAATGTGCATCCAGCCGCGCCGGGGATCGACGATGCCGGGGAAGCCAAGGCCAATACCGAGCAGGTCGGGATAACGTTCTGTCAGTTCCCGGCACAGCATAGCCAGTTCAGCCAGCAGGCGGGTCGGGTGACGGGTATCGGTGCGCAGCGTCGCTTCTGCCAGCACCTGTGAAAAATAGTCGCAGACCCGCCAGTGGATCACGTTGCGTTCCACCATGACGCCTGCGCTCTTAAGCTTTTCCGGCCGCAGGGTGATCCCGATCTTAGGCCGTCCGGCTGCTGCGACGCTGACCGGCCCCAGTTCCTCTATCAGACCCTGCTCCAGCAGGTCATCAATGATTAACGAGACCGTATTTTTGCTGAGGGTCAGCGCCTCCGCCAGATCCTGACGCGACGTCACGCGGAGCTTACGCAGCTGAGCCATCACCCGTTTCTGATTATTCAGTCGCAGTAGTGCGGGGCCTTTGCCGTTCGTTTTCATCACGGATTCACCCAACAGAGGAGTAAGAATTGAGTGTATCAGCCCCGGCGCATTCTTCATGCCACACTTTTGCGGGCTGTTTCACACAACCCGATAGGTGGTGGCTGAGATCGTGATGGCGATCAGATTGCCGGATTAAGCCTGGCTTTTCTGCTGTACCGGCGGCCTCATTAGCGCAATGACCCGGCGTAGCCTCTGTTTAATACTCGTCGCCGCGTACCCGACTGCGATAACTTTCCCAGTCGAAACGTACCCACAAGCTGTTGCCCAGGCGCATACGGTCCATGACGCGCTCGCCCAGCAGCGCATTCATGCCCGCATGGTCGAGGTTGGATAACATGCCGGTCGGGCGTTTCGATGAAGAACGGCGATCGACAATCTGGTTGATAATCACTTTTTCGTAGCGCGATTCGCTCTGCATACCGATCTCATCAATCACCAGCAGATCGACACTGCTGAGATCCTGAATCAGTCGCTCTTCGGTAATGCCGCTGCTGCCGCTGAAGGTGCCCTTCATGCTCGACATCAGATCGGCCACTGTCACGATCAGCACGCTTTTACCGCGCAGGATCAGGTCATTACCAATCGCGGCGGCCAGATGGTTTTTACCGGTGCCAGGACGCCCGGAAAAGACAAAGCTGGCGATGCTGCCATCAAACTCAGCGGCGTACTGACGTGCCAGCTCCAGCGCTTTGCGCTGTCCCTCGTTCTCTACGCGGTAATTATCAAACGAGCAGTTCATGTGCAGCTCGCGAATGCCGGAACGGCCCATCACGCGCTGCATTTTCATTGCGCGGTTCTCACGCACAATCGCTTCAGATCGCAGGCGGCCCTGCTCCTGATTCCACGCCAGCAGCTCTTTGCCATTGGCAAATTTAGGACGGGTGCCCGCAGGCATCATTCTTTTCAGACGGTTAAAGAGATCATCTGGCGTTTTCATCATTCACCTCGGAAACCATCGGGAATGGTACGGTCAGGATCAGGCAACTGCGTGATATCACGCTTCGGTTGCCCGCCGTTTGCGGCGCGGTTCATCTGAAGGCTGCGCGCCAGCTTCTGTTGCCACTGCACATGATGGAACATCCGGCCTTCCGCCTGCCAGTAGGCCACAAAGGCCGCCAGCTCGCCAGGCGTCACCGGTTCACTCAGCGCCACGCCCCAGATGGCGGCCTGACGTGTAAAGTCGCCATCCGGTTGCCAGCCAGGATACATGACAAATTTACCTGCCGGCGTGTGAATTGCAGCAGGCGCATCGTCATAGAGGCTGTCATCCAGTGCGACATCATTCGGCTGCCGCGCGGCGGCTTCCAGCGCCAGCAGTTCAGCCAGACGCGCCGGCGTGATGGCATACATCACCGGCGCATAATTATCTAACACCGCCAGCGTGCCCTTTTCCGCCTGCTGCAGGGCAGTCAGCGGATCCTGTCGGAAGGCATCCAGGCCAATGAGCGTTGAAGTTAAGATTTTAGCTGACATGAAAAGACCTGAGGTTAACGAACACCTTGCGCCGGGAACCTGTCGCCGACGCAGAAGTGTTTATTGTACCTGTTTTGAGGGTGCGGATCGCTTAAAAAGCCAGAATGCGAATCAGTGCGACGTGACCGGAGAGGCGTTGTGGCGGGCCGATGCATATTCAGTAGCGCGGACGCTGACAGCGGCCGGGCGCGTCTGCCATAAATAGCGAACCGAGGCGAGCCAGCAGAGGCTATATCCCAGAAGCTCGGTGCCCTCTTCGGCCATGTTTTTTACCACTCGGTTGTAATCCCCCAGCATCAGATGCTGCCACAGCGCATGCACACCAAACAGTCGGGAGAAGACCAGCACCACTAAAAAGCCGGAGGCCATCACCGGCCAGCTGCGGTGCAGCAGCAGGTTAGCCAGCGCATGCAGGGTTTTCTTTGGCGTTCGCAGCGCAACGGCCAGCGAACCCGCCGTGACCGCCAGGGCAAACCAGACCCAGCTGCCGTGCTGGATGGTATCAAACACAAAATCGAGTTCGCGGATCAGCATGCAGCTGTAAAAGCCCGCCACTAAGGTCAGTGCTCCACGCTGGGCGGGACGGCGTTGAGCCGCAATGAAAAACAGCGCGGCGATCATCGCCAGCATGCATTCCTGGGTGGTTTCGGTAAAAGAGGTTTCGTGAAGTGCATCATTCATCCAGGCCACATCAATGTAGACGGGGACGATAGTCAGGGCAAGAAACAGGGCTGCCAGCAGAAAAACCGCTATTTCACGGCCAATAATTGTCAAATCGTTGCGCATTTTGTTACCAGTATAATGATTAGCGGACTCATTATATTTTAAACGCCCGATTCCCTTTCTCTTTTCATGCCCCGCTAGAAGCTGGCGCTGAAGCCAAAGCTATAAAGTTGCTGCTCGTCGTTATTCAGCGCTTCGCTTTGTGAAAATGACGCGAAAGCCGCCAGATTATCGTTCAATGGCATTTGTGCGCCGACGCTTAAATCGATACCGTCGGACTGACCCGAGCCATTCGCCGCCTCGCGCCGTGGGCTCTGCGGTGTATCTGCCATCAGATAGTGATAACTCAGCTGCGCCCACGGCGATATCCATCCCTGCTGCGAATCGATGCGCCAGCCAACGCTCGCGCTCTGCTCACGGCTCTGCTGATCGCTGTAGTCACATTGCAGACAGTTCATCTGCTGGGGATCGACCGCATACTGTGCCACCGGACCGGTAGTCAATGACGGCGCAATCGGCATATCAACGCCAGCCCGATAGCGTTTACCCAGCGGCGTGGTGCCTACGCTACCGGTTTCACTATGCAGGGCGATGGGAGAAGCAGCAGGAGAGTTAATTGCAGCTTCAAACAGGGCGCGGCTCTCATCGCTGAAAGCGAGTGGCGTCAGGGCGATCTTCTCGGTCAGAATCGTGTCGTAGTCGGGCAGAAAGTCAGCGTGCTGAGGCGCAGAGGTGCCGCCGCGGGCAAACGTCGGTTGCGTTAACATTAACAGCCCTACAGCACAGCAGGTCCGCAGACCTTTCCAACCGCTTCTCGGCAACATCGCTTCTCCGGGCAAGGCTGAAGTTATGGCGTCTTAATGAATTTTTCGGCCCGTCTCTGTTATTTAACCGGTGATCGTTTAACTATCAACCGATTAATTCTAAGATCAAGCGGACCGCTAAAATATTCTCGCTATAAAGGAACAAAACGATGCAACGATGTGGCTGGGTAACGCAGGATCCCCTCTATCTGGCGTATCACGACAGGGAATGGGGTGTGGCGCAGAGAGACACGCGTGCACTGTTTGAGATGCTTTGTCTGGAAGGACAACAGGCGGGACTCTCATGGATTACCGTGCTGAAAAAGCGTGAAAATTATCGGGCAGCGTTTCATCAATTTGATCCTCAGGCTATTGCGCAGATGGATGCTGCCGACTGCGACGCGCTGATGCGCAACAGTGGCATTATTCGCCACCCTGGCAAAGTCGCCGCCATTATCGCTAACGCCCGCGCTTTTCTTGAGATGGAAGCGAAAGGCGAGGATTTTAGCGACTTCGTCTGGCATTTTGTCGATAACATGCAAATTGTTCACCATTATCCTGATTACAGCCAGGCACCCACCACGTCAGAGCACGCCATTGCGCTCTCGAAGGCGCTGAAGCAGCGTGGTTTCAAATTCATCGGCCCGACAATTTGCTACTCCTTTATGCAGGCCTGTGGGCTGATAAACGATCATCAGAGCAACTGTTTTTGTCATCCTGACAATCAAAAGGCGTAATTGCCGGTAAATCAGGATTTTTCCGCACTACATTCCCGGTCACCAGACGGCATAATCGTGCCACTTATGGGGAAGGTTTTCCCCTGTATGTCGAATGTAAGGGAACAAAAATGCAGAAGAAATTAATCGCCATCACCTTGTTATTAAGCGGCAGTCTGGCCCTGCCCGGTTGTACCACCAATCCTTACACCGGCGAATCCCAGGCGGGCAAATCAGGCGTGGGCGCGGGCCTTGGCGCATTAGTCGGTGCCGGTGTTGGCGTGCTCTCTTCGTCGAAGAAAGATCGTCGTAAAGGTGCGCTGATTGGTGCCGCAGGCGGCGCAGCGCTGGGCGGTGGCGTGGGTTACTACATGGATGTGCAGGAAGCCAAACTGCGTGACAAGATGCGCGGGACCGGCGTTAGCGTAACCCGCAACGGCGATAACATCGTCCTGAATATGCCAAACAATGTCACCTTCGACTCCAGCAGCAGTAATCTGAAACCCGCAGGCGCGAACACCCTGACCGGTGTTGCAATGGTGCTGAAAGAGTATCCGAAAACCGCGGTAAACGTCGTGGGTTATACCGACAGTACTGGCAGTCGCGCGCTGAACATGCGTCTGTCACAGCAGCGTGCTGAAAGTGTTGCCAGTGCGTTGATCGTGCAGGGTGTTGCCAGCGACCGCCTGCGTACACAGGGTGCAGGCCCGGATAACCCGGTTGCCACCAACAGCACCGAAGCAGGCAAAGCACAAAACCGTCGCGTTGAAATTACGCTCACCCCGCTGGGATAATCGCGATCGCCCCCGAACGGGGGCGTATTTTTTCTGTAAAGCATCACGTTAAAAGCACCAGTAATGTTTCTGCGGATAGAGCCAGCAGAGGCTCTATGGTAGTCTGATCAAAAATTGATCAGTGGACTTGCCCCATGTCTCTTAAAGCCATCGCTGCAGTTTTAGGCCTTTCCGTTACGACTGTCAGCCGCGCGCTTAATGGTTATCAGGATGTCGCTCAGGAGACGCGTAAACGCATTGAAGAAGAAGCGCAGCGGCGCAATTATCGACCTAATGCGGCGGCCCGGCGGCTGAAAACCGGTCGTGCCAATGCAGTAGGGCTCGTTTATCCGCTCATTGAGTCTTCCCTGAGTGGCAGCGACTTCAGCGACATGCTGCTGGCGCTGGATCATCATCTTGCCCGTCATGAAATTAACCTGCTGTTACTGGCGGATAAACAGCAGCAGAGTCACTCAACCCTGACGCGCCTGCTGCGTAGTGGGGCCGTCGATGCCCTGATTGTCGGCCATACCACGCCAGAAGACAGCCGACTGAATGCGCTGATGCAAACCCGTTTTCGCTTTCTGGCGCTGGGCCGCAGCGATCTGCCCGCCGCCTACGCCTGGTTTGATATTGATCACCTTGCCGGTTCACAACTGGCGGTGGGCTGGTCGCTGGCGCAGGGACGGCAGCGGATAGCCTGGCTCGGCAGCAATGAAAACAGCACACGGGTACGTGATCGGCGTCAGGGTTATCTGACCGCGCTGGGTGACGTTGCGCCTTATGCGATGGCGGCGGTCGCACCGTCGCGCCGTGCAGGCTATCACCAGACGCGTGAGTGGCTGGCAGAGGAATCTGCGCCGGAAGTGATTATCACCGACTGCGCTGCGCTGGCTGAAGGCGCAGCCCTGGCGCTGCAGCAGGCCGGCCGGGCCGCGGGCGAAAACGCCATTCTGCTCGCAGGCTGGGAAGGATTACCGCGTGATGCGATTCTCGATCATCCCATTGTCGCGATTCGCCAGGCAACGCCGCATCAGGCTGGCGAACAGGTGGCTGACATGGTTATCAGGCTGATCAACGGCGAACCGCCGGAAACGTTACAGACCCTGTGGCAACCCTGGCTGCAATTACCGGCCTAGCACTTTTTGCGCCGGGCTTCGCTTGTGCTAGTCTCTGCCAGGTTTCTTATTTCGCAGGATATCTCATGAAAATCAGGCCGCCTCGCGCCACTATCAGCGATGTTGCTCACGCGGCACGAACCGGTAAAACCAGCGTTTCACGCTATCTTAATGGCGAGCTGCATCTGCTCTCTGCCGACTTAAAAGCGCGGATTGAACAGGCGATAGCGGACCTCAGCTACCGTCCGAGTCAAATGGCGCGCGGCCTGAAGCGCGGACGTACCCGCCTGATTGGGCTGATTATCGCCGACATTACTAATCCCTATTCCGTCGATGTGATGAGCGGCATCGAAGCTGCCTGCCGGGAGCAGGGTTTCACGCTGCTGATGTGTAACACCAACAACGAAGTGGATCTGGAGCAGCACTATCTGCAACTGCTGAGCAGTTATCAGGTTGAGGGCATCGTGGTTAACGCAGTCGGCATGCGTGAAGAGGTGCTCAGCCATCTGCAGCAGTCCCTGCTGCCGATGGTGCTGATTGATCGCAAAATCCCCGACTTTCCCTGCGATGTGGTGGGCCTGAACAATGCCGAAGCGGCCGAGACGGCCACACGCCATCTGATCGACAATGGCTATGAGGCGCTGCTGTTTCTCAGCGAGCCCCTGGGTAGTGTGAATACGCGCCGTGAGCGTCTGCAGGCCTTCCGCCAGTTGCTGGCGGCGCATCCGCAGGTTGAACATGAAAATGCGGAAGTGCCGCTGCACCAGCCCGCCGCACTGGATCAGGCGCTTCTGGCCTTCCAGCAACGTCACACCGGTAAACGCTGCGCGGTGATGGTGGCCAACGGAGCACTGACGCTGCAGGTGGCGCGATCGCTGCAACGACTAAATCTGCACTGGGGCCGTGATATCGGCCTGCTCGGTTTCGACGAACTGGAGTGGGCGGCGCTGGCCGGTGTCGGCATTACCACGCTGAAACAGCCGACCTGGCAGATTGGCTTCAGCGCGCTGGAGCGATTGATTGCGCGCATAGAGGGCAGCGAATTGCCGGTTGCCGAGCAGGTCTTCTCGGGTGAACTGATCGTTCGTGGCTCCAGCCAGCCGCTGGGCTGAGTTTCAGATTTAACCTCCTGTTTACATGCTCGCTTCGTGAGCACGATCATAATTTCACCGTTTGCTGCTTTGCTTTGGAACCGGTTCCATTTAGGGTTTTTCTATTCGTTATGGGCAGACCTCTGCCATGGAGTAGAACATGAAACCTGACATTATCGTGGTGACCGCCGCTTATGGCCACACGCAGATCGCCGCACTCGGCGGTCAGGCTGCGCTGCTGCCAGTCATCCAGCAGGCGGGCGCTGACGGGGTCGAAATCCGCCGCGAACTACTGGATGATGCGGCGCTGGCCGATCTGCCGGCGCTGGCCGGGGCGATAGCTGAGCATCAGCTACATGCCAGCTATTCAGTGCCGGATACGCTGTTTTGTGACGGCGGCGAAATCAATCCACGCCTGACCCACTACCTTGAAGAGGCACGCCAGCTAAACGCGCAGCGGCTGAAAGTGGCGCTGGGAGACTTTACCGGTACGCTGCCTCGCGAAACGTTGCAGGCGCTGCTGGCCGATCTGCCCTTTCGGCTGACCGTGGAAAACGACCAGACCGAACATGGCCGGCTGGCACCGTCCGTTGCGTTTTTCACAGCGGTACGCGAAGCCGATCTGCCGATCAGCATGACCTTTGATATGGGTAACTGGTGCTGGACCGGCGAAGACGCCGATCAGGCAGCAGAGCAACTGGCCGCGCAGGTGGGCTATGTGCATGTCAAAGCCGCCGTGCCACATCAGAATAGCTTCCGGGCGATTGCGCTGGATGAGGCTGATGACCACTGGCGCACGCTGCTGCAACAACTGCCTGCGCGCGCGCCGCGCGGTATTGAATTTCCGCTGGAAGGCGACGATCTGACTGCGGTGACGCGCCACTACGTGTCGCTGCTGCGTAACGTGTAAGGAACAGATATGACGCACACTAATCATCACAACGGTCCACTTGATGTTGTCACCATCGGCGAAGCGATGGCGATGTTCATCGCCCGCGAGACCGGCGATCTGGCCGCAGCAGAGACCTTTGTTAAACGCGCGGCGGGCGCAGAACTCAATGTGGCGACCGGCCTGGCACGTCTTGGCCTGAAAGTGGGCTGGGTCAGTCGTATCGGCGATGACGCTTTTGGCCGGTTTATCTGCCAGCAACTGGAAAAAGAGGGTATCGATCACGCCTGTGTGACGGTCGATAAGCGTTATCCCACCGGTTTTCAGCTCAAATCCAAAGTCGATGACGGTTCCGATCCGCTGGTGGAATATTTCCGTAAAGGCTCGGCTGCCAGCCATCTCTCGGTCGATGATTTTGACGCGGACTATTTCGGCTCGGCGCGCCATCTGCACCTCAGCGGTGTGGCGGCGGCGCTGTCAGAAAGCTCATTAGAACTGCTGAAGCACACCGCTAAAGAGATGCGTTCGCGCGGCAAAACCATCTCGTTTGATCCGAACCTGCGGCCGGTGCTGTGGCGCAGCGAAGAGGAGATGCGTAAGCAGCTCAATCTGCTGGCGGAGTATGCCGACTGGGTACTGCCGGGCGAAAAAGAGGGGCTGATTCTGACCGGTTATCGTCAGCCGGAAGCGATCGCGGATTTCTATCTCGACAGGGGTGTGAAAGCCGTCGTGATTAAAACCGGTTGTGACGGTGCCTGGTATAAAACCGCTCAGGGCGAACAGGGTCAGGTTGCGGCGATTAAAGTCGATAACGTGGTGGATACGGTGGGTGCCGGTGATGGCTTTGCCGTTGGCGTCATCAGCGCGCTGCTGGAAGGTCAGTCACTGCCGCAGGCGATTCGGCGCGGCAACAAAATTGGTTCGATGGCGATTCAGGTCATTGGTGACAGCGAAGGTCTGCCGACGCGTCAGCAACTGGGCGACGAGTAGTTCACGCGCATCTCAACAGACACAGGAGTTCCCGATGAAAAAGCAGACAATCGCGCCAAAACGCTGGTGGTTCATCATGCCCATCGTTTTTATCACCTACAGCCTGGCGTATCTCGATCGTGCAAATTTTAGCTTCGCTTCTGCTGCCGGGATTAATGACGATCTCGGCATCACTAAAGGCATGTCCTCGCTGCTGGGGGCGCTGTTCTTCCTGGGTTACTTCTTCTTTCAGATCCCTGGGGCAATTTACGCCGAACGTCGCAGCGTCAAAAAACTGATTTTCGTCTGTCTGATCCTGTGGGGCGGTTGTGCCTCGCTGACCGGGGTGGTCAGCAACATTCCGATGCTGGCCGCGATTCGCTTTGTTCTGGGCGTCGTGGAAGCCGCCGTGATGCCTGCGATGCTGATTTATATCAGCAACTGGTTCACCAAATCGGAACGTTCGCGCGCCAACACCTTCCTCATCCTGGGGAATCCGGTCACGGTACTGTGGATGTCGGTGGTGTCGGGCTATCTGATTGAATCCTTTGGCTGGCGCGAGATGTTTATCTTCGAAGGCATTCCGGCAGTGGTCTGGGCGATTGCCTGGTGGTTCCTTGTGCAGGATAAACCGGCACAGGCGCGCTGGATGAGCGATGCCGAAAAAGCAGCATTGCAGGCTGAACTGCAAAAAGAGCAGGAAAACATCAAAGCGGTGCGTAACTACGGCGAAGCGTTCCGTAACCGCAACGTCATCCTTCTCTGCCTGCAGTACTTTGCCTGGAGCATCGGCGTGTATGGCTTTGTACTGTGGCTGCCGTCGATTCTGCGCAACGGTACGCAGATGGGCATGGTAGAAGCAGGCTGGCTCTCAGCGGTGCCGTATCTGGCGGCGACCATTGCGATGGTGGTGGTCTCCTGGGCGTCGGACAAAACCCAGAATCGTAAGCTGTTCGTCTGGCCGCTGCTGCTGATTGGCGCGCTGGCATTCCTTGGCTCGTATCTGGTGGGATCGACCAATTTCTGGATGTCCTACACCCTGTTAGTGATTGCCGGTGCCGCGATGTATGCCCCTTACGGACCGTTCTTCGCCATCATTCCTGAGATGCTGCCACGTAATGTCGCGGGTGGCGCGATGGCGCTGATCAACAGCATGGGTGCGCTGGGGTCGTTCATCGGTTCATGGATTGTCGGCTATCTTAATGGGGCCACCGGCAGCCCGTCGGCGTCTTACATCTTCATGGGGTCGGCCCTGCTGGTTTCGGTGTGGCTGACGCTGATTGTAAAACCGGCGCAGAATAAAGCACCACCGCTGCAGGGTGCGAAACCGGCCTGAAAGCGTAAACGCTAGAGAGTGCTGATTTATAAGCGCCCAGGACTTAGTCAGCAAACTAAAAGCGTAATCGTTAATCTCTGTTTCTCCGGGCGGCCCGCAAGCCGCCCGCTACTTATTGAACGGGAGCCACTGAATGAAACCCGCTGTAATTCTCTATAAAAAACTGCCTGATGATCTCTACGCACGCCTGGCTGAACAGTGTGACGTGACGGAAATCAGCGATCTGTCGCCAGAAAGCCAACAGCAGCACGCTGCAGTGTTTCAGCAGGCAGAAGGGCTGCTGGGATCGGGCGGTAAGGTGAACGGCGAGCTGCTGGCGAAAATGCCCAATCTGCGCGTCTGCTCCAGCGTCTCTGTGGGCTATGACAATTTCGATGTTGATGCACTGAATCAGCGTCACGTGGTGCTGATGCACACCCCGACCGTGCTGACCGAAACCGTGGCGGACACGATGATGGCACTGGTGCTGAGCACGGCGCGCCGGGTGCCGGAGCTGGATGCCTGGGTGAAAGCGGGCAACTGGCAGAAGAGCATCGGTCCGGCGCAGTTCGGCATCGACGTGCACCATAAAACGCTGGGTATTCTCGGCATGGGTCGTATCGGCATGGCGCTGGCGCAGCGCGCGCACTTTGGCTTCGGCATGAAAATCCTCTACAACGCCCGCCGCGAACATGAAGAGGCGCAGTCGCGCTTTGGCGCGCAGCGCTGTGAACTGGAAGCATTGCTGAAGCAGAGTGATTTTGTCTGCATCAGCCTGCCGCTGACGGAAGAGACGCACCATCTGATCGGTGCCGCCGAGCTGGAACTGATGAAGCCGGATGCGGTGCTGATCAACGCCGGTCGCGGGCCGGTGGTGGATGAGCAGGCGCTGATTGCCGCGTTGCAGGCGGGCAAACTGCACGCCGCGGGGCTGGATGTGTTTGAGCAGGAGCCGGTCTCTGCCGACTCTCCGCTGCTGTCGCTGCCTAATGTGGTGACGCTGCCGCACATCGGTTCAGCAACGCATGAAACCCGTTACGGCATGATGCAGGATGCGGTAGAAAATCTCATCGCCGCGCTCGGCGGCAGCGTTGAGAAAAACTGCGTTAACCCGCAGGCGCTGAAGTAATCCCCACGCCTTCCCATTGCGCCCGCCGATGGCGGGCGTTATGGTGGACCCCCGATTCGCTATCACAAATATTTAACCGCTATGTCCTTTTCTCAGTTCGGCGACAAATTTACCCAACATTCCGGCATCTCACGTCTGATGGAAGATATGGGCGCGGGCCTCCGCACGCCCGGCACCATCATGCTGGGTGGCGGTAATCCGGCGCAAATTCCGGCCATGAACGACTACTTTCAGCAACTGCTGCAGCAGATGCATGAGGAAGGCAAACTCAGCGAGGCGCTGTGCAATTATGACGGTCCGCGTGGCAAAGCGACGCTGCTGGCGTCGCTGGCCGGACTGCTGAGTGAACAGCTCGGCTGGCCGATTAGCGCAGAGAATATCGCGCTGACGAATGGCAGCCAGAGTGCCTTCTTCTATCTGTTCAACCTGTACGCCGGTCGCCGGACCGATGGCAGCAAAAAGCGGGTGCTGTTCCCGCTGGCACCTGAATATCTTGGCTATGCAGATGCCGGTCTGGAAGAGGAGCTGTTTGTCTCGGCGAAGCCGAACATTGAGCTGCTGCCGGAAGGCCAGTTTAAATACCATGTCGATTTCGAGCATCTGCCGATGAACGATGATGTCGGGCTGATCTGCGTTTCGCGTCCGACCAACCCCACCGGCAATGTGATCACCGATGATGAGCTGATGCAGCTCGATGCGCTGGCACAGCAGCATGACGTGCCGCTGCTGATCGACAATGCCTATGGCGTGCCGTTCCCCGGCATCATCTTCAGCGAGGTGCGCCCGCTGTGGAATCCCAACATCATTCTCTGCATGAGCCTGTCGAAGCTCGGCCTGCCGGGTGCGCGTTGCGGCATCATTATCGCAGACGAGAAGACCATTACTGCGCTGAGCAATATGAACGGGATCATCAGCCTGGCGCCAGGCAGCATCGGTCCGGCTATCGCTAATGAGATGATCCGTCGTGGCGATCTGTTGCGGCTCTCCGAAGAGGTGATCAAGCCGTTCTATCAGCAGAAGGTGCAGCAGACCATCGCGATCCTGCGGCGCTATCTGACGGAAGAGCGCTGCCTGATCCATAAGCCGGAAGGGGCGATTTTCCTCTGGCTCTGGTTCCGCGATCTGCCGATCACCACCGAATTGCTTTATCAGCGGCTTAAAGCACGCGGCGTGCTGATGGTGCCGGGCCACTTCTTCTTCCCGGGACTGGAACAGGCGTGGCCGCACACCCATCAATGTATGCGGATGAACTACGTGCCGGATGCAGAGAACATCGAGCGGGCAGTGCAGATTCTGGCTGAAGAGGTTGAGATCGCCTGGCGCGACAGTTAATCCTGCTCTTCCTGTGAATCGGTTAACGACAGCTGGCACCACTGTGCCAGCTGCTGAATCGCCTGTTCCACCTCCGCATTCCAGCCGAAACCGGCATTCAGCCGGAAACAGTGATCGTAGCGCTGATCGGTGGCAAAAATGTGGCCCGGCGCAATCCCGATGCCCGCATTGCGCGCTTTCAGAAACAGCTCACGCACGTTCAGTGCCCCTCGTGGCATTTCCACCCACAGCACATAGCCTCCTTCCGGATCGGACACCTGCGTTCCCGCCGGAAATTCCCGCAGTACCGACTGCCGCATTTCACGGATTTGCCACGCCAGCTCGCGCCGCAGTTTGCGCAGGTGAGCATCATAGCCGCCGCTGCGCAGCAGCTCCGCTACCGCCGCCTGTGACAGCACTGAGGTGCCCATCGTAGAGGTATATTTGAGTGAAGCGATTTTGCGCATGTAGTTGACGCTGTGCACCCAGCCAATACGAATGCCCGGTGCCACGGTTTTAGAGAAGCCGCTGCAGAGAATGGCATTGGGGCTGAAGGCGCGCATCGGGAAGGGGCGACGCTCACCAAAGGCGGTATCGCCAAAAATATCATCCTCAATGATCACCACATCGTTTTCATCCGCCTGCCGCGCAATATAGGCTTTATGCTCGTTGGGAATGCTTTTGCCCAGCGGATTATTGATGTTGCACAGGGTAAGAAAGACCCGCACCGCTTTACGCTGAAACAGCCCGGTCAGCTTCGCCACATTCACATACCCTTCCGGCCCGGCTTCCACTTCAATCACCCGCAGATTCAGGTTATGTAGCATCTGCAGCAGCACGAAATAGCAGGGTGACTCTACGGCGACCACATCCCCCGGCTGGGTGGTGGCGCGCAGCGACAGCGAGATCGCCTCGATGCAGCCGTTGGTGATCAGGATATCATCGGTGCTGATATTGCAGCCGTAATCGACCGCACGGCGGGCAATCTCCGTTTTCAGCGGCGCATAGCCGGTGCCCTTGACCGTATTGCCGAGCAGGGCGGGTTTGCTGTAACCCATCTGGCGCATCAGCAGGCCGATGCGCTTGACCGGATAGAGCGCGCTGTCGCCGTTAGCCAGATCGAGGCGTACCCGGCAGTCTGAGCCAAGCATCGCCAGATGCAGTTCGGTCTGTTCATCCAGCGGTGCGATGGCGTGTGGCTGTTCGCTTATGGCGGGCAGCTGTCGTGAAGAGGGCCGCAGCGGGGCGACAAAAAAGCCCGATTTAGGACGGGCGACGGCGTAGCGCTCATCTTCCAGCGTGCGCAATGTTTTCAGGGCGGTGGTGAGGCTGACATTGTACTGCGTCGCCAGCGTGCGAACCGATGGCAGACGGCTGTCGGGAGCCAGCGAACCGGCATGAATGGCCTGCTTGATCTGTTCTGCTATCTGGCGGTAACGACTGCTCTGACTCTCGTGTTCCCCGATAACATCGGCCATCTGTTCCACCCCATATCGCGCTGATCTGTGCATATTCAACAGAGTACATTCAAAGTACTTTAGGCTGCATCTCTTAATTATTCATGATGCTGAACGGCACGGCGACCCCGCCAGCCACCGGGCTTCAGACCCTAAAGCGATTCTGTTCACCTGAGGGAAATGCGAGAAATGAATAATCTGCCCGCCATGATGAAGGAGATTGAAGCGTATCTGTCGCCCGCGATCATGGCGTCGACTCAGCGCTGCTCCGCCCGCCTGCTGGCGGCGTTACCGGATAAGCTGCAGCTGGAGAACAACCGTGTGCTGCTCGCCTATGGCGGCGGAAAAGACAGCAGCTACATGGTGGCTTATGTGCGATACATTCAGGGCCTGATCTGGCAGCAGCAGGGCAGCACTTTCTCTCTTCGGGTCAGTACCAACCGCCACGCGGCGATGAATCAGAGCGTGATGGAGAATATCCACCGCGTTTATCAGGCGCTGGCGATGCATGACGATGAACGGGCGGAATGTCTGGTGGTGGATGGCCTGCTGATCCGGCCGTTTGCCCGCGACCTGCCGATGCCGGAGAGCGTGCGGCAGCAGAACCGCCATGATGTGCTGATGAATGGACACCGCTTTCGCGCCGATGGTCGCTCCACCTTCTGCAATGCCTGTAATCTCAGCATGGTGAACTCCTTTGGCCTGGCGGCAGACTACAACGGCGGTGTGGATCTGATTGTTACCGGCGACTCGCCGCAGGAGCAGGCCGCCTATGTTGCCTGGGCGCGGCACCTCTCACGGCTGTTTGATGCGCACGTCACCCATAAAAGCCGCGGCTTCAGTGGCTTTCTCCAGACGCTGGACGGCGTGGCTGAGCGCTACTTCTCCGAGGTGTACGGTGCCGATCAACTGACACCCGCGCACCGCATTACTCACCAGCTGGCGCGCGATCCGCTGTTTTTCAACATCTATCAGGACACCGCCTATGAAGCGGGCGCGCACTGGGCACTGCTGAGCGAATTTATGCGTTTCCGTTTTGATGAACTGATGTTCAGCTTTTCTGAGTCCGACTGCGGTAATCCGACGCTGATGGCTCACCTGCGCGGACTGCGGGCTGAAACGCTGCTGCAGCGTAACTATGCCGAGGGGATCCGCGAATATGTGCGCTTTGCGCTGGGGCTGATGGTGAAGAAAGATTTCCCGCCACAGCTAATTGATGAGATGGCGGCACGTTATCAGGATGACGACGCCATCCACCAGCAGCGGCAGCGTGCGGCGGACTTCGCCCTGCAGGCGTTTAATCTTAGTGAAGATCAGCTGATCTGCATGATCTACTCACCCTTCCTGGCGCAGGGAGAACAGCTCGGACAGTGGCTGTCGCAGCAGCAGATTGCGCTGGATGAAACCATCATTCGCGACCTGCTTGAGCAACGCAGCGAGGATCTCGCACTGGCACAGCAGTTAACACAGCTCTCTGGCCTGACGCTGACGCAGATGCGGCACTGCTGGCAGAGCAGACCGGTCAGCTCCCTGCTTGAGGGCAAAAGCCGCGATCCGCTGTCGCGCGTCCTGCGTTTCGATCCCCACAAAGCGGTGATTCAGGTCAATAACGGTGTGCTCAACGACATCGTGACAGAAATCATTTCCGGGCGTTAACCCGGTAAGGCAAGGCGATGAAAAAGATTTTTCTGCAAATTGGCGCTACCCGCGATGGCCAGAACCCCTACTGTGAGGTGGCAAAGCGCGATGGCTATTTCACCGTACTGGCGGAAATGGGCGATTTTGTCGATTACCAGTCCTTAAGCCTGGCGCTGCCGTTTGATCTGATCATCCGCCTCGACCGTCCTGAGAATCCGTGGGAGGTCATGCAGGCCTATCTGCACGCCGGTTTGCTGGCGCATCCGATGGTGGTGCTGGCGGGCTTTGAAGCCTACAACGCCAGCGCCGGACGGCTGCGCGAGATGCTGGCCGGGCCTGACGCGCCCGCTGCCTTTATCCCGCTGGATAAATATGCGCAGCGCATGGCGCTGAAAAAAGCCTGGCCGCGCTTTCCGCAGCCGGAGTTCCGCTTTTTTGCCTCGCCGCTCAGCATTCTGGATGCGGAACAGGCGCTGATCTATCCCTGCGTCGTGAAGCCGGTTGATGGCGGTGGCGGACTGGGTATCTGGCTGATTGAGCGCGCCGATCAGCTGCACAGCGTGGTAACACAGCTGGTACAGACCATGAACTATGGCGGACGCGGCTTCAGCGGCTTTATTGTGGAAAGTGCCTTGATCGGCGAGGAGTTTTCATTGCAGGGCGTGGTGCATCAGGGGCATCCTCTGGCACTGACCTGCTGCCAGAAGGTGATAGAGCAGCACCGTGATAGTGAAGACTGCGTCAGCTTTTATGAGTCGGGGCATGTGGCGATGGCGGCAGCGGCCCTGCCAGCGTCGTTCAGCAGTCTGATGACCTTCTGCTGCGAAACCTTTGGCTATCGTCAGGGCGCGTTTCACATCGATTTCATTATGGTGAATGGCGTGCCGCATTTCCTGGAGATGGGATTCCGGCTCTCCGGCATGGGCGTGGCGACACTGGTGCAGGCGACGACGGGCATCAACTGGGCGGAAGTCACCTTCCGGCTGGAAGCGGGCGGCGCACTGCCCGCCTTTACCTTCACTCGATCCGGTGCGGTCGGCCAGCTGCGGTTACGGCAACCGGCGCAGTTGCAGGCGGCTGAACGCTGGATCGATCAGCATCAGCAGGGTGCGCTGTTGCCACCACTCAGATTGCCATCATTACAGGTTTCAAACCGATCCTCGCTCTATGCCGATCTGACCCGCCACGCAGGCATTCTGGCAACGTTCAGCCTGACGGCCACTGCGCGTGAACCCATTATGACTGCGTTTCAGCATGTGATTGCCGCGCAATCCATCACCGCAGGGAGAGACAAAGTATGTGCAGGATGATTCTGGCGCATGGCCAGTTCGACAGCGCCCGGATTCTGGAGGCGGCGCGGGCCATGAGCTGCGGCGAGGGTGCCGA
The DNA here is from genome assembly GCF_008631595.1 of Pantoea sp. F_5. Classification (NCBI taxonomy): domain Bacteria; kingdom Pseudomonadati; phylum Pseudomonadota; class Gammaproteobacteria; order Enterobacterales; family Erwiniaceae; genus Pantoea; species Pantoea sp. F_5. Next base: position 67,612 of record NZ_VWUO01000014.1, read on the forward strand.
ACACGATGGTCCGATCAAATCACATCCCAACGGCTGGGGCTGTCTGTGGCTGGAAGAGGGCGAGATTCGAAACCTGCACGGCACTGGCCCGTTCGCAGATGCCCTGCCGGGGATAGATGTCGATCGCCTGCGTAGCCGGTTTCTGGCGGTGCATGTGCGTCATGCCACGCTGACTAAAAATCAGGGGATCGAATTTTCGCATCCGCTGTGGCGCAACAGCGCCGGACATCAGTGGTACATGATGCATAACGGCTTTCTGCCGACGATTTACCGCCAGCTTGGCCTGGCGGAATCCCGCTTTGATTCCGAAGAGTATCTGCGCTACCTGGTGGATCAGACCACACCCGCCGATTTCACTCGCGACTATCTGCGCGCAAAGATGGCGCAGATTGAGCCAGGCGGCAGCGCAGGCAATGCCATCTTCGTCACCCGCGACAAAGCCTGGGCATGGCAGTGGTACCCGCACGACACCCCTTTCCCTGACTATTTTACGATGCATTTTCGGCAACAGGACGGTTGCACGCTGATCGCCTCTGAACCCGTGACAATACCAGGCAGCGCCGGTAACTGGCGGCGAATGAACAATCATGAACTCTATGAAATACCGTTTAGGGAGTGATAAACATGGCTATTTTCAATCAGTTCCGCGTGATTAATCCCAACATGTTTGTGGAATCGACCTGGCTGGATGACATCGTCACCGCACGGGTGCCGCTGCTGGTGCTGCGTAATTTCCTGACGCCAGAGGTGCGGGAAACGGTGGTGGCTGATCTGCAGCGCTGCCGGGAAAAGATCCGTGTCTCTCACTATCCCAATGGCGCGCTGACCACGCTGGGTCCCTATCTGGCGCGCCATACGGCGGCTCCCGATAACTATTTTACCGAGCTGCGTGATATCCAGCCGGCGTTGCCGCCCTCACTTAATCAATTGCGCGAACAGATTTACGGCTGGGTTCAGCATGCGCTGCGGCTGGAAAGCTTAAACATCGCCCACGAACCGGGTTGTGGTGATTACGCCGGTTCTATCGTGCGCTTTCACGCCAATGGGGTCGCGAACCCGCTGCATAACGACAATATCGTGCGCGATGCCGCAGAGACCTCGCTGGTGGTGACGCAGATTCTGCATCAGCTCAGCTGTGTGGTCTGCCTGCAGGAGTGCAACGCCGGTGGCGCGCTGCGTATCTACAACAAAAAGTGGACACCGGAGGATGAGCAGTTCAAAACCGCCGGTGAGCTGGGCTATCGCAGTGGCGTGATTGAAAACAGCGAGATCTGCGAATTTTCACCACGCAGTGGTGATATCTATCTGTTTAATCCTGCCTTTTATCATGAGATCGACCGGGTCGAAGGTGATACCCGCATCACCATGGGATTCTTTTTCGGGCTGACCGATAAAAAGATGAAACACGCTATTGCCTGGAGTTAAGCCAGGTTGTGCAAGAAGCTGTGCCAGAAGAGGAGAAGGGAATGACAACGTTTGAAAAAATTACTGCGCTGCTGGATCAGCATCAGGCCAGCTATCGCGTGGTGGAGCATGAGGCGGTCGGTCAGACCGATCAGATCAGCCAGATCCGCGGTAATGCACTGGGTCAGGCGGCCAAAGCGATGGTGCTGGAGGTGAGCATGCCGGACGGTGCGCCCCCGCGACAGCTGCTGGCGATTGTGCCGGGCGACTGCCGCATCAATTTCAAAAACGCGGCGCGCGCCATCGGCGGCAGGAAATCCTCTTTTGCCGCGCCTGAACTGGCGCAGACACTGACCGACTGTGTGATGGGTGCGGTGCCGCCGTTTAGTTTTGATGACCGGCTGGCGCTGCGGGTCGATACCCGGCTGCAGCAGGTCGGAATATTATGGTTTAACGCGGGCGAGCTGGATAAATCGATCGCACTGGCTGCAGATGACTATTTTCGCATCGTGGGTGAAGGCTGTTGTGCTGATATTGCGTCCCCGATTGCGATCACCGCCTGACGGCGGCTCAAGGAGTTTCAGATGTCGGTAAAAGATATGCTGTTAGCGTTGTGTGTAGTGGTGGCGTGGGGCGTGAATTTTGTGGTGATTAAGCTCGGGTTGCAGGGCATGCCGCCTTTTTTGCTGGCCGGACTGCGTTTCGCTCTGGTCGCCTTTCCCGCCATTTTCTTTGTGCGTCGCCCGCCGATCCCGCTGCGCTGGCTGGTGGTTTACGGCATGACGATCAGTTTTGGTCAGTTTGCGTTTCTGTTCCTGGCGATCAAGCTCGGCATGCCAGCCGGTCTGGCCTCACTGGTGTTGCAGGCGCAGGCCTTCTTTACCCTGTTGCTGGGCGCGCTGTTGCTGGCGGAAAAGCTGCGCTGGAATCATATCGTCGGGATTATCATCGCCACGCTGGGGATGTTTATGCTGGCGACGGCAGGAATGGAAGGGCAGACCAGCGCCGGGATTACGCTGACCACCATGATGCTGACCCTGTCGGCGGCGCTGTCATGGGGCCTGGGGAATATCACCAATAAGATTATTATGCGGAACCGCAGTGTACCGATCATGTCGCTGGTGGTCTGGAGTGCGCTGGTACCGGTCATTCCGTTCTTTGCCTGTTCGCTGCTGTTTGAGGGGCAGGCCGCCATCGTTAATAGCCTGCTGCACATCGGCCTGCAGACCGTGCTGGCGCTGTTCTACCTGGCATTTGTCGCCACCATCGTTGGCTACGCTATCTGGGGGAATTTACTGAGCCGCTATGAAACCTGGCGCGTCGCGCCGCTATCGCTGCTGGTACCGGTGGTGGGGATTATTACCGCCGCCCTGGTGCTGGATGAGCACCTCTCTGGTCAGCAGATGCTGGGTGCGGTGGTGATTATTCTGGGGCTGCTGGTGAATGTGTTTGGGGGCGTGCTGGGTCAGCGTTTAGCGATGCGAACGCAGCCGTAAGGGCAAGGCTGGCGTCAGATATAAGGGCAAAAAATATCGCCTTGAGGTCAGGTGACAGGCTCAGGGAGCATACGCCTTTCGCAAAGACGCAATAGACGCCATCCCTGGCATGCTCAGCGCGGCCCATCCTTGGTCCGCGATGCTTTGCTACAGGCGTATGCTCCCATCGCTTTGAACTTATCAGCCGTCTGAAACAGGGGATCGGAGCAACATTTTTTGCCTAATGAATCTCCACTGATCTTAAAAACGAAAAACGCCGCATTAGCGGCGTTTTTTATGGTTACTTCAGAAATTACTTCAGAATCTCAATACGGCGTGGTTTCGCCTCTTCCGGCACCAGTCGTTCAAGATCGATGCTCAGCAGACCATTTTCGAGACGGGCATCGCGCACCACAATGTGGTCGGCGAGCTGGAATTTACGCTCGAAGTTACGCTCGGCGATTCCCTGATACAGGTACTTACGCTCGGCCTGCTCTTCAGGATGGGCACCCCGCACGATCAGCACGTTATCGTGCGCCGTGATATCCAGTTCGCTCTGAGAAAAACCGGCCACCGCAATGGTTATGCGATAGTGATTTTCATCGACCAGTTCAACGTTATAGGGAGGATAGCCGCCATTGCTCTGATTCTGATTAGATTCGAGCAGGTTAAACAGGCGATCAAAACCGATAGCAGAGCGATAAAGTGGGGTGAGATCAAAGTTACGCATATTAAGACTCCTGAAATTCAGCAAGTTTTGGCAACCTTCCACTATTGGACAGGCTGGATACGGTACCTCACTGTCCCTTGCGGCGACGGTGAGTGCGTCCGTAAACTAAAAATGGGTGTCACAAAACGATTTTCAAGAGGGTGAAATGCAATTTTTTTCGCCAAATTGCGGAAATGACATACACTCACTCAGGACTACTTTTGCCAGACGCAGACGGACTTCGCCCCAGAGTGTTGACGTTGTCTGGCAAGCCAACTCAGCCAGGTTTATGCCATGACTGAAGGGATGATGATGAAATTGATGAAGACCTTACCTCTGGCTGGAATGGTGTGCTGCGCGATGGCAACAACAAGCTGTTCCAGCGTGATGTCTCATACCGGTGCGAGTCAGGGCTATTATCCCGGTACCCGTGCCAGCGCCGACATGCTGACTGACGGTGATACCAGCTGGGCGCTGAAGCCACTGGCGCTAATCGATCTTCCTTTCTCTGCCGTGCTGGATACGCTGCTGCTGCCGTGGGACTACTACCGTAGCGATAAAGACAAATCTCTCGACTCCCCACGTGAACGTATCCTGCAGAGCGAAAGGCTGGCGCATACTAACGAAAGCCTGGCACTGGCGCAGCCTATGCCACCTATGCGGTCACAGCCGCAACCGTAAAGAGCTGTTGCCAGCCATTCACCTCACGCATAAAAGCAATCTGTGACCCGTCAGGTGACCAGACCACCGCATCGCCTGATGGCGCGTCTTCCGTTCTGCGGGTCAGGCGCTGACACGCGCCGCTCTCAACGTCACATCGCATCACGCTGTTATCGCAGATAAAGGCAATTGACTGGCCGTCAGGATGCCAGCTAAAGGCGGACTGAATGCTATGGCTGAGTTCGGTAATCTGACGCGGTTCGCCGCCGTTGGGAGAGACCGTCCAGAGCTGGATCACCGCACCGGCATCCGCCATCAGAAATGCGATCTGGCTGCCATCGGGCGCAGTACGCAGCCAGTGGCGCGGTTGCAGCGCCACGCCACGACTGTGCGTCAGACGACGCTGCTGCACGCCAGCCGGTGGTGCCGGTAACTGTGTGCTGGTGCCCTCCAGCGGCCTCTCTCCGGCGCGAGCGTAATCTTCCAGTTCGTCAGGCAGATCAACGATGAAGACTTCAGGACGCTTCTCACCCTGCGCCGTCAGCGTGTCGCCAATAAAAGCGATGGCCCAGCGCTGCCAGCGACCGTCCGGTTTCTGATAGCCACGCTCACCGACCCAGCACTCCTCATAAGCACGATTGATCTGGTCACTGCCCGGCTGCGGTGCCGCATGCGTCCTGCTCACCAGCAGGCAAAAATACGTGCCGTCATACTCGCGCGGATGCTGTTTAACCAGCGTCACCGCGCGCAGCGGCACCGCGATACCAACGTTGCGCAGATCGAGACGGCTATCCCGCTCATGCATGACATGGTCATTGTAGGTAAAGCTGAGGCGTGAACCGTCGGGGCTGAAGACATGCACATGCGAGCCGCCACGCAGCGCGCCAGGGGTAAAGGGGGGTGTGATATCGCAGGCATCCAGATTCACCGCCGCGCCGTTCTCAACAATCACACCGCGCCGGTGGTGGAAGTCATACTGCCAGCTGGCATCGGGATGTTCCGGGCCATGAATGCAGACGTAGCGCGGGGGCAGATCGGGGCTGACCGTCACGACGCCGACATGCGCACCGTCCCGGGCCTGATAGAGCACCTCAATGTCACCGGTCAGCACATTGACCCGCTCAATGGTCTGGCTGGTAAAGGAGGCACCTGACGGACGGACGTCAAACGCCAGCCACTGGCTGTCGGCCGTCCAGACATTGATATTGGTGAGCTGATGCTGGCGGGCAGCAAAGGTGATCTGTTTTTCTGACATGATGAAACCCACGGAGAAAGCGTTGCCCGACAAATTACGCGATTCCGTTTTGCGGTGCAGCTTTTTTGGCGGGTTAAGGAAGCCGGGCCGCAGCGGCCCGGCAGAGAACGGGGGTGTTACAGTACTAACTCTTCAATGGCATGGGCGACGCCATCTTCCATATTGGTTCGGGTAATGAACTGTGCGATTTTTTTAACGGAATCAATGGCATTACCCATGGCGACACCCGTACCAGCGTATTCAATCATCGCCAGGTCATTCTCCTGATCGCCAATCGCCATCACTTCTTCCTGCTTCAGGCCGAGCTTCTCAGCCAGCATTCTGACGCCCTGGCCTTTGTTCACCCGACGATCGAGAATCTCAAGGTAATACGGCGCGCTCTTCAGAATGGTGTAAGTCTGATGAGCCTTTTCCGGCAGGCGGGCAATTGCTGCGTCGAGCAGGGCAGGCCGGTCAATCATCATCAGTTTCGGGAAGCGCATAGCGCGATCCATCTCTTCCACAGCGCGATAGCGCACCGGAATGCCGGTCAGACTCGCTTCATGGATGGTGTATTCGCTGATGTCTTTGTTCGGCGTGTAGAGATGAGATTTATCAAACGCCTGGAAATGGACGCCAAGCTCACGCGCCAGACTCTCAACGTAGAGATAGTCGTCAAAGGTCAGCGTCACTTCTGCCACACACTCACCATCTGCCGCCTGATGAACCAGCGCACCGTTGTTGCTGATCGCGTACTGGCCGGGTGCCTGCATATCCAGCTCCATCAGATAGCGCTGGATACCCACAAACGGCCGGCCCGTGGTCAGCACAATCGATACTCCCTGCTGACGGGCGCGATCGAGGGCAGATTTCACCCCCGGCGTGATCTCATGTTGCGGGTTGAGCAGGGTGCCATCCATGTCGATAGCGATCAATTTAATAGCCATAGAGTCCTCGTAGCGTCTGGGTTTTCTTCAATGCTAGCGCGATTCAGCGCACATTGACCAGTTTCCTGGCAGGCGAGAATGGCCGGCTGACCGCCAGATTCAGGCGGTGAAGAGATCGCGGTGGATTTTAATCACGGCTTTTCGGATTGGTGCGGGCTCTCCAGGCGCGCAGCAGGGGCGATGAATATCGTGCGGGAAAAAGAGCGCGAACATGCCGGGCAGCAGTGTAATCACCGACTCATTTGAAATCGTCTGATAAAACACGACGTCGCGCTGCCCGGCAAAATCTTCGGTAATTTTCTGGTCGGCATGGGCGCGGGCTACGCCAATATTCTCAATGCCTGCCAGCAGATACTGAATATCGATGTAGTTAAAGTGGGACTCTGCACGACGCGCGCTGGCGGGTTCAGTCATCATCTCCTGCACCAGACAGAACATTTTGTTGTCAGGCAGGATTTCATATTTGCCGGTGTCCAGCTGGCTGAAATCGGTTCCCGCAATCCAGCTTATCGCCTGATCGATGACCGGATGAAAGGCGTGGCGTTCTCTGTTCCAGTCGTGACGATCGCAAACAATCATGGTGTAACTCCCTGTAAAAATGCGTGCGCCGGAATAGCGCAAAGAGAGGCAAGAGTAAGGGAGCTGACCGGGTTAAAACGTGATCGGGGTCGCAGCATGTGGGCAGCAGGACCCGGCTCGCCAGGTTTTCGCCCATACGGCACAAAAAAAAGGCCATCACCTTAGTGATGGCCTGTTATGTCCGCTACCGATTAAATATCGATATTGGCCGCTTTCAGCGCATTCTCTTCGATGAAGGCGCGGCGCGGTTCGACCGCATCGCCCATCAGGGTCGTGAACAGCTGATCAGCACCAATCGCATCTTTAATAGTCACGCGCAGCATACGACGGCTGTCTGGATCCATGGTGGTTTCCCACAGCTGATCCGGGTTCATCTCGCCCAGACCTTTATAGCGCTGGACTGACAGGCCGCGACGCGACTCTTTCACCAGCCACTCAATCGCCTGTTCAAAGCTGGCCACCGGCTGACGACGCTCACCACGTTCAATGTAAGCATCTTCTTCCAGCAGACCACGCAGTTTGCCACCCAGAGCACAGATTTTACGGTACTCAGGTCCCTGAATAAACTCGGCTTCCAGCGGATAGTCGGTATCCACACCGTGGGTGCGGACGCGCAGCACCGGCTCGAACAGGTTCAGTTCGCGGTTTTCACGCACCTGTGCCAGATAAGTACTGCCGTGCGCTTCACGTTCAGTCAGATAGCTTACCAGGCCGTTCAGCCAGCTAGTGACCTCAGCTTCGTTGCTCAGGTCGCCGAGCGTGTCGTGATAAATCATCGCACGCAGCATGGCCATCGGATAACGGCGTTCCATACGCTTGATCATCTTCTGGGTGCTGTTGAAGTCAGAGACCAGCGTTTCCAGCGGCTCACCGCCCAGCGCAGGCGCGCTGGCATTGGTGTGCAGCGTTGCACCATCAAGGGCGATAGCGATCTGGTATTGGTCCATCGCCTCGTCATCTTTGATGTACTGCTCCTGCTTGCCTTTTTTCACTTTGTAGAGCGGCGGCTGGGCGATGTAAACGTGTCCGCGCTCAATGATTTCAGGCATCTGGCGATAGAAGAAGGTCAGCAGCAGGGTACGGATGTGTGAACCATCGACGTCGGCATCGGTCATGATGATGATGCTGTGATAGCGCAGCTTGTCCGGGTTGTACTCATCGCGACCAATACCGCAACCCAGTGCGGTGATCAGCGTGGCCACTTCCTGCGAGGCGAGCATCTTGTCGAAACGCGCTTTCTCAACGTTAAGGATCTTACCTTTCAGCGGCAGAATCGCCTGGTTCTTACGGTTACGGCCCTGTTTAGCCGAGCCGCCTGCGGAGTCACCCTCCACCAGGTAGATTTCAGAGAGCGCCGGGTCGCGCTCCTGACAATCCGCCAGTTTGCCTGGCAGACCGGCCAGATCCAGCGCGCCTTTACGGCGGGTCATTTCACGGGCGCGGCGTGCTGCTTCACGAGCACGGGCGGCATCGATAATTTTGCCCACGACGATTTTGGCGTCTGACGGGTTTTCCAGCAGGTATTCGGCCAGCAGTTCATTCATCTGCTGCTCAACCGCCGATTTCACCTCTGACGAGACCAGCTTATCTTTAGTCTGTGAGGAGAATTTTGGATCCGGGACTTTCACCGAAACCACGGCGATCAGACCTTCACGCGCATCATCACCAGTGGCGCTGACTTTGGCTTTCTTGCTGTAACCCTCTTTATCCATGTAGGCATTCAGGGTACGCGTCATCGCCGCACGGAAACCGGCAAGGTGGGTACCGCCATCGCGCTGCGGAATGTTGTTGGTAAAGCAGTAAATATTTTCCTGGAAGCCGTCGTTCCACTGCAGTGCTACTTCCACGCCAATGCCATCTTTCTCGGTAGAGAAATAGAACACGGTAGGGTGAATCGGGGTTTTGTTTTTGTTGAGGTACTCAACAAACGCCTTGATGCCGCCTTCGTAATGGAAGTGATCGGTTTTGCCATCACGCTTGTCTTCCAGACGAATCGACACACCCGAGTTCAGGAACGACAGTTCGCGCAGGCGTTTTGCCAGGATGTCATACTCGAAATCGCGCACGTTGGTAAAGGTTTCATAGCTTGGCCAGAAACGTACGCGGGTACCGGTGATATCGGTATCACCAGTGACCGCCAGCGGTGCCTCAGGTACGCCATGGACGTAAATCTGCTGATGCACTTTGCCTTCACGACGAATGGTCAGCTCCAGCTTCTGCGACAGGGCGTTAACGACAGAGACGCCCACGCCGTGCAGGCCGCCGGAGACTTTATAGGAGTTATCATCGAACTTACCGCCCGCATGCAGCACGGTCATGATCACTTCAGCAGCGGAAACGCCCTCTTCTTCGTGAATACCGGTAGGAATGCCGCGTCCATCATCCTGCACCGAGACGGAGTTATCCGCATGGATAGTGACTACGATGTCACTACAGTGACCAGCGAGCGCTTCGTCGATTGCGTTATCCACGACCTCGAATACCATGTGATGCAGACCGGTACCGTCATCGGTATCGCCGATATACATGCCCGGGCGTTTGCGTACCGCATCAAGTCCTTTCAGGACTTTAATACTTGAGGAGTCATAAGAATTCGACATCAACGTTTCTCGCTCATTTTAATCTTCAGGTTGAACCGCTATTTTACCCTGTTCCACGCGGAACATCTTGCCCTTTTCGTCGGTCATGTCGATTACATGTCCGGCAGAAATGGCGCTGACAAAGACCTGAGCCTGAGTGGCTTTTAACCGGTCCGCCAGCAGGCGTCGGCGACTCTCATCCAGCTCAGAAGCAAAGTCATCAATGAGGTAAATACAGCGGCGTCCGCTCTGGCTTGTCAGGAACTCGCCCTGTGCCAGACGCAATGCACACATCAGCAGTTTTAACTGCCCGCGTGAGAGTAAATCTTCGACCGGCGTCCCTTCAGCGCGAATACGAAAATCGGCTTTATGGGGACCGCTGGCGGTATAGGTCAGTGCGCGGTCGCGCTCAAAATTACGTTCCAGTAGTTCGGCGTAGTCGCTCTCTTTGTCCCAGCCACGCTGGAAGGAGAAGCGCAGCTCAAACTCCGGCAGAAACTGGGCACAGGTGGCAGTGATCTCTGCTGAAATCGCCGCACTGTATTCCGCCCGCCACTGGCTGATCTGTTCCGCCAGCGGAACCAGCTCCTGATCCCAGGGACGAATCTGGCTGTAACGTGAAACCTGGCGCAGCGCCGCGTTCCGCTGCTTAAGTAGCCGACGCATGTTGTTCCAGGCGTTAAAGAAGCCGGGCGTATTATGGAAACAGCCCCAGTCGACATAGGCTCTGCGGTATTTGGGGCCGCCATTCAATAAACTAAAGCCTTCCGGCGTAATCAACTGCATCGGCAGCAGCTGCGCCAGCTCGGCGACCTTATGACCATCGCTGCCGTCAATGCGCACTTTGCTGTCACCGGCCCGGTTTTTGGTCAGCCCGACGGAGATTTCCCGCTCTTTGCTTTCCAGACGGCCGTGCAGCACAAACGCCGCCTCGTCGTGGCGGATCACACGGCCTGCCTGCAGACTGCGAAACGATCGGCCATGCCCTAGCGTATGGATCGCCTCTAAAACGCTGGTTTTCCCGCTGCCGTTGACGCCGACCAGGAAATTAAAGCCGGGTGCCAGCTGCAGGTCAGCCTGCTCGATATTACGAAAATCTTTGATAAGAAGGCGGGTTAAAGCCATGAATCAATCCAGCGTGAAGGGCAATAGTCGGGATGAAATGGTAAAAATTCAGGACTTACCTTTAACAATCCAGGGCGTCGACAGCGAAGCAGGTTTGCCCGACATCTTCGTCCCCAGGCCGTCGGCGTCGCAGCTACGTTGCGTCCCGCCAGCGCACAGCCACCGGAGCGTACTGAAGTACGTGAGGATGGCGAGCACTGCCGGGGCGCAACGTAGCAAGTAAGCCAGGCCGATATATCCTATAAGCGCATGGGCATGACGACGTAGGCCGCTGCGGGACTCGCCACATCCTCAATCTGCACGCTCGACACCGAATCCGTCAGCAGCAGGCGGACGTTTTCGCACTTCAGCGCGTTCAGCACATCCAGTACGTAACTGACGTTGAAGCCAATCTCCAGCTCGGTGCCGTTGTAGCTGACGTCCAGCATCTCTTCCGCTTCTTCCTGTTCAGGATTATTAGCGGTGATCTTCAGCTGATTTTCAGTGATATAGAGGCGAACGCCGCGGAACTTCTCATTCGAGAGGATCGCCGCACGGGCAAAGGCCTGTTTGAGCAGATCGCAGCCCGCTTCCAGCACTTTGTCAGGATTCTTCGGCAATACGCGGCGATAATCGGGAAAACGACCATCAACCAGCTTAGAGGTGAAGATATAGTCACCGACATGCGCCCGGATGTTGCTGCCGCCAATCTGAACCTGCAGCGGATTTTCGCCGCCATCCAGCAGGCGCAGCAGCTCAATGACGCCCTTACGCGGCACAATTACCGAGTGACTCGGCAGCGCCTGACCAATCGGCATCGAGCAAACGGCCAGACGGTGACCATCAGTGGCCACGGTGCGCAGCTCTTCCCCTTCGGTTTCAAACATCATGCCGTTGAGGTAGTACCGCACATCCTGATGCGCCATCGAGAACTGAGTCGCTTCGATCAACCGTTTCAGCGTTGCCTGCGGCAGGGTGAATTCAACTTCACTCTGCCAGTCGTCCAGATTCGGGAAGTCACTGGCGGGCAGGGTCGACAACGAAAAACGGCTGCGGCCAGAGCGAACCAGCATGCGATCGCCTTCCAGCGCCAGCGTAATTTCTGCGCCATCGGGCAATCCGCGACAGATATCGAGGAATTTGCGCGCTGGCACGGTGGTAGAGCCAGGCTCATGCGCCTGCGTCAGCGCTACGCGCGCGACCATCTCCATTTCCAGATCGGTCCCGGTCAGCAACAGCGACCCTTCCGTTACCTGCAGCAGCAGGTTTCCAAGGATCGGCAGTGTCGGACGACCGCCCAGCGGGCCACTTACTTGCTGCAGCGGCTTCAGCAGCTGCTCACGTTCAACAATAAATTTCATAGCGTCAGGAAGATAATGTTCTGATGAGATTAGAGAAATCTTCTTTGATATCGTGGCTCTCTTCACGCAGCTGCTCAATCTTGCGGCAGGCATGAAGCACCGTTGTGTGGTCGCGACCCCCAAAAGCATCGCCAATTTCTGGCAAGCTATGGTTCGTCAACTCTTTCGCCATCGCCATCGCCATCTGGCGCGGACGCGCTACCGAGCGCGAACGGCGCTTGGAAAGCAGATCCGCCACCTTAATCTTGTAGTACTCAGCCACGGTCTTCTGAATATTATCGATGGTGACCAGCTTTTCCTGCAGCGCCAGCAGATCGCGCAGCGCTTCGCGCACGAAGTCGATGGTGATTGCCCGGCCGGTAAAGTTGGCATTAGCGATCACGCGATTCAGCGCGCCTTCCAGCTCACGCACGTTAGAGCGTAAACGCTTGGCAATAAAGAAGGCGACTTCACCGGGCAGACGGATGTCATTTTCATCCGCTTTTTTCATCAGGATCGCCACGCGCGTTTCCAGCTCAGGCGGCTCGATCGCCACTGTTAAACCCCAGCCGAAACGTGATTTAAGACGATCTTCCACTCCGTTGATCTCTTTCGGATAGCGATCCGAAGTGAGGATGATCTGCTGATTGCCCTCTAATAAGGCATTAAAGGTATGGAAGAACTCTTCCTGCGATCGCTCTTTATTCGCAAAGAACTGAATATCATCGATCAGCAACGCGTCGACAGAACGGTAATAGCGTTTGAACTCTTCAATCGCATTGTTCTGCAGCGCTTTAACCATATCCTGTACAAAACGTTCGGAGTGCATGTAAACCACTTTTGCATTGGGTTTACGGGCAATGATGCCGTTGCCGACTGCGTGCAGCAGGTGCGTTTTACCGAGACCGGTGCCGCCATACAGAAACAGCGGGTTGTAAGCGCCGCCTGGATTATCCGCCACCTGACGTGCCGCCGCGCGCGCCAGCTGGTTGGATTTACCTTCGACGAAGTTATCGAAGTTATGACGGTTATTCACATTCGAGCGATAGGTGACGTCGGCCGGTGCCGGGACATTATCCCAGCTGGGACGCACGATCTGCGCCGGTGCCGGACGAACATGGCTCTGCACAGGCATGACGGGTGCGCTGACGCTGGCCATGACTGGCTGGCTGACCGCGGCCGCCTGCTGCTGAACCGGGCGCGTGCCGACTTCAAAACGCAGCGCGGGCACGTTCGGGCCACAGAATTCATTCAGCAGCGCATTGATACTATTGAGGTATTTATCCCGGACCCAGTCGAGTACGAAGCGATTTGGAGCATACAAGGCAAGCGTATTGTCGTTTAACTCAGCCTGCAGTGGACGGATCCACATGCTGAATTCGGTGGCAGGAAGCTCATCCTGCAAACGGGCAAGACACTGTTGCCAAAGCGTAAGTGACACGGCGGACTCCACTCGTACAAATTCGATAAGAATAGTAGGCGTTACTCTAAGAAACGTTCATTTTTGACACAGACGCTAAGAAAGCGCCTGCGACCGCTATCAGCGGTTTCCCGTCCTGCAATCATAGGAGGATCGTCAGCGGAAGGGCGGATCATAGCGCAAAGCGAGGCAGAGATCTTCCCTTTCTACACAGTTTTGATCCTTTTTATCCACAGGCCTGAGACGCGCAAAGAAGTTTACGCCAGTTGCGGGAAAAACCAGCAGGGATCTTGTGCAATGCGCTAAATTTTAGGGCGACATCTCATTTTATCCCCAGGATCCGCCAGGCCGATCGCAATAAGATCCCGTGCGATCCTTGCGCTTTAGTGCGGACCCCGTATAATTCTCCACCCGACATTGTACCCTCAGGCGCAAAGTCGGGACTCAGCGGGCTGTAAGCGGGTTTTCAGGTACCGTTGCACGCGAAGTAAATTGACTCGGGACTGTACAATTATTACAATCCCGCCTCTTTATTAAAGACACATTGAGGCGTAGGTCGATTTACTGGCCCGAAACGCGTCACCCAGTGAAAATTTTCAAGTTTAGGTAGAAACCGCCATGAAACGCACTTTTCAACCGTCCGTACTGAAGCGCAACCGTTCACACGGTTTCCGTGCTCGTATGGCAACAAAAAATGGTCGTCAGGTTCTGGCACGTCGTCGTGCTAAAGGCCGTTCTCGTCTGACCGTTTCTAAGTAATAAAGCAAGCCCTGATGGGTAAGCTCGCATTTCCCAGGGAGTTACGTTTGTTAACTCCCACTCATTTCACTTTCGTCTTCCAGCAGCCACAACGGGCTGGCACGCCGCAAATCACTATTCTCGGCCGCCTTAACGCGCTGGGGCATCCCCGCATCGGTCTCACCGTCGCTAAAAAACATGTGAAACGCGCTCATGAACGCAACCGGATCAAGCGATTGACCCGCGAAAGCTTTCGTCTGCGTCAACATGAACTGCCGTCGATGGACTTCGTGGTGGTTGCGAAGAAGGGGGTTGCCGATCTGGATAACCGTATGCTGGCGGAAGCGTTGGAGAAATTATGGCGTCGTCACTGTCGCCTGGCGCGCGGCTCCTGATCGTCCTGATACGCGTCTATCAACGCGGTATCAGTCCATTACTGGGACCACACTGTCGGTTTCACCCGACCTGCTCTCATTACGGAATTGAGGCGTTACGCAGGTTTGGCCTGATAAAAGGCAGTTGGTTGACATTAAAACGCGTATTAAAATGCCACCCCTTGAACCCGGGTGGTGACGATCCTGTGCCGCCAAAAACCTTTGATACCAGAGAACATTAACGATGGATTCGCAACGCAATCTCTTTCTCATCGCTTTTCTGTTCGTGACCTTTATGGTCTGGCAAGCCTGGCAGACGGACCACGCTCCGCAGCCACAGCAGACGCAGACCACACAGGGCACCAACAGCGTAGCGGGTGATGCCGCCAGTCAGGGTGTACCGGCCAGCGGTCAGGGCCAGACGATCACCGTTAAGACTGATGTCCTGTCATTGAATATCAATACCCGCGGCGGTGATGTTGAACAGGCACAACTGCTGACGTTCCCGGACAAACTGGGTTCAGACCAGCCGTTCCAGCTGCTTGAAACCACGCCCGCGTTCCTTTATCAGGCTCAGAGTGGTTTAACCGGTCGTAATGGCCCGGATAACCCGAACAACGGCGCGCGTCCGCTGTTCACCACTGCACAGGATCACTTCGAGATGGCTGATGGCCAGTCCGAACTGCGTGTGCCGATGACCTATACCGCTGAAAATGGCGTGGTTTACACCAAAACCTTCATCTTCAAGCGTGGCGAATATGCTGTTAATGTCGATTATCATGTCAACAACACCACCCAGCAGCCGCTGGAAGTGTCACTGTTTGGCCAGCTGAAGCAGACAATTGATCTGCCTAAGCATCGTGATACCGGCAGCAACAACTTTGCTCTGCACACCTTCCGTGGCGCGGCCTACTCCACCAGCGAGTCGAAATATGAGAAGTATAAATTCGACACCATCGCGGACAACGAGAACCTGAACGCGACGACCAGCAATGGCTGGGTTGCGATGCTGCAGCAGTACTTTGCGACGGCATGGGTTCCGCGTACTGAAGGCACCAACACCTTTTACACCAGCAACCTGGGTAACGGCGTGGCAGCGATTGGCTATAAATCTGCACCGGTCACCATCGCCGCAGGCGCTCAGCAGAATCTGGGTGCAACGCTGTGGGTCGGCCCGGAAATTCAGGACAAGATGGCCGCGATTGCGCCGCACCTTGATCTGACCGTAGATTACGGCTGGTTGTGGTTTATCTCTCAGCCGCTGTTCAAACTGCTGAAATTTATCAACAGCTTCATCGGTAACTGGGGCTTCTCCATTATCGTGATCACCTTCATCGTGCGTGGCATCATGTACCCGCTGACTAAAGCGCAGTACACCTCGATGGCTAAGATGCGCATGCTGCAGCCGAAGATTCAGGCGATGCGTGAGCGGCTGGGTGATGACAAGCAGAAACAGAGCCAGGAGATGATGGCGCTGTATAAAGCAGAGAAAGTGAATCCGCTGGGTGGCTGTCTGCCGCTGGTGATTCAGATGCCAATCTTCCTGGCGCTCTACTATATGCTGTCAGGCTCGGTTGAACTGCGTCATGCGCCATTCATTTTGTGGATCCATGACCTGTCAGCGCAGGACCCGTACTACATCCTGCCGATTCTGATGGGTATCACCATGTTCTTCATTCAGAAGATGTCACCGACCACCGTGACCGATCCGATGCAGCAGAAGATCATGACTTACATGCCGGTGATCTTCACCGTGTTCTTCCTGTGGTTCCCGTCAGGTCTGGTGCTGTACTACATCGTCAGCAACCTGGTCACCATTCTCCAGCAGCAGCTGATTTATCGCGGCCTGGAAAAACGTGGTCTGCATAGCCGCGACAAGAAGAAAGCGTAAGCGATCCTGCGCGGGAGTCATCCCGCCCTAAAATAGTCTATTCTCAGGCGGTCAAAGCGACCGCCTGTGTTTTTTGTAGCGAGAGAAAATTTATGAGCCACAGCGATACCATTGTTGCCCAGGCAACACCGCCCGGACGCGGCGGCGTCGGCATTCTGCGCGTCTCTGGCGCGCAGGCGGCAGAGGTCGCCCGCCAGCTGCTGGGTAAACTGCCTAAGCCGCGATACGCCGATTACCTGCCGTTCACGGACAGCGACGGCAGCGTGCTGGATCAGGGCATTGCGCTGTGGTTTCCTGGCCCAAATTCCTTTACCGGTGAAGATGTTCTTGAGCTGCAGGGCCACGGCGGCCCGGTTATCCTCGACCTGCTGCTGAAGCGCATCGTGGCGCTGCCGGGTGTGCGTATCGCGCAGCCGGGTGAGTTTTCAGAGCGTGCGTTCCTGAATGACAAGCTCGATCTGGCGCAGGCCGAAGCGATTGCCGACCTGATTGATGCCAGCTCTGAGCAGGCGGCGCGTTCGGCTGTGAACTCGCTGCAGGGCGCGTTCTCCATCCGGGTCAATCATCTTGTGGAAGCACTCACTCACCTGCGCATCTATGTCGAAGCCGCTATCGACTTTCCGGATGAGGAGATCGACTTCCTCTCTGACGGCCGAATCGAAGCGCAGTTGAATACGGTGATTGGGGACCTGGATGCGGTCCGTGCCGAAGCGCGTCAGGGCAGCCTGGTGCGTGAAGGGATGAAAGTGGTGATTGCGGGCCGGCCTAATGCGGGCAAATCGAGCCTGCTGAATGCGCTGGCGGGCCGTGAAGCTGCGATCGTAACGGACATTGCGGGCACCACCCGTGACGTACTGCGTGAACATATTCATATAGATGGCATGCCGCTGCATATCATCGACACCGCGGGTCTGCGTGAGGCCAGCGACGAAGTCGAACGCATCGGGATTGAGCGTGCCTGGCAGGAGATTGAACAGGCGGATCGCGTGCTGTTTATGGTGGATGGCACCACCACCGATGCCACCGAAGCGGCGGCTATCTGGCCCGATTTTGTCTCCCGTCTGCCGCCGGAGCTGCCGATTACCGTGGTTCGCAACAAGGCGGATGTCACCGGTGAGCCTCTCGGCCTGACAGAAGTAAACGGTCACTCACTGATTCGCCTGTCGGCACGCACCAGCGAGGGCATTGATGCACTGCGGGATCACCTGAAGCAGAGCATGGGCTTCGCGGGCAATATGGAAGGCGGCTTCCTGGCGCGTCGCCGTCATCTGCAGGCGCTGGAGTTAGCGGCCACACACTTACAGCAGGGGAAAGCGCAGCTGCTCGGTGCCCGGGCTGGTGAGTTACTGGCGGAGGAGTTGCGTGTTGCTCAGCAGGCGTTAAGCGAGATCACCGGCGAGTTCACCTCTGACGATTTGCTGGGCCGTATCTTCTCCAGCTTCTGTATCGGTAAATAGCTTTATGGGCCTGGCGGCAACGCGCTGTCAGGCCTGATTTCCCGCCTCGCTGCCTCCCCTGGTATTCCTGCCGCTGCGTTGATTCTTGCTGATATGTTATTTTGCGGCGGCACCGCGTTGTCGTATAACGGTAGACGCGCCGATCTGACGTGCGGCTATGATCGCGGTAAGTGAACCCCGCCTCATCAAGCCGTGTCGGACCGGGCGCAAACCCACGACGTGAACACCGTCAGGCGAACTTTTTGCCTGAAAAAGGAGAGTTGCATGAGTACACCGCTCGACACTGCCGCACTGGATACCCTGTTTAATGACGCCCGCACCCACAGTTACTGGCAGGATAAGCCGGTCGATAACGCTCTGCTGGAACAGCTTTATACCTTAACGGCGCTGGGTCCAACCTCGGCGAACTGCCTGCCTGCACGTTTTGTTTTCATCACCTCGGCGGAAGGAAAAGAGAAGCTGAAACCGGCCCTCTCGTCCGGCAATCTGGACAAAACCATGAGCGCACCGGTCACGGTGATCGTGGCCTGGGACCGTGAGTTCTATGAGCAGCTGCCTGCGCTGTTCCCGCATGCGGATGCGCGCAGCTGGTTCACCGGCAGCCCGGAAGCGGCGAAAGAGACTGCTTTCCGTAACAGCAGCCTGCAGGCGGGTTACCTGATTCTGGCGGCCCGTTCGCTGGGGCTGGATGCCGGTCCGATGTCCGGTTTTGATCCGGCCAAAGTCAATGACGCCTTTTTCCCCGACGGTCAGTATCAGGTTAACCTGCTGATTAACCTCGGTTACGGTGAGGCGTCAAAACTGCATCCGCGCCTGCCGCGCCTGAGCTTTGAGCAGGCAAGCCGCTTCGCCTGATGCGGCCAGCGTCGCGATTCTGATCGCGGCGCGTAACGCTGCTCCATTCCCGCCAGCCTGCGCTGCCTGATCATCCTATTCTGAATTTAACCCAATCAGCGCTGTTGCCGGGTGCATTAAGGTAAGAAAATTCCTACAATGCCTCTGATGATTATCTGACCATTTTCACGGAGCGACAGATGGCTGGTCATTTTGTACGCTGGACGGGCGATCCCGGCTTTCCGGCTAAACAGATGTGTATTCCCCAGGCGATTACCGACACGGCCCAGCAGTTTGCTGACAAACGCCGTGGGCGATTCCTTGCCGCGCGTACCCTGCTGGCGCAGCTGATGCTGCGAATTTATGGTATCCATGAGCTGCCACGTCTGATCGTTCAGAGCAACGGACGCCCCGTGTTTGCTGACAGCGATCTGCCCGATTTCAGCATTGCCTATGCGGGCAATACAGTGGGGGTATTGCTGGCTGAAGAGGGTGGACGTGCCGGTCTGGATATGGAGATTGTGCATGCGCGGAGCCGTCAGACTCAGGAGCAGCTGATTCAGGGATTAACGTCGGGCGAAATTGCCTGGATTAATGCCCAGCAGGATGCGATGGAAGCGGTGACGCAAATCTGGACGTTGCGCCAGAGCATTCTCAAGCTGACAGGAGAAGGCGATTGGGGACTGGATTCGCTGCGCCTGTTGCCGGGTGCCGGTCGGCTGCGATCGTCACTCTATCCCGACATTCAGGTGGTGTGTGATGCGGAACCCATGCTGGTCTGGTCGTGTGCGCTGTCGTCTGCGACCCAGCGGCTGTACCTGTGGGAGATGGATAACGCTTTTGAATGGCGTGCATTACGCGAAATCGAGATGGGTAAACCCAACATCGGGCCTCATGCCCTTCGGCTGACCAGTCTGCCCCGCGAGCGCAATCTGCATCCTGAAATGTAAAAAGCCGCAACCGGTGGGTTGCGGCTCTGAGTGCGCTTAGTGCGCGTCGATAAAGACAATCTTCAGCACAAACAGCAGCGCAACAATCACCACGCAGGGGCTGATCTCACGCCAGCGGCCGGTGCCGAGTTTCATGACACAGTAAGCAATGAACCCCAGCGCAATCCCCTCGGTGATGGAAAAGCTGAACGGCATCATGGCGGCGGTGACAAATGCCGGAACGGATTCGGTTAAATCATCCCAGCGCACCCGCGCCAGGCTGGCTGTCATTAATACACCCACGTAAATCAGCGCGCCCGCGGCGGCATAAGATGGCACCATGGCGGCCAGCGGTGACAGGAAGGTCACCAGCAGGAACAGCAGGCCGGAGACTACAGCCATCAGGCCGGTGCGGCCACCAATCGCCACGCCTGAGGTGCTCTCGATATAGGCGGTCACCGATGACGTGCCTGCCAGCGCGCCGCTCACGGAACTGATGCTGTCGACATAAAGCGCCTGCTGCATCCGCGGGAAGGTGCCGGTTTCATCGGTCAGTCCCGCTTTGTCGGTGACGCCAATCAGCGTGCCGGACGAGTCGAACAGATTGACCAGCATAAAGGAGAAGATGACGCCCGCCATGCCAATGTTAAACGCGCCTTTGATATCGACCTGACCGACCACCGAAGTAATCGAAGGCGGCGCTGAAAACAGACCAACAAACTTCACGTCGCCCAGCATCCAGCCAATAGCGGTGGTGATCACCATCGAGATCAGCACCGCCGCGTGGATATTACGTGATGCCAGAATGGCGATAATAAAGAAGCCCAGTGCGCCCAGCAGCACGCTGTGCGAGGTCAGATTACCCACCGCCACCAGGGTATCGGGATTTGGCACGATAATACCGGCATTCTTCAGCCCCATCATGGCGATAAACAGACCGATACCGGCGGTAATGCCAACGCGCAGGCTCAGCGGGATATTGGCAATCATCCAGTAGCGAACCCGCAGCAGGGTCAGGATCAGCAGGCCGACCGCACCCCAGAAGATCGCGCCCATACCGACCTGCCACGAATAACCCATCGCCCCGACGACGACAAAGGCGAAGAAGGCGTTCAGCCCCATTGCAGGGGCCAGCGCTACCGGCAGATTGGCAAACAGTCCCATCAGAATGCTGCCGAAGGCGGCAATCAGACAGGTGGTCACAAACACCGCCTGGGTATCCATACCGGCGACGCCGAGGATCTGCGGGTTGACGAAGACGATATAGACCATCGTCAGAAAGGTGGTGATACCCGCGATCACTTCAGTGCGCACCGTGGTGCCATGTTCCTGCAGCCTGAAGATGCGCTGCAAAACGCCTTGCTTGCTCATGCCATCCATCCAGAAGAAAAAATCATCGGCGCGTATCCTGGCGATTTTACCGGGGCAATACAATGATTTTTCGCAACCGATTGCCAGTCTCGCAATCTGCGCTGAGTGCGGTAGAGTGTGGAGCACACCCCTGAATCGAAGGATAGAGTCTGATGTCAGTAGAATGCGTCTTTTTTGATTGCGATGGCACGCTGGTGGACAGTGAGTTGCTCTGCACCCAGGCCTACGTCAACACTTTTGCCCGTTATGGTCTGGCGCTGTCGCTGCAGCAGATGTTTGAAAAGTATAAGGGCGTCAAACTCTACGACATCATTCGTGACGTGGGCGACGCGCATCAGGTGTCGCTGCCGATGGAAGAGGTGGAGACCGCCTATCGCGCGGAGGTCGCGCGACTGTTTGATCTGCAACTGAAACCGATCTCAGGCGCAAAAGCGCTGGTTGAGCAGATCAAAGTGCCGATGTGCGTGGTCTCAAACGGGACGGTAAAAAAGATGCAGCACTCGCTGGGCTTAACCGGCATGCTGCCGCTGTTTGCCGAACACCTCTATAGCGGTTATGACATTCTGCACTGGAAGCCCGATCCGGAGCTGATGTATCACGCGGCGGAACAGATGCAGGTGCCGATTGAGCGCTGCATTCTGGTGGATGACTCCGAAGCGGGCGCCCGCGCCGGTATTGCCGCCGGGATCCCCGTCTACTACTACTGTGCTGATCCGCACAACCCTGAACTGGACCATCCGCTGGTGACGCGCTTCGACGACATGGCGCAGCTACCTGCGTTGTGGCGCGCCCGTGGCTGGGATCTGGTGTAGCGTGGACCAGGTATGACGCATACCGTCTGGTTTTTAACCCTGCCTGGCGTCATGGTGCTGGATCTGACCGGTCCGGCCGAGACGCTGAAGCTGGCAGGCGATCGCTTTTCGCTGCGCTACATTGGCCCGCAGCCGGAGGTGGTCTGCTCCACCGGTATGACTATTGGCAGCATCGAACCCTTGCCGGAGCAGTTGCCCGCCGGGAGCCTGCTGGTGGTGCCGGGCGTCTATGACTCGCAGATCTGTTATGCCACACCGCAGGCTGCAGAAGCACGCGACTGGCTGATGCGGCAGCACGCCGCGCTGCGCGCGCAGACCTTTATGCTGGTCTGCGTCTGCTCGGGTGCGTTGCTGGCAGCGCAGGCGGGTATGCTCGATGACGTGCCCTGCACCACCCATCATGATGTCATTGCCCGTCTGAAAGCGGCCGCCCCGCGTGCACGGGTGCAGGAGAACCGGGTATTTGTCGGGCATGAGAATATCTGGACCAGCGCGGGCATCACGGCGGGGATCGACCTGGCGCTGCATCTGGTGAATCAGCTCTGCGATACGCCTGCCGCGCTGGCCGTGGCAAGGGAAATGGTGGTCTGGTTCCGCCGCGCCGGTGACGACCCACAGCTTTCACCCTGGCTGCGTTACCGCAACCACCTGCATCCGGCCATTCATCGGGCGCAGGATCTGATGATTGCCCATCCTGAACACGGCTGGACGCTGACCGAGCTGGCCGGGCGCGTCCACGTCAGCAGCCGTCATCTGGCGCGGCTGTTTCGTCAGCATCTGGGGATCAGCGTGCGGGAATACCATGAGCAGCTGCGGGTTGGCGTGGCGCGCCAGCGTCAGCAGCAGGGTGAATCCGCTGAGAAAGCGGCGCTGGCGGCGGGGTTTTCATCGGCGCGCCAGCTGCGACGCGCCCGCCAGCGGGAAAACGATCAGCTGACGAAGTGACGGGTATCGACGCGTTTCAGCGCCATCCCCAGCAGCAGACTGCCGCCCAGCGTCAGCCCGAACACCCAGGGCAGATCGAGCCACGGACGCGACATATCATCGTAGTGATGCGTGCGCAGATAGTGAATAAACAGCGCATGAAAGCCGTAGATTGGCAGTGAATAGCGTGCAATCACGGTAAAACCGGGCAGGGTGCGCTCATTCAGGCTGTTTTTAAATACGATGAGCAGGCTGATCGCCGCGATAAACACCAGCGGTCCGCAGTAGAGATACCAGGTATCGTTAAACGCCCCGTTGACGATCAGCGCCTTTTTCGTCCCCAGCGTAATGCCAATCACACAGGCGATAAACAGCCCGAAAGCCAGCGGCGTCAGGCCGCGCCGGGTCGTGTCCATGGTGCCGATCGCCCGTCCCAGCAGGGCATAGAGCAGGTAGTAAATGCTGTCACCGCTGACATAGAGGTTAACCGGCAGAAAATGGAACGGACCC
Organism: Pantoea sp. F_5; assembly: GCF_008631595.1. Lineage (NCBI taxonomy): Bacteria > Pseudomonadati > Pseudomonadota > Gammaproteobacteria > Enterobacterales > Erwiniaceae > Pantoea > Pantoea sp. F_5. Next base: position 90,903 of record NZ_VWUO01000014.1, read on the forward strand.
AGCGACTGGCTGACCGTATTGGGGTTGGCGAGTACCGCCAGCACCAGCACCAGCAGCGTCACATAGCGTGCCTGCACGGTTTTTACCTGGATCAGCGGCGACATCAGATAGATGCCAATCAGCGCAAAGAAGAACCACAGGTGATAGAACACGGGCTTCTGCAGCATCTTCAGGATCGAACGTCCTTCACTGATCGGCGTCAGCCAGGTGATATAGACCAGCGAGACCGCGCTGTAGAACAGCAGACAGAGCACCAGCCGGAGCATATGACGCGGCTGGGCGCTACGTTCGCCGAAAAACAGATAGCCGGAGATCATAAAGAACAGCGGAACACAGACGCGTGATGCCGAGTTCAGCAGATTCGCCACATCCCAGGTGGTGCCGGTTACCGCCATCGGCCCGGTGATATACCAGGTGGTGGTGTGAATCACGATCACCATCAGGCAGGCAACCGCGCGTAAATTGTCGATCCAGTAAATCTTCTGCTGCGGCATGGCGTCCTCTTGCGCATAGCTCCGTGCGCAAAAGGGTAGTCAAATGCGACCAGAGCAACAACTGCCGCCAGCAGGATTCGGAGCCATCTGTATGCCAGCGCCCGGCATCACTGCGAAAACGCGCCGGTAGCGCCTGGGATTTACGGCTGCACATCGCGCGGTCAAAGGGTATACTGTCGGCCTCTTTTTTTAATCTAACCGAAGCGCGTGCACACTCAACATGCAAAAGTTTGATACCAAAACCTTTCAGGGGCTGATCCTGACCTTGCAGGATTACTGGGCGCGTCAGGGCTGCACCATTGTCCAACCGCTGGACATGGAAGTGGGCGCTGGCACTTCACACCCGATGACCTGCCTGCGCGCACTCGGCCCGGAGCCGATCGCCGCCGCTTATGTGCAGCCATCCCGCCGTCCTACCGATGGCCGCTACGGTGAAAACCCGAACCGTCTGCAGCACTATTACCAGTTTCAGGTCATCATCAAACCGTCACCGGACAACATTCAGGAGCTCTATCTCGGTTCGCTGAAAGAGCTGGGTATGGATCCGACGGTACATGACATTCGCTTTGTGGAAGATAACTGGGAAAACCCGACGCTGGGTGCCTGGGGACTCGGCTGGGAAGTGTGGCTCAACGGCATGGAAGTGACGCAGTTTACCTACTTCCAGCAGGTTGGCGGCCTGGAGTGTAAGCCGGTGACCGGTGAGATCACCTACGGCCTGGAGCGTCTGGCGATGTATATCCAGGGCGTCGACAGCGTTTACGATCTGGTCTGGAGCGATGGCCCGCTGGGCAAAACCACCTACGGCGACGTGTTCCATCAGAACGAAGTGGAGCAATCCACCTATAACTTCGAATACGCCGACGTCGACTTCCTCTTTACCTGCTTCGAGCAGTACGAGAAAGAGGCGCAGCATCTACTGGCGCTGGAAAAACCGCTGCCACTGCCCGCCTACGAACGCATTCTGAAAGCGGCGCACAGCTTCAACCTGCTGGATGCCCGCAAAGCGATCTCGGTAACGGAGCGTCAGCGCTATATCCTGCGCATTCGCACCCTGACTAAAGCCGTGGCTGAAGCTTACTACGCCTCTCGCGAGGCAATGGGCTTCCCGATGTGCAATAACAAAAAGTAAGAGGCAGCCATGACTGAACAAACCTTCCTGGTGGAGATCGGCACCGAAGAGCTGCCACCAAAAGCCCTGCGCAGCCTGGCAGAAGCCTTTGCCGCGCAGGTCACCGCTGAACTGGATGCCGCTAACCTAAGCCATGGCGAGGTCAGCTGGTTTGCTGCACCGCGTCGTCTGGCGCTGAAAGTCGCGAACCTGAGCGCCGCACAACCCGATCGGGAAGTGGAGAAGCGCGGTCCTGCGGTCGCTGCGGCATTTGATGCTGACGGCAACGCCACCAAAGCCGCCGAAGGCTGGGCGCGGGGTAACGGCATTACTGTTGATCAGGCGGAACGCCTCGCCACCGATAAAGGCGAATGGCTGGTCTATCGCGCCCAGGTGAAAGGCGAAGCGGCCCAGGCGCTGCTGCCCGCGATGATTGCGACTGCACTCAGCAAGCTGCCGGTGCCAAAACTGATGCGCTGGGGCGACAGCGATGTACAGTTCGTTCGTCCGGTGCACACCGTGACGATGCTGCTGGGCGATGAGCTGATCCCTGGCACCATTCTGGGCATCGCCTCAGACCGGATTATCCGTGGTCACCGCTTTATGGGTGAAAGCGAAATCACGCTCGAAAGTGCCGATCACTATCCTGATGTGCTGGAAAAACGCGGCCAGGTCATTGCTGACTATCAGGTCCGCAAAGCGATGATCAAAGCCGATGCAGAAGCGGCCGCACGCCGCTTAGGCGGCAACGCCGATATCAGCGACAGCCTGCTGGAAGAGGTAACGTCGCTGGTGGAGTGGCCGGTGGTTCTGACCGCAACCTTTGAAGAGAAATTCCTCAAGGTGCCTGCGGAAGCGCTGGTCTACACCATGAAAGGCGATCAGAAATATTTCCCGGTGTATGACAATGACGGCAACCTGATGCCGAACTTCATTTTCGTCACTAACATCGAATCCAGCGATCCGCGCCAGATTATCGCGGGCAACGAAAAAGTGGTGCGTCCACGCCTGGCCGATGCGGAGTTCTTCTTTAATACCGACCGCAAAAAGCGTCTGGAAGATAATCTGCCGCGTCTGGAGACGGTGCTGTTCCAGAAAGAGCTGGGCACGCTGCGCGATAAAACCGATCGCATTCAGGCCCTGGCGGGCTGGATTGCCGGTGAGATTGGTGCCGATGTGAATCACGCCACCCGCGCGGGCCTGCTGTCGAAGTGTGACCTGATGACCAACATGGTCTTCGAGTTCACCGACACCCAGGGCGTGATGGGCATGCATTACGCGCGTCACGACGGCGAAGCCGAAGATGTGGCGGTTGCGCTGAACGAGCAGTATCAGCCGCGCTTTGCCGGTGACGATCTGCCATCCAGCCCGGTCGCCTGTGCGCTGGCGATTGCCGATAAAATGGATACCCTGGCCGGTATTTTCGGCATTGGTCAGCATCCAAAAGGCGACAAAGATCCGTTCGCACTGCGTCGTGCAGCGCTGGGCGTACTGCGTATCATCGTTGAGAAAAACCTGCCGCTCGACCTGCAGACGCTGACTGAAGAAGCGGTGCGTCTGTATGGCAGCAAGCTGAGCAATGCCCGCGTGGTGGATGATGTGATCGACTTTATGCTGGGTCGCTTCCGCACCTGGTATCAGGAAGAGGGTCACAGCATCGATACGCTGCAGGCGGTTCTGGCGCGTCGTCCGACCCGTCCGGCTGACTTTGATGCTCGTATGAAAGCAGTGTCGCACTTCCGTACGCTGGAAGCAGCTGCAGCGCTGGCCGCGGCGAACAAGCGCGTCTCTAACATCCTGGCGAAATCGACTGAAACGCTGAATGAGAGCGTGCAGGCGTCGCTACTGAAAGAGAACGAAGAGATCCAGCTGGCGACGTTTGTCACCGCGCTGAGCAGCAAGCTGCAGCCTTACTTTGCTGAAGGCCGCTATCAGGATGCGCTGGTCGAACTGGCCCAGCTGCGTACCGCGGTAGACAATTTCTTCGATAAAGTGATGGTGAACGCCGACGACCAGGCGGTACGGGTCAATCGCCTGACGCTGCTGTCAAAACTGCGTGAGCTGTTCCTGCAGGTCGCGGATATCTCGCTGCTGCAGTAATCCTCTTAGCGTAGTGCGAATAAGGGACGAGCAATCGTCCCTTTTTTTATGGGATTTTTCAGGGTCGGGATGGCCACCTGATAGCGTGTTTATTCAAAGCACCTGCCGTAATGCTCAGCTCTGGCTAACGACTGCAGATGAAGTGGGTTGCCTGCGTTTCAGTTGTGCTGAAGATCTCTGAATTCCTCACTTCCACAGAGAGGAAACTGCCGTGATGATCTTCTGCCAGGACTGAGAATCACAAATTACCGCAGGCGGACAATAATCGCCTTCATGCTCTCTTTTAATACGCAAATGAATGCGCAAAAGTGCTTAAAAAGCCTTTAAAGTCATCCTGCTGCGTTAAAGAGTACTTTTTTATCAGCATCATGCCAGTTTTTTCTCATTAAATATCATTGGTTTGTTTGTATTCTTAAACCGGTTGCCGTGTTGCGCCCTTTCGTAAACCCACAGGTTAAGAAACCGCCTCAAAAATAGCCCTCCCCCTTGTTTTTGTCCCTTTCTGATGGATAATTCGCCAAAATTTACACCCGGTTACAGTTAGTGAAATGGAATTTTCATGAAAAGGATTTGTTTATCGCTCTGGCATCCGCCAAAGCCTCTGCTCGTCATAGTCGCGGGCGCGCTGTTCTGCTTCTCTTTACCGCTGATGGCAGCCTCGCCAGCCGATACGCCCCGCGAAGAAGGACAGGCGATTGATGCCCGCGAGCAACAGCGTCAGCAGACGCGCGAGCGCGTGCTGCAGCAGCAGAATGCGCCGCAGGTAAATGAACATCTGCGGCGTCCGGATAGTCATCTGCCCGGTTATCCTGCTAATGAGCAGCCCTGTTTTCCCATTAATCGAATTGCCCTGACGGGCGAGGCAGCCAGCCGTTTTCAGTGGGCGCTTGATGCTGCTTCAGACGCCCCCGGCCGTTGCCTGGGCGGACAGGGCATCGTGCTGGTCATCAACAAAGTGCAGAATGCAATTCTCGCCAAAGGCTATGTGACCACCCGCGTTATGGCGCAGGAGCAGGATCTGACGAAGGGCGTGTTGACGCTGACGCTGCAGCCTGGCCGTATCAGCCAGATCCGCTTTGAAGAACCTGTTTCCTGGCGTGGACGGCTGTGGAATGCCGTTCCGGCGTCATCGGGCGATATTTTGAATCTGCGGGATATTGAGCAGGGCCTGGAGAACTTTAAGCGGGTGCCCAGCGCCAGTGCTGACATTAAAATCGTGCCGGGCGAGCGGGAAGCCACCAGCGATCTGCAGGTCAACTGGCACGAAGGCAGACCGGTACGGCTCAGTCTGGGACTGGATGACAGCGGATCTGAAAGTACCGGACGCTACCTCGGTTCTGCCACGCTGGCTGTGGACGCCCCCTTTGCGCAGAACGACCTGTTTTACGCCAACATCGGCAAAAATCTGTTTGAGCATGGGCCGTTCGGCAACCGCTCGCATACCCTGAATTACTTTTTCCCGATCGGGTACTGGGCCGTCTCCGCCAACTACAACGACTACACCTATCACCAGAACATTCCCAATGCCAATGAGGTGCTGCGCTATAGCGGTAAGAGCGATAATGCCCAGATCACGGTCTCCCGCCTGCTCTATCGCGACCAGTCGAACAAAACCACGCTGAATCTGCGTGGCTACCGCAAACACTCCACCAACGCCGTCAACAATATCGACATAGAGCAGCAAAAGCGGCGCACCGCAGGCTGGGAACTGGGCCTGAATCAGCACAGCTATTTTGGCAGCAGCACGCTGGACGCGAATATCGCCTGGCGGCGCGGTACCGGGGCATTCAATGCATTACCTGCACCGGAAGAGTCGCGGCATCAGGGCAGTGCGCGTACCGGCATACTGCTGGGCGACCTCGGCATCAACCATCCTTTCGCCCTGGGCGAGCAGCCCTGGCGGGTCTATAGCAGCGTGCGCGGACAATGGAGTCCGAATGCGCTGACGCCGCAGGAGCGCATGGCGATTGCCGGTCGATACACGGTACGCGGCTTTGACGGTGAACAGATGCTGTCAGGCGAAAAAGGTCTGCTGTGGCGCAACGAAATCGGCTGGAACCTTTTCTCACGCGGGCATGAGCTTTACCTGGCCGCCGATTATGGCCGGGTAAGCGGACCCGCGACGCGGGACCTGGTCGGGCATCAGCTGGCAGGCAGTGCCATCGGCGTACGCGGCTCACTCTGGGGTCGCTTCAGCTATGACCTGTTTGCGGGCGTGCCGCTCTGTAAACCCGAGGGTTTTCATACCTCAGGCGCGACGGCGGGTTTCAGCGTTAACCTGGAAATCTGACCAACAAAGCGGGTGATCACCGCTATCTGAAACAGTGACTTTCACACGGATGTGACCCATGAATAAACATTGCTATCGCATTATCTTCAGCCGCACCCATGGTGAACTCCGGGTGGTGTCAGAACTTGCCCGCAGTTGCAGCACGGAACCCGGCCAGAGCCGAGGCAACGGCGCGCCCCGGCTCTGGGTTACTTTACGCCGCACGGCGTGGCTGCTGGGACTGGCGCTGTTTGCCGGGCCAGCACTGGCGAACGGCATTGTGGCGGATGGCAACGCTACGCCAGGTCAGCGGCCGGACGTCATCGCGACTCAGAACGGGCTGCCGCAGGTCAATATTACTGCGCCCAATCAGGCAGGAATCTCACACAACCAGTATCAGCAGTTCGACGTCGCGCAGAACGGTGCCATCCTGAATAACTCCGCAGTGATGACCTCCACGCAACTGGCCGGAATGATTCAGGGCAACCCGAACCTCAAGCCCGGCGCTGCACCGGCGCGGGTGATCCTCAACGAAGTGAACAGCAACAATCCCAGCCAGCTTCGCGGTTATATGGAAGTGGCGGGCGGACGGGCGCAGGTGATCGTTGCCAACCCGGCAGGAATTGTCTGCAACGGCTGCGGCACCATCAACGCCGGACGGATGACGCTGACCACCGGCAAACCGCAGCGCAACGCCGACGGCAGCCTGGCGGGTTATCAGGTTGAACGCGGCGTGGTGCGCATTGAAGGCGGCGGACTCAACGGCGATCCCCGTCATGATACTGAATACGTAGACGTTCTGGCCCGCGCGGTGGAGATCAATGCGGGCGTCTGGGCCAAAAAAGAGCTGGCGGTGGTCGCTGGGCGTAACCGCATCAGTGCCGACACACAGACGGTCACACCGCTGGCTGACGACGGCAGCGCCAGACCTGAACTGGCGATCGACATGGGTCAGATGGGCGGCATGTACAGCGGCCAGATCCGCATGATTGGTACCGAAGCAGGCGTCGGGGTACGGAATCAGAACGCTCAGGTGCAGGCGGGTAAAACGCTGGTAGTGAGCAGCGAAGGTAAACTTGTCTGGCAATCGACGGCACAGGATGGCGTCACGCAGGCCGCAGGCGACATCAGCCTGACGGCCAGAGACAGCGTTGATTATCAGGGCAAGCTCCACAGTGGCGGTCAGCTGACGGTTCAGAGCCGTGAAGGCGAGATTACCCAGTCCGGCACCCTGGCGGCGGCTGGTGACGTACGGCTGACGGCAGCCCGCAGCATTCAGAGCAGTGGACACCTGCTGGCAGGCAGCGACGCCAGCAGCCAGATTGTGCAGGAAGCCAGTCTGCAACTGGAGAGCCAGGATACCATTCGCGCCAGTGGCAGCCTGTTGAGCAAAAAAGAGGTCAGCGCACATGGACGCCGCGTCGATCTCAGTGGCGCTCAGGTCGCTGCCAGCCGCGCCACCCTGACTGCTCAGGAAGCGGGTGTTGCCGTGCGTCAGGCGGTGATTAATGGCGCGGAGCTGGTGATAAACACCTCTGGAGATATTGAGGCGCAGCAGGCACAGATTAGCGCCGGACGCTGGCAGATCGACGGGCGCAGCCTGTTCAGCCAGCAGGCGGGATGGTCGCAGACCGGCAGTGGCGAAAGCCGCTTTACGTTGTCTGGCGGGCTGGACAACAGCGAGGGTTCGATTGAGAGCCAGCAGCTCAGTTTCCAGGCCGCCTCGCTGAACAATCAGCGTGGCCGTATGGTTGCGCTTGATAACGCAGCGCAGCACTGGCGGATTGATGGGCTGTTTGACAACACGTCGGGCGAGCTGGGCAGCAACGGCGATCTGACGCTTGAGACCGGCAGCCTGAATAACCAGGACGGCACCATCAAAACCCAGGCGTCGCTGGCTATCACTGCCCGCGACGCGGTTAACAACAGTCAGGGTAATCTGCTGGCCGGTAATGCGCTCACGCTTAGCGCGGGTGGCGATCTGGATAATCACGCAGGCACCCTTAACGGCGGCCAGCTGTCGCTGACCGCGCAGCATCTGAACAATGCGCAGGGCGAGATTACCAGCCAGCGTGATCTGAGCCTGACGGCAAACGGGCTGGATAATTCAGAGGGCAAAGTGATTGCGCTGCAGGATCTGAGCCTGACGATGGCACAGGGCCTGGACAACAGCGATGGCTGGATCGAAGCGGGCCATCATCTTTCGCTCAACAGCGGCGGATTCTGGCAGAACAGCGGTGGGACGGCGCAGGGCGGTGAGCAGGTTACAGCGACGGCCGATCAACTCAATAACGCCAGCGGCCGGTTGCAGTCTGGCGGTGATCTGACGCTGACCAGCCGCGGCGATATCCTCAACCAGGGCGGTAAACTCACGGCGAAAAACGCTCTCGCGATCCAGGGTACCGCCGCGACGCTGTTTGATAACGATGGCGGGTCGCTGCAAAGCGGCGGCGATCTGCTCATGCAGGGTGGTGCACTGAACAATCGTCAGTCAGGGCAGATTCTCAGCCAGCAGACGCTGACGCTCAGCCTGGCAGGCGACTGGGACAATCAGGGCGGCACCCTGACCGGCAACGGCAGCACGCAGGCCAGCGCCGCAAATCTGTTGAATGCCGGGGGGGCGATCAATGCGCTGGACGCGCTGGATATGCAGTTCACGGGCCGTCTGGATAACAGTAATGGCCGCATCTTCAGTCGGCTAAGCCAGACGCTCCAGGCGCAGGAAATTGGCAATGCGCAGGGCTGGATGGGTAGCCAGGGGCGCTGGACTGCCACGACTGCCGGTTTCGATAACACGGCGGGCAGCGTGCAAAGTCAGCAGCAGGCTGAGCTCTCGGCAAACTGGCTCAGTAACGCCAGCGGCGTGTTGCAGTCAGCCGCCGGGCTGGTGTTGCGCGTTGCACAGGATATCAATAACCTGGCCGGTAAAGTCTCTGCTCAGCAGCTGCTGACCGTTCAGGGTCAGACCAGCGGCAGCCGCACCGGTAACATTAACAATGCGGGCGGCCAGTGGCTGGCTGGTGAGGGGCTGACCATCACCGCTGCCCATCTCGGTAACACTCAGGGCGGTCTGCTCTACAGTCAGCGGCAGTTAAGGCTGAACCTGGCCGGGGATCTGGATAACCGGGCGGGCAACGTGCAGAGTGGCGGCACGCTCCAGCTTGATGCACAGACGCTGAACAACGCGGGCGGCCACATCGACAGCCAGCAACAGCTCAGCCTGCAGCTGTCAGGACAGATGGATAACAGCGACGGTGCGGTGCGCAGCAACGGTGAACAGCAGGTTAATGCCGCGACGGTCACTAACCGTCAGGGCATCTTCAGCAGTCGTGAGGCGATTAATCTGACAACAGGGCAACTGGAGAATGCCAGCGGCACGCTGATCAGTCAGGGCGCGGGAAATTATCACCTCAATGTGCTCAACAACCAGCAGGGCAAAGTCCACAGCGGCGCGGCGCTCTCCCTTGACGCTGCGCAACTGAACAATCAGGGCGGCCAGCTGGTCGCCACTCAGGATCTCGTGCTGAAGGCCACGGCGATCGATAACAGCACACAGGGTGTGCTCAGCAGCCAGGCGGGACTCTCACTGCAGGCCGATCGTCTGAGTAACCGCGACGGCGGCCTGTTACTCGGTACGACCTTTACCGACATCGCTGCCCGTGACATCGATAACAGCAGCGGACGGCTGCAGAGCGCCGGAACGCTCCTGCTTCGGGGTGCTGCACAGCTGGATAACCGGCAGGGACGGATGCTGGCGAATGGCGATCTCACCCTCAACGCCGATCTCTCACCGACTGATTCACCGCTGGTGCTGCTCAATCAGAGCGGACGGCTGGAGAGTGCGGGCGCATTAAACATTCATGCACACGCTTTCGATAATCAGGGCGGTACCCTGCTCGGGCTGCAGGCTCTGACGCTGACTGCGCAACAGGATTATACCCGCCAGGCGGGCGAAACCCTCAGCAGTAACGGCACGGTGACTTTCTCTCTGAGTGGGGCGTTTACTAACCTGGTGGACTGGCTGTTGCCGGGTAATCTGGTGCTGAATGCCACGGCTATTACCAACCCGGCGATGTTGGTGGGTAAAACCGTTCAGCTCACGACGGGTGCGCTTCTGAACAGCGGGCGGCTTGAAGCCGACAACCTGACGCTGAATGTCGACTCGCTGGATAACCTCGCCACCGTGATAGGCGATGAGGTCACCGTGCGTGGTCGGGTTATCGATAATCACGGACAGCCTGCGGTCATTGCCGCAACGCAAAGCCTGACGCTGCAGGCCAGCGAGCGGCTGAGCAACAAAGAGGGTGCATTGCTCTACAGCGGCGATCGCCTGTCATTGCACAGCGATGACCTGATCGAGAACCGGGCGAGTTTTATCGAAGCAGATGGTGATATGACGCTGGAGGCGCGTCGACTCGACAACCTGCGCGAAGGACTGGTGATAGAGCGTGATGCTGAGACCAGCGACTACAGCTGGCATCGTTATAACTATTACTGGCGCTCTTATGGCGGAGAGACCAATACGGATCTCAGCACTATGGCGTCGACCACTCAGCAGCTGACTTTCCAGGATGAGGCAGCGGCACAGAATAATCCTTACGGCACGCTGCTGGCGATTGACGCTGCAGGCAAACGCGCCCAGGTCCGCGTCATGAACAATCAGGGTGTGCTGACCGATCTGTGGGTTAACTATCTGGCGCTGAACCCCAATGCCGACGGCACCTATGCCATGACGTTCTATGAAACCCGTGGGTTGCGGCAAAAAAATGTGCCAACCCCTTATCAGAACACGGTATGGCGCGAAGCCAACAGTGGACGTCTTGAGCAGTGGGATCCCGAAAAGCATATCGACATCGACAATGCGCTTTTCGTCACTGATTACAACAATTTCCGTGAGCGTAGCGTAACCGGCACGGTGACGCGTGATCGGCTGGTCAGTGAAGGTATCGGCGCGCGCATTCTTGCGGGTGGCGACATGGTGCTACGCATCATCGGCGCATTACTCAATGACGCCAGCGTGATCACAGCTAACGGCAATCTGACCGTGGACGGCGGTGGCAGCATTGATAACCGGGGCTATTCGGTCAATGAGCGACGCCAGGAAGTGATTGTCGACCATTATGACCAGAATACCCATCACTGGTACCCGACCTTCAATTCTGATGAGACCACGGCCCTGGCTACCATTGACAGCATCATTACCGGCAACGGTAATGTCAGTATCAGCGGAGCGAGCATCAGTAACACCACCGTTAATCAGGCGCAGGTCAGCCAGCTTGAGGCGGCGCTGCAGGCGGTGGACGCTGAGCGCGCAGAGTATGAACGTAACCCGCTGGCTTTTGCCATAGACGGCGTCGCTCACCATGACGGCGACACAGAGCTTGCGGCGGGTGACGACCATCGCCCGCTGTTACCGGCTGAGCTGGCACTGACGGCGCTGCAACAGCTGGAGAAAGTCACCACAGCCATCCCCGATAACGGCCTGTTCAGCCAGCACACTGCGGCGGGCAGTCCGTTCCTGGTTGTGACTGACGAGCGCTTCACCAGCCAGAGCAAATTTATCAGCAGCGACTATCTGCTCGAACGCGTGGGCTATGACCCGTCACAGGTGCATAAACGGCTGGGCGACGGTTTTTATGAGCAGCGCCTGGTGCGCGAGCAGGTCCTGAAACTGACCGGCAGGCCTTCCGTTAACGGCTGGGATGCGATGACGCAGTATCAGGAGTTGATGAATAACGGCTCGAAAGTGGCGCAGGATTTCCATCTGGTGCCGGGTGTGGCGCTGACGCCGCAACAGATTGCGGCGCTGCAGCAGGATATCGTCTGGCTGGTCAGCGAAACGGTGGAGACGGCAGAGGGTCCGCAGACCGTGTGGGTGCCAAAAGTCTATCTGGCTCAGACTACCCTGCGCCTGACCGGTGATGGCGCGGTGATTGGCGGCGGTAATCTGCAGCTCTCGGCAGACAGCGTCACCAGCGCCGGGAATCTCTTTGCGGACAAGGCACTGTCAGTCGACAGCAATCAGTTCCTGCACCTGGGCGGCGATATCAAAGCGGGCAGCATTGATGTGAAGGCGGAGACGCTGACGATCAGCACCGATCTGCAGAATGCCCTGCGCCAGGCGACGATGAGCGCTGACGATATCAGCCTCAGCGGCACCGATATCCGGCTGCAGGGCGCGAAGCTCAATGCCACCGATAACCTCAGCCTGAGCGCACGCAACAACCTTGAGATCGGCACTGCAAAAAGCAGCCACAGCGGCAGCCTGAACGTGATTGCCGGGGCGATGGGAAATCGCACCAGCCGCGGCATGGAAGAGGCGGGCAAGCGCATGGCGCAGGTCAGCGGCGAGTGGCAGCAGGCACAGGGCAGTGAGCTTAACGCGGGTGGTAACCTCCTGCTCTCGGCGGGGCGTGATCTGACGCTGACCGGCAGCCAGGCCAGTGCCACCGGCTCTGCACGGGTTGAGGCTGGCGGCGACATCCACATCGGCGCGGAGACCACTACTAATACCACCCATCTTGAGGCCAACAGCCGGACCTCATCGGTCAGCAACAGCCGTCAGGAAGATCGTCTGCTGCTCAGCACCCTGAGCGGTGACCAGGGCGTGACGCTGGTGGCAGGCAATAATCTGCTGGCTGAAGGCGCGCAGGTCGACAGTACCCAGGGCAGCATCGGTGTCAGCGCGCAGAACGTTACCATCAGGGACGCACGCGCCAGCCTGTCAGCGCAGGACAGCGAGAACAAGCGCGAGGGCAATACCCGCAGCCACCGCGAAGAGGAAAGCTCACGTGAGAGCGGCACCGGCAGCACCTTCAGCGGACAGCAGGGCGTAACCGTGATCGGGCGTGAGGGTGACGTCACGATCACCGGCAGTACGCTGCACAGCGAACAGGGCGCGGTCGGACTGCAGGCGAAGCAGGACGTGGTGCTGAATACAGCCACCGAACGGGAGTCGTTCTACAGCGAAGAACGCTCAGAGAATAAAGGTCTGCTGAACAAAAGCAGCGGCCACAGCGTAACGCAGGACGTTACCACCCGTGAGAACGGCAGCCTGCTGAGCGGCGAAAGCGTCACGGTCATCGCCGGACGTGACCTGACGGTAACCGGCTCGGCGGTGGCCGCCGACCAGGATGTGAACCTGCGGGCCGGGCGCGACGTGGAAATCGGCGCGGCGACGGAGACCGAGAGTCACTATCAGCTGGAGGAGAAGAAAAAGAGCGGCCTGCTGGGCAGCGGCGGCATCGGCTTCACCGTCGGCAAACAGTCGACCCGCCATGAAATCGATGAGAAGGGCACCACCCAGAGCCAGAGCGTCAGCACCGTCGGCAGCAGCCAGGGCAGCGTAAACATTACGGCGGGCAACCGTCTGCACGCCGGCGGCGCGGACCTGGTGGCGGGGAAAGACCTGAACCTGACGGGCGACAGCGTAACTATCGACCCGGGCTATGACCAGCGGACGCGCACCGAGAAAACCGAGACGAAGCAGAGCGGACTGAGCATCGCCCTGTCAGGCACGGCGGGCAGCGCGCTCAACACGGCGGTGAGCACCGCGCAGCAGGCCAGGAAGTCGGGCGACGGGCGGGTCAGCGCGCTGCAGAACACTCAGGCGGTGCTGAACGGGGTGCAGGCGGCGCAGGCATATCAGATGGACGGGCTGAACACCGCCGCGGCGGACGCGCGCAATGCCGCCGCAGGCCGGAGTCCTGGCGATAAAGACTATGAGACGGGATCGACCAACACCTTCGGCGTCAGCGCCTCGTACGGCAGCCAGTCGTCGAAAAGCGAAACGCGTACTGAAAGCAGTCAGTCGAAGGGCAGTACGCTCACGGCGGGCCGGAATCTGACTGTCACGGCCACCGGCAAAAATGGCACGGCCCAGAGCGGCGACATCAGCATCACCGGCAGCCAGCTGAAGGCGGGCGGCGACCTGAGCCTGGCTGCGGCGCGTGACATCCTGCTGCAGTCGGCGCAGAACACCCAGCGCACCGACAGTCAGAACAGCAGCAAAGGCGGCAGCGCCGGGGTGGGCATCGGCGCAGGGTCGGGCGGCTACGGCATCAGCGTGTCGGCGGGCGTCAACGCGGCGAAGGGCAGCGAAAACGGCAACGGGCTGACGCACAGCGAAACCACGCTGGACGCGGGCAGTCAGCTCAGCCTGACCAGCGGGCGCGACACCACGCTCACGGGCGCGCAGGCAAA
>NZ_VWUO01000015.1:0-104829 GCF_008631595.1 Pantoea sp. F_5
ACACTTTGGCGTCCAGACTATATGGTATTGACAATGCCACAGCACGTGGGAAGCTTTTTGAAACCTGCTCATGTTGAATTTCCTTATCAGTTGTGGGGACAACAGATGAGGAGTTTGACATGGGCAGGTCTTTACAGGCAGAGCCAGAACCGAGGCGATAACCACGTCCATAGGACGTGGTTTTAAGTTGGCAATAAAAAAACCGGCGCAGCGGCCGGTTCCATTGTCAGTAATGTGTGATCAGGATTATTTAAGCGTAGAGAGTATTTGTCTGATCGACGCATCAATCTGTTCAGCAATCTCTTTTGGCAGACGACTGAATTCATACTGCACAGTGCGCTTCTCGTCATTGGTTTTACGACGCGCATAGGTATTGGCCGTCGTAAACGTTGCCAGCTTTTCCGTCACCGTTTTACTGACGGGTGCAGGTTTTTTTAACTGACGGCGGGCACTTTTAAAGCCATTCAGGATAGCGCTCTTCTTCTCATCTGCGTTAGCGTTTGGCAGTGAATCATCAGCCTCCAGCTTTTGCTGGATTTCGCTGACCAGTCCGGCGACATCAATCGCTTCCGCTTTCGCCTCCTCCCAGACATCAAGCAGCAGCTGATAATCCTGAAGGGTCAGTTCAGAAACGACCGGGAAGAGTTCAATAAACTCAGCGGGCACGGATGCGGCCTGAAATGCACGGGAGACCTTAGCGTTTGAGATACCTTCCGCTTTAGCAATGTCTGATTTGCTCATGCCACTTTCGTTCATCAGCATAAAGCGCAGACCCAATTCACGCAGGTTATGCTCTTTAGCTGTCTGAATATCAGCAGCCAGCTGACGCGCATCGCTCAGGCTTAGTTCATCCGCGGTGACCAGCACTTCCAGACTGGCCCCGGAAAGAATGCAGGCAGCACGACGGCGCGAGCCATCCATAACCTCAATCCGGTCACCGTTAACGCGACCTATGGCCGGGAAAAACTGCTGCAGTGTAATCGTACGGGTGATTTCCTGCAGCGATTCCGGCGTCAGCGTGCTCTGGTCACGTCCGTTGATTTTCGGGTCAACGCTGGTTCGGGTTTCAATATCGTCATGCAGGATCAGCTGGCGTACAAAGGTCGCCTTTGCACCTGACTTCAGCGTAAACGTGCGCGACTGGCTGCTGCTGTCGATCATGTTCGCAATAGCAGAATCGCCGAACTTGCGGCCAATACGCTGTATAGGTTTGCTCACAGGGTACTCCTGATATATTCGATGCGATCAAACACGGCCCTTGAGAACTGCTCGGCTTCATATTTGGCTTTTCGCAGCGCATCTGCACTGCCAGGGTAGGAAGCGGGATTCGCACTGATTACCGTGTCAAAGGATTCGCCACAACGCTCAAATCCATCAAGACGAGGTAAGCCACAGTCCAGCATCGACTTAGTAAACACCTCACGGGCGTAACTTTGCGACGTCAGGTGATCATGCTTCGAGGTCATTTTAGACATAAAGCCAATATTAGCTTTGAGTCGAGGTTCGATACCTTCGGACTCGATACGCTCCAGCATTTCTGGCAGACGCGTCAGATACTTCATGGTGGAGTGGAAATCCACCTGTGCCGGTGGCGTCGGTGTCAGCAGCACATCGCTGGCCGCGATCGCATTCAGCATAAAGGAATCCAGATGAGGGCCGGTATCAAGGAAGATAAAATCGTAGTCACCTGCCAGACGATCGATCACATTACGCCGAAGGACTTCTGAGGGAGCAACGCCGGGCAGATGTTCAGCAACCAGCTCTTCCCAGTCGCTGGCAACGAAGCCATCATCGATTGAGGCCGGGATAACGTCAACGCCGGGCATGACGGTAGGCTTAATAAACTGCTCACGAAGCTGGTCTGCATCCAGATCGTTGAGCATAGCCTGCGCTGCTGTTTCCAGTACTGAGCCGACACTGTTGGTGTGGCTCAGGAACATTGTGCTTGACGCCTGTGGATCCAGGTCGATAACCAGTATACGCAGGTCATTGTGCAGCATAGATGGATGGGCGCGCATACCGTGAGCCAGCGTCACGGTACTGACGGTTTTAGAGACGCCGCCTTTGAGGCTGACAACAAATACGACAAAGGGGCCATCATGCCGATCGCGATATTTTGGTACTTTACGATGCTGATAAATGTCGACGACGTTCTGAATGGTCAGGGCATATTGCGATGTACTGCCGGTTTGCTTTTTACCAAACTGATATCCTGCTGCTTCCATATCACTAATCGCAGCGACGACAGCGTGCTTACTCAGCAGGGGCATATTAGCAACAGCATTGCGGGAGAAAGTCTGGTAAAACCCTGTCTGGTTAAATTCCTGACGCTGTTGCTCAATGTGATCACTGAGTCCATGTAACATGGAGTTGGCACGCGTTGCCATCTCCAGCACTCCACCATAATCGCGCTTCATAAGCCCCTCTGCGTTAATGTTTTCTGCATACTACACAAAAAGCGCAAACCTGCCAATTTTTTAGGAAAATGCCAAAAACCTGGATTTTTTGTCTCAGGTGGTGGAATGGTTTTCGGAAATTTATTGTCAGCTGTAAAAGAGGATCTCTTGAGCTCTGTGGCCGTAGTCCATTCAGTTTGAGTATGTTGAACAGGCATCAGAGATGAGTGTGATAATGGATGGCGGATGTTAGTGCCCGATATTCGTTTTAATTCTGTAATGGCAGAAATGCCCAGTCGGCAATCGTGGCCCTTATTACAGTTGCTGATCATGGTATTTTCATCATGAAAATTCTATATATATCCATTTATATCAGTATCTTAAGAGAATATTTGCCTGGTGAAAATCTGCAGCGAAAATGGGTTTTCATCAAGTATTCTTTTAACTATAAATCGTGGGTTAAACGTTGATGAAATGCATAAGCGGTCACTCAGACAATACTCCTTTTTAGTTATTGACACTCTTATTGGTAATCAAACTTTGCTTCCTCAGAAAAACAGATATCAGCCTTTGTACATTACCAAACTAACCTATTCTGACTTTTAAGATCATAACAATCGAAATCGAAGAATTTCTTTTATCGCACTAAGCATAATCTGTCAGTATTGCTATGAGCCATGCTGTAAACCTGACACATCAACTATCGGGCTGTGAGCTTCTACATGAAAAATAGTCATATGCGTATCGGAATTACAGCTTCTGTAAAGGCAGGGCAGAATCTGTTTGTTCCTCTAAGAAATGGTGCTCATCGTAAGCTTGCCAGAAATTCATACCCTCTTATAACTTTCGATAACGATTTGTATAGAGTTTGTGTGATGCTTTCTCACAGAGTCCTGCAGCATTTGTCATTACATCTGATAGTGATTCTATTCATATCTCTGACTAACTTTGAGCCCCATGAAGATGTTGTATTTCGACTGTTTGTTTTAGCGGTTTTATGAGTACTACGATGAAACATTGAGATCTATGAATGGGGCAGGGGATTGAGAGTAACAGGCCAGATAGCATTAACTAATAAGACACCGCTTAAGCAGGAAAAGGAAATCCGCATAATTTAAACATTGTCTGTTCGGTTAGTGTACTGGTATGACAACCAACTTTCTTTTTGCCCTCGTTATAAACGATCGCCTGCAGTTACCTGATGATGTGACTATGCATAACAGATTTCTTTATGAACTGAGTTCGTCAGGTTGGGGAAAAGTATCAATCGCTACGCTAACTTATCGCTGTCTGAATTCATTCATGAGCCAGTCGGACTTAATGAGTCGATCTTCAGCCATAAGAAACGTTATTTCCGGGATCATAAGCAGGGTGTTTTCACTATGAAAATATGTAAAAATAACTTATTTATCAAAAATATACATCATTAATTTCATGGTGAAAACCTGTTCTTCACTCCTGAAAGTTTACCTAAAGAGCTGGGAGATCTTCGCTCAGAGCTTAAAACCTTTATATCTTTATGGTTTTTGGCCACACCCGATTAAATGCTTTGCCTTGTCAGCAACAGATTGCTCCCACACCTAATAACTCGCTCAGAACCTGCTTATAGCATTCTTCATCTCGTATCTGCAGTTGAAAACCCGTTTGACCTCAGCTTTGGTTATTGCTGAATCATGTCTGTTTTATCCCCGTTATTCACAGGCGAGATCCAATTGGTCGATCCTCAATAGATCAAATTGAGATCCTTAACAGATCCCAACAGGCTCTGAAGCCACGCAGCACAAGGTCTGAAAGGGTGTTGGTAACCACTGTAGCGAGAAGAATAACCACTGAAGAGAGCACAACAACCACTATAGCGAGTAAAGCAACCGCGCTGGCGAGTACTCAACAACCACTGTAGCGAGTAGATAACACTTTTTCATGTGCATAACCCCCGATTGAGCACATCCGCTGTAGTTTTAGAGTCTTTGGCAAGGAAACAGGGTAAAAACGGAGATTCTGATTAACCGCGGACAGGCTTTTTTAACGGGTTATCCACCGAGCAGATCCAATAACAGATCCACATAAGATCCTTTTTAAGTTCCTTAAAGATCCCTGTGCCGCCTCAGCCCGTGGTATCACTGCGATAAAGAAGGTTAGCTAACCACTATAGCGAGTAAAACAACCACTATATCGAGATAAATAACCACTATGGCAAGTAGATTAACCGCTATAGTGAGTGCTAGTATCCACTGTATTGAGTAACAGCGGCTCTCGCCTGTTCACATCACGGATCTTCCTAATGCCAAGAAAAGAACCAGATATCCTGAACATAGCTGATGCGTTTAGCGAAACAGACAAGCGTACAGGCGAAGTTGTTACTCTGACGCCCAACAGTAACAACACCGTGCAGCCGGTCGCGTTAATGCGACTCGGCTTGTTTGTTCCAACGCTGAAATCCACCGCGCGCAGTCAGAAAAACCAGATGAATGCGATGGATGTGACTCAGGATCTGAAACAGTTATCCCTGGTCAGATCGGAAGGGTATGACAATATCAAGATCCTGGGTGCCCGACTGGATATGGATAATGATTTTAAGACCTGGGTCGGGATCATTCGCGCATTCGCTACACATGAGTGTCTGGGAGACACGGTAACGCTCTCATTCGTAGAATTTGCAAAACTCTGTGGCATTCCTTCTGCGCGCCTCTCATCGAAGCTCAGGAGCCGTCTGGACGCTTCGCTGACGCGAATTGCATCTAATACCCTGACTTTTACCAGCAAGGGCGGAGAGAACTACACAACGCATCTGGTGCAGTCCGCCAAATACAGCGTCAAGAAGGACACAGTAACCTTACAGGCTGATCCTAAAATCTTTGAGCTGTATCAGTTCGACAGAAAGGTGCTGCTGCAGCTTAAGGCTATTAATGAGCTGGCACGCAAAGAGTCCGCTCAGGCGCTTTATACCTTCATTGAAAGCCTTCCGCCTAAACCTGCGCCAATATCTATGGCGCGTCTGCGTGCACGGCTTAACCTTACGTCGCGCGTGATCACCCAGAATGCGACGGTCAGAAAGGCGATGGAGCAGCTAAAAGAGATTGGTTATCTTGACTATACCGAGACCCGACGCGGCTCTTCCGTTTACTTCTGGGTTCATTATCGTCACCCCAAACTGCGCCCGGCCGAACTGCCGCTCAGCAAGGCAGGCTTGATCGATGATGAAATGGACGAGTTTGACGATCTGGACAGTGATCCCACTGGTATTGATGTCAATCTGCCCGAACCGGTGAGTGCGGATGAAAGCAGTGAGCTTGTCATGGTGTCGCGTGAGGAAAAAGAGTTACTTAACAAAATCAGGGAACAGAAAAAGCGTTAGATACCTGTTCATCTCACCGTTCACCAATGAGCAATCCTGCTGCCTGCTAACCACTATAGCGAGAAAAAGGGCTGTTTGATGGCATCTGACAGCCCTGACCACTATAGCGAGTAAAGCTGCTCGCTATAGTGGATAGTCTTTTCCCGACAGAGCATCAAGAGCCTGAATCGCCTGCCTGAAAAGCATCCTGCAATTAGCTCTGGTCTTCCATTCCGCCTCTACGGCCAGCAGGGTGCATTGAGCTTCACAAAAAATCTACTTCCTGCAATGGTTAACCAGTACGTACCGCGGCATCTCTGCAAACGCTGCAATCAGGCATTACGGTGTTTATCACTCGCTATAGTGGTTAGTCTGGTCTGGTTAACAGCATGCGGATTCTCCTCCTGACGCCATGTGTGGGATGCCGCAGGCGAAATTCAGCTCTATGGTCTTACTCGCTACAGTGGTTATCGCCATTCTAAAATGGCCATCTCATCTTTGTTTGCCTCATTCTGCCTACAGAATTTACTCGCTATAGTGGTTTTCTGGTGATTTATTGACTCATGTGTTCAGATAATGATCAGGTGACAGACCTGGCTGTTACAACATTCTCGCTACAGTGGTTATTTTTATTGGATTGAAGGGAGGGCGTCACTCGCTATAGTGGTTAGCAGTATCGCTTTACTCTGCCTGTTAATCTTACTCAGCCAATAAAGTGAATGCTTACTATCAATATGTACCTCACACAGTATTATGAGCATAAAAAATCAGCAGGCCAGCTAAGGTCAGACAGGCACTCGCTACAGTGGTTGCGTTACAGGATGAGCAGAATGGTTTCGCTAACAGAACAAAGTTATTATTACTGAATAACAGCTTAGAGCAGGGCAGGGCTATCATTCCGTTCGTGCTACATACACATTTTCACACGACCTTTTTACTCGCTACAGTGGTTACCCCACATGGGAATCATGAGTGGTGCCCTTTTGAGCACAGATGATCTCAGGCTCCTCTTTCTGGATTGCTTACCCGATAGAGTGGTTATCATCAGAGGAAAGACTGAGCAGGTACTCACTACAGTGGTTATCTGAGCGCTTATTGTCTGCCTGAGTGATTTATCGTAATGATCCGGATGATTATTGCGCAACATACTGGCTACAGTGGTTGACAGAAACGCTTCTGGTGCACCTTTACTCGCTATAGTGGATATCTGTCACATTCCACAGGGCTGAGAGTGCAGTTCAGTCTCCGATTTACTTCCTATAGTGGTTAACCTGTCAAAGTTACTCGCTATAGTGGTTATCAGGAAATGTATGCCGTATACGCGTCAGAAACTCAATTAAAAGTGCAGTATCACGTTCAGGATGTTTGTGAAAGAAGCGTGGAATGCGCGGATAAATAAGAGGATACCTGTCAATGACACCTGTTCCTGAGAGCTGACAGGGCCATAGATTAAGAAAGCGGCCGCTCGCTGGCGCACCGCTTTGGACGATTGGACTGTGTGCGTTACATCGCCTCGCGATATTCCGGCCAGGCGACCGATTGGGCCTCATAGCGGCCCGCGGCGGCGAACAGCGTACCCTGGAAATTGATTACACCTGCTGCTTCCAGCCACATCCACTCTTCCGCCTGTACGATCCCTGCCGCGATGACGGTGATCTCCAGCGCTGAGCAGCACTTGATGATCGCCTGCACCACCGCCTGCTTTGGCCCACTGCGATGAACGTCGCGGGTAATACTGGCATCAATACGGATACGATCGGGCTGGATATGAGTCAGCAATGCTAATCCTGCGGAGCCGTCTCCAAAATTGTCGATAGACAGACTGATACCGAATGCTTTCAGCGCGCGTACGGCTTCAGAGAATGCGTCCAGTTGTGAAATCACGCCGGTTTCACTCACACCAATCACGACCTGCTCCGGCACCAGACCTGCCTGCTGAATAGCTGCCACAATATGCTCGACGGCGTCGGGTAAGACAACCAGCGTCATTGGCAGCAGACTCACGTAGAGCGTCATACCATCGGGACAAACCAGACCAGCCTGGGAAAAGGTTTTTTTCACGGTTTCCAGATCGTCAACATAAAGCCTGTCGCCGGAAATTTCACCGTCAGTCATCGGACGAAGGGTAACAGCTTCAATGGCGGTCACCTGACGCGCCAGCGGATCAACCACCGGACGGAAGCTTACGCCTTCTGTCTCCGGGCGGGAGTCCGGCACATGAGTGTGCTCTGAAATAAACTCCCAGTAACCTGGCGGAAGAACCTCGTAGTAGTTTTCTTTCTCACGTGACTCTACAAAAGTACGCAGGAATTGCAGTGCCCGATCATCATAGGTCAGGCGATATTTAGACGTACCTTTGTCCAGCACCGCCTGTAGCAGTGATGAGCGATCGTGTTCGCGCAGGTCAAACAGCGACATACCCGCATTACCAAAACGTCGGGAAGGCGCATAGTCACGCATCAGCTCCACCACATTATGATGACGGCGATCGGCACAGATTCGCTGATAAACTTCCTGAATGCCCACTTCCGGGCCTTCGAGTAACTGGAAGAAATGGGTGCCGTTAAATAACAGGATACCGGTTACATCGTGGGTGCTATTGATTTTACTGGCGTTATCGACCATTTCCGGAAGGGTTCTGACCGGAAAATCATCTGAAATATGGCTGCGATAGATTATGGTAGTTAGCATGTGCAGCTCCGTTTTATGTGATTGTTGCGGACACGCTAACACTGTTCAAAAAATGTTTCATCTTTACTTGGTGACTGTCGCACAGACTGCACCAGAGCAGGTGGCACTAAGCGAAGCGGCAAGTCGGCAGACCTGAAGCAGGTTACCGTAACGATCTTAACGCTGCTGGATATCCGCAGATAAACTCATGTCAGTACATCACAAATAAGACCGCCATCATGGCGGCCTTGTGGCTTTAGCGGAAGCGTAATCAGCAGGGCAAAAACGCAAAGTTCAACGCGTGCACCAGTGATTTCTTTGCGTGCAGGTTTATTGACACTCACCACGCAGTTTCCAGTAAAGCCAGTGATCCAGCGCTTCTTCCTTTAATGGCCTGGAGTAGAAATAGCCCTGAGCCTGATCGCAGCCATATTCTGTCAGGGATGTCACAGCGTCAGGACACTCAACGCCTTCGGCCACCACCGTATAGTCCAGCTCTTTAAGCATGGCGATGATGCTGCGGGCAATAATGCGTGAAGCCGTATCTGAAGAGAGCTCACTAATCAGAGAACGATCCAGCTTGATAACATCCAGCGGCATACGGCGCAGATAGCTGATATTACTGTAGCCTGCACCAAAATCATCAAGTGAAATCGTGAATCCCCGGTCTCTGAGCATCTCCAGACCGCGTAGGGCGGTGGGGCTTTCAAGGATACGTTCTGTCTCCAGGCATTCGATGCCCAGCAGCGAGGTCGGAAGCTTAGACTTCAGCATTTTGCTTTCCAGAGCGGAAGCAAATCCCTCGCATGCAAAATCGCGTACGCTGACGTTTATGGTTAACGGCAACTGAATACAGTTATTACGCAGTCGTCTGAGACGTTCAACTGCCTGATCGATAATCCAGGCGGTCAGCACCGAGAGCAGATCGGTCTGCTCGGCCAGCGGAATGAAGGCAGCAGGTGAAAGTTCGCCTCTGCTGGGATGTCGCCAGCGGATGAGCGCTTCCAGGCCCACCGGTTTACCACTCTGCAGGCAAATCTTGGGCTGATAGACCATATAGAGTCCGATGTTATCGCGCAGAGCTGTTTTCAGATCGGTCATCAGCAGGAAATCTTCTGAGCGCTGTGTTTCCGTCTCAATATCATAACGCTGAGAGGGCAGCCCGCGCCCGACCGCTTCATTCAGCGCGCTGACCGCGCGGCGCAACACTTCCGACGCTGGCATGCTGCCAGCAACAAAGCCTGCCTCACCGGTATGAGGCGTCAGTGCAACTGACAGCCCCTCATCCATGTCTGCACTGATACCCTCCAGGCGACCGGCGACCCAGGCTGCACTCAGCCGGCTATCAGCACGGGTCAGAATGGCAAACCGGCCTGTGGCCACAGTGTAGATCATCTCACCCACCGCCGGACGCAGACGCAGCGGCAGCAGGGTAGCCATATCCTTCAGCAGGCTTTCAACCGGATTCATTCCCATAGTGCGGGCCAGTTCATAAGCTCGTGACATGTCGATGCAATCAATCAGCACCAGACGTCGTGGCGTGGTATCGCCGGCTAAGGCCAGATATTGCAAATCACGTATCAGGCGCTGGCGGTTAGGCAATCCGGTCACCGGATCGCAAAAACCAGCGGAGTGCCAGGCTTCAAGAAAGGACATGACCAGCGTGGAAAGCAGCGTTAATGTCGTCACCTGCTCAACGGTAAACGCATGCGGCTCGGTGTCGGTAACACAGAGTGTGCCCAGAATAATGCCGTCGCGGGTTCTCAGAGGCACACCGGCATAAAAGCGAATAAAAGGTGAGCCAGTGATCAGCGGATGCGTGACAAAGCGCGCATCGTGATAGGTATCCGGCACGATCACTGCGCTGTCGCTGTCTACCACATGACGGCAGAGTGAATCCCCACGCGTTGAGCGTTGCAGATCAAAGTTATGTGATGCCCGCACGGTCTGGAATTCGTCATCCAGCACCGAGATAAAGCTTCCCGGGATACCCAGGGCCTGACTGGCTAACCGGACAAATTTTCGCAGAACGTCATCGCGACTTTCGTCAGGGTTGCGCAGTGCCTGCAAAGCACGACTTCGGCGTTCATTGTCGCCGTCTAAATTCTTGAGCATGTGTGTAACCTCCGCACCGGTTGATTACGGAGCGAAAAAAGAAAACTGTCCGGAGCGAAATCTGATTCGGGCGGCAGGAAATATAGCGTATTTTTTATTTTCAGCCTGATGATAAGGCAGTATGCGGCGAGTGTCTCTTAATATTTTCTTTAACGCATAAAGGCAATATTTACGATTCGAAAATTTAATCGAAGCGGTGCCTGATTATTTATTTTTTATATTTTTAGCCCGGAGCTTCAGCGCTATTGAGGTTTATTTTCGGACAAAAAATCAATAAGCATTCAGGATGGTTACTATTATTTCTAAGTCGGTTTTCAGGGGAAGTAGCCCTGATGCCGGAGGCAGGATCGTTATGCGCAGGCTGCTCTGCGGGATAACCTCTTAAAACACAAGGTAAAAGCCGGGAAGGAACCTGGACCGGCAGAGATGACCTGTCAGCGTGCCCCCGGCTGATGCAGGCCAATCCACCACAATGCCGACGTTGACGCAGCATTTCTGTCAGCAATCAGCTTAACTTTTGATACCATTCAGAGATTGAGCCGGGCGACGTGGGGGCGGGTTCTGTTCCAGCCAGTCACGCACCTGTTCGGTTCGTGCGCCGCTTTCACGGATCGCGCGTGTCAGTCTTTCCTGGGTTGTCCTCAGCTCCTGAGTCCAGTAGGTGATTTGCCACTGTTCACGAATTTCCACATGCGACAGATCGTCGGGTGAGCGACGCTGGATGGGATTTTTCATTTATTATCCTCCGCTGGTTTCAATGATGCAGCCTGAACAGGAACCTCAGGCTAAACATCTATCCTGATGAAGAATGGGGCATTGAGGTAGCGGATTAATCCCTGAATGCTTCTTAAGTCAAATAACAGGATAATTCCTGGCGGAAGAAATAAAGCATTCTAAGGAAATAGGAAAAGCGCAGTCAGGACGAAATATGCCGCTTCGCTTACAGGAAAATTTCGCTTAATTGTTAAGTCTGAAATTTGACATTTAAGCAAAATAGTCAATTATTCTCTGGTCTTTCGCACTGAGCGCTTTCGGGTCGCTTCGCTTTAATTGCTGGCGAAACGCTGTGCTTTTGCGTTTTTAATCATGTTGAAGGAGTCTTTGTTTGGTTAATCGTCCCCCCAAGCCGCCTGTGATTGTCCAGAGTAATGTGCGTGAACTTCGACTTGCCGCTGGCCTCTCACAGCAGAGCGCCGCTGAGCGTTTTGACCTTAGCCTGAGAGTCTGGCAAACCAAAGAAGCAGCAGGTAATCCGACGTTACTCAGCCAGGGTGAATATGAACTGCTGTTATTACTGGCTGGTTGTCATCCCCATTTCATTCTTGCGCCTCAGAACAAAAAGTAACGGCGCTGTTAATATCCTGAAATCTATTCCTGTGATAACAGACCGGACAGTCACGTTAAAAAAATCTATTCAGCCACTTGAAAGCTGATAACCAATCCCTATTTTAACGGTGATCGGGAATATGATACCGGTCAGATGAACTTTTGGATGAACCTGTTCAGGAGATTATCACCATGTCAGTACAACAGTTTTCTGTTTTCCCTTCGCTGGCGGATTCTGTCTTTTCAGACCGTTTTAGCCGTATCGATAAATTGTTCAGCCAGCTGACTGGCGACAATCCGGTGACGTCAGTTCCCGCTTACGATTTGCAGCGGGTTGAGGATAACCGCTATGCGCTGACCGTCAGCGTACCCGGCTGGAAAGAGCATGAGCTGGAAATAGAACTACGTGGCGGACGACTTTCCGTAGCAGGTCACCGGGATGATGCATCAGAGGAATCGTCTGGCGAGATCCGGCAGGAGAACAGCAGCTGGATCCATCGCGGTATTTCCCGGCATGATTTCCAGATGAGCTTCTCTATTCCGGAGCACATGAAGGTGACCGGTGCCAGTCTGGCGGACGGTTTACTTAGCATTGATTTGATCCAGGAAATACCTGAGAGCGAGAAACCGCGCCGTATCCCGATTGCAATCGGCGGACCACGAACGCTGGAACATCAATAATGTGAACAGGGCGGAAGCGGCTCAGGCTGTTTCCGCCTTTTTTAATCGCTGGCAGTAAAAAACCAACTGCATCAGGCGCTGGCAGACATAGGGCCGACGGGGGATTGCAAGCCGGTATTTGTTCCGGTCAGCATAACGGGGTTACCCGCCTCAAGGCTGGAGAGAAATGCCGCCTTCATCGCAGCACTGATGCCATCGCCACACCACATCAGATGATGCTCAAAGTGGCGATGCGCCACGGCAGGGACACCGCATGTGGTCGCTGCGACTTCAACCCGAAAGCCCTGTCCGTTGAGCCGTATCGCTTCCATCCAGATCTCGGTTTCATCCGTCACGCTGACCGCTTCAAGAAACAGCGGTACGGTGCTGCGTCGCTGTGCGGCCAGCGACAGGCGATCCCACTGATCGATCACGGCATTATGAAAACGCTGCTGACGCTCTGCTGCTCCTTCACTGAGGTCAGAACGCAGCCAGAGGTTGAGCGGCCGCAGATAGCGATTAACATAATCATCGCCACAGTAGTCGGTATTCATCATCTGCAGTTCACGTTCAATATCTGCGTCCGGATTGTTCGCCAGCAGTTGCAACATATCCTCTTCCCGGCAGGCCCAGCCGCCGGGCAGCGTGACGTTGGGCCAGTTAAGGGCAGCATGGATATCAAACAGCGTATGGCCTCCTGATGTCATTTCACGAACGCAGAGCGCGCGCGTGAGCTGCTGATCTGAGTAGCCAGCAGGGCCTGGCGGTGTGATCAGCCCGGCACGACGCCAGCGACGCAGGGTTTCAGGAAGAACACCGACGAGACCACATACGGTATCGGTAGAGTGCTGAGGCATAGTTGATATCCGGAAAGATTAGCAATTTCATGATGGCGAAGATGGTGGCAGTATGCGCGCCAGGAATAAATAAAGAAACAATCATTTCCATAATCTCTCCCTGTGACAGGTGCAGAGATGTCAGAGAGTAAATGAACAGACGGAGATGAGAGCCGACAGGCCGGTGCCGGGCGCAGAGACGCCCGGCGATTATGAACGCTTTACCAGTGGTACTTGTTAGAATCTTCCCACTCTTTCACTTCTTTTTCAGCACGGTCTTTCTCGTAGCCGTAGCGTTCCTGAATTTTTCCGACCAGCTGATCGCGCTTCCCTTCTACAACGGTCATATCATCATCCGTAAGATCACCCCATTTTTCCTTGACCTTACCTTTGAACTGCTTCCAGTTGCCGCCAATGCGATCTTCGTTCATGGTGATTCTCCCAATTCCGGTTGTTATCCAGGGACCTGATGTATATCTGTCTTGCCAGAAGGCTGTCAGATGGATCAAGCATGGCACAGCTTTTGCCTTTTGCAGCGAAGCGGTGTGAGCCGCTTCAAACTATGAGCAAAAGCGCAGGCAGGGGGAGTATATTGTCGGGAGAATCATGGGCGACGTGCAGGCCAGCTCACGGCAGGCAGGGCATTAAGGGCAGGGCGGGCAAACAGAAAGCCCTGGTAATAGCGGACCCCGGCCCCTTCCAGCCAGAGCCACTCTTCAATTTTCTCGACGCCTTCCGCAATGACCGTGATTTCCAGCGCCTGGCAGCACTTAAGGATGGCCAGCACAATCGCCTGACGTGGGCCACTGCGGTGAATATCGATGATCAGCTTGCGATCGATCTTAACTTTGTCGGGCTGGAAATCGGCCAGCAGCGACAGGCCTGCGAAACCGGCACCGAAATCATCAAGGGCCAGGCTGATTCCGGCTGCTTTCAGCTGCCGCACAGCAAACTGAAAGGCATCGAAGCGGGAGATGACCTCATCTTCAGTCACCTCAACTACCACCTGCTCAGGGCGCAATCCCTGTTGCCTGATTTGCTGAATGAGATGTTCAACCGCATCGTCGATCATTACCAGTGACATGGGCAGCAGGTTGACGGAAAGGGTCTGCTCCCGCAGGCCGAGATGTCTGGCCAGCTGAAACGCATAGATTTTGGAATGGAGATCCGCCTGATAACGCTCGCCTTCCGGCAGCTGTGAAAAGTAGTCGGCGGGTGGTGCGCCCTGAAGACCGCGTATCAGGGCTTCGCAGGAGACAATCCGGCGATTCGCTGCGTCTACGATAGGCTGAAGCGCAAATTCACAGCGCTGATCCGCTGCAGGCTGCAGGGGTGGCACGGCACTGACGGTAAGGGGCGTAGTCAGTGTCCACTCGCTGGCAGGGGCAATTCCGATAAACGTCTCTTTGTCCCTGCCTTCGACAAAAGAACGCAGGAACTTCACTACCCGGTCATGTCTGATTCGTTCATCAGTCAGGGTGACCCGTTTAAGCAGGGCTTCCACGACGGTATGTTTCTGATAGTCACGTAAATCAAATAAGGCCATACCGGCCTGACCAAAG
The DNA here is from genome assembly GCF_008631595.1 of Pantoea sp. F_5. Lineage (NCBI taxonomy): Bacteria > Pseudomonadati > Pseudomonadota > Gammaproteobacteria > Enterobacterales > Erwiniaceae > Pantoea > Pantoea sp. F_5. The sequence continues at coordinate 14,900 of NZ_VWUO01000015.1, forward strand.
CGACGTGCAGGGGCGTAATCTCGCATCAGTTCAATCAGATTAAAATGCCGATCATCCTGACTGATACGCTGGAAAACCGTGTGAACGTTCTCGACGCTCCCTTCAAGCACCTGAAAAAAGTGCTGCCCGTCATAGAGCAGTATCCCGGTGACTTCAGCTTTAGCGTTTTTGATACTGGCGCGCTCCACCAGCGCTTTGAGCTTCTCTGGCGAGACCGAACCCGCAAGCTGGCTACGGTAAATCAGGGTAGAGAGCATAAGCAGACTCACATGGCAGGAAGTTACTGATTAACCATACCACAGAAATATTGATGGTTAAGGGCATAACTGCGGCCAATATAACGTTCTGCTTGCGGCATCAAACCGGACATAGGGCAGGGCAACACATCAGGAATTAAGCGCACGCATGTCCAATGGCATTTCAATAATAAACCGGCGAATAAACAGAGATAAAAGAAAAGCCCCCGCAAAAGCGGGGGCGAAGAGAGGATATAGCCTATTATTATAACGTAACGACATCCCTGGTGAGGCGTCGATCATTCGGTTTGTGCCTGATTATTGCGCGCTTTTTGTTCTCCTTACCATGTTGAACTGGCGGAATTATTAAGCGGGTAAAATCAGTTTCTCTGCTATTTCAGAAAATTGTCCTGATATTCAATCAACTGGTTTAGTCTTTTGATAACATCAGCGCAATCATTGAATTATCAGGTTACAAATTCCCCTTTTTCCAGTCACATTCTTAACGTCTTCAGCAGGTTTAACCGGTACGCGTAGACATTATCGTTCTGCAGAGTTAACTCCGGTCGACATCTGCGATATCTGAAAAAGTGCCCCCTTTTTGTAGGGGGCAAGGGTAGGAGTCAGATCACTCTGAAACAGAAGTGGATTTCGTTGCAGAGCCATTTAAAGATAGGGCAAAACCGCTGTTATTTCCGCTGCGGTTAACTTTTTTTTTAGTTAGATATCAAACAATTAAAATGCCTGCAATATAAAATAATGAGCAGGATCAGTCAGTTAATTGGATATGAAAACGATTACTAAGATTAGGATTAAAGTCCTGATCTGCCTGCGGCTACGGCTATTAATGGCCATAATTCAGGCAGCGTACAGCAGGTGAATGCAGACTTGACCACCTGACAGATTAATTATACTGTTCATGCATACAGCATTATTTTCAAACAAAAGCCGTTGTGGAGTCAATGCGATGTCACAGGATGATGAGATCTGGCATGCGTTCAGAGAGGCGATAAGACAGGATGATACCGGTCAGTTTACTGTCAGTACCCGGGATTTTGTGGCGGAGCTGCAACAGCGCAACGCACCTCATACACTGCGAGCCGCAAATACCTGGATAGAGATGCATATTACGACCTTCAGTGATATCTCAGTTGAGCCTGGAGAGTGTCGCCTGTTTCAGATGCCTGCGGCGCACGATTAATACGCGCCGCAGAACCGGAAAAAACACTTCAGTGCAGGCATTTCAGCCACTCTGCTCTGGCAGATGCTGACTGAATGGCTTCAGAGCCTGGACGAATGACGCCCCATATCCGAACGGTCATGATAGTTCGGATTAGCGGGATACCTCTTCTCGCAGGCCTTGCGTGCCAGGTTGAGTGCAACTTTGCGCTTTTTAAGCTTTAACTTAGGCAGCCACTCTTTGAACTGCGACGTCAGCGACGCTGCCTGCTGTTCGGTTGTGACGCGACAAATGAACAGCTTGCTCTTCGTCTGGCGGCTGACATCAATGGCATAGATCTCAAAGCCAGCACTGCACTCTTCATATTCAACATCTGTAAAATGCATGTGTGGCCAAAGACCGGTTCTGGTTTCAAATGTGGCTAAATCCATGAGAACTACCTTTTTTATTGTAAGCGTTATTGCTGCGCGACAGACTTAAGCCTGGTCGGGCCAGTGAGCATAGACCAGAATCAGCATTCCGCCAGTGAATTCCCTGATTTAATCTGGCCCTGACACAAATCGTTAAAATCTCAGAGATGTATCGCCAGTATTCATCCGGCCTCGTTTACACGTATCAGTAAATCTGATGACACGCCCGCATTTCGAATGTTCATTCCCGACAGCGCCTGCTATTCGCAGCACTGAGGTTGAAGGATCTGTTGCCCTCTCTCATGGTGTTAACGTGCTTCTTAATAACAATTATCGTCAACCATCCTGTTGAATTAGCAGGCTAATCATCAGATCCATACCAACAGCAGCGGAAGCCCGATCCTGGCCATCGGGTTGTGTAAACATCGTGTAAGCAGGCTGGCAGATTTTTCGTCGGGATGCGTTGTTAAAGGGGATCACTAACTGAGAACATCGTGAGGTAGTTCACTCTGTTACAGACTCAAGGAAAAAAATAAAAATATATCCTCTACGATTGATTAAAGCCCTGCAGATGAAAGCCGATAAAAATAATCCAGTTAAAACCAGGTTCACAATTATTTCTCTCCAGGGGACGTTTATGACTATTACACAGCGTCTGGTATTGATTTTCTCACTGCTGGCAATGTCACTGATTGCGCTGGTGATTATTTCTTTATCAGTGATTTCGGGCTTTCAATCTCGTTTTGAATACGTACAGATGAATGCGATACCCAGCATTCGTGATCTCAACAAATCGATCAGTGTCACCAATCAGTTAGGGATTGCGCTTTATCGCCACCAGAGCACCAGCGATGCGACAAAACTCCCTGCTGCCGAAGAGCGCATTGAAAATCTGCTTCAGCAGGTTAAGTCACTGAATGATTATTATATGGCGAATGACATCTCCAGTGATGAAGACAAAGCGATGACTGAGCAGGCTAATAAAAATCTGGATGCGGTACGCAGCGCATTACCGGAATTTCTTGCCGCGTCACGCGCCCATAATGATGCTGTCACGCTTCCATTACTCCAGAGTGATAATGGTGTGGGTGCTGCTGCCCGTAAAATGGAAGCGGATTATACCCGTCAGATTCAGCTGAATATTGATATTGGCGAACAGCTCAGGGCTGAGAACAAGCGCATTTATTCGCAGACGCTGTGGGCGATGTCTGGTGGCTCGCTGCTGCTTGTTCTGCTGCTGGCAGGTTTCTCCGCTAAGGTTATCCTCGGCATTAAAAGGAGCCTCTCAGGCATCGTCAACACGATGACGCAGGTGAGTCATACGCTTGACCTGACCCATACCGCTGAAGTCAGCAGTAAGGATGAGATTGGCAAAACGGCGATGGCGTTTAACCAGTTGCTGTCACGTGTTTCCGGCACGCTGCTTTCAGTCAGTCACGCCGCGCAATCGGTCAGTGCCGGATCCACGCAGATTGCTGCAGGTAATGAAGATCTTTCCGCGCGTACGGAAGAGCAGGCGGCATCACTGGAGCAGACGTCTGCCAGCATGGCGACGCTGAGCGAAACGGTGCGACAGAACTCAGAAGGCGCGCATCAGGCCAGCAGCCTGGCGAATAACGCCAATCACATGTCCATCCAGAATGGCGCGGCGGTGGAGCAGATGCTGAGTACCATGGATGAGATCCGCAGCAGCTCAGCTAAAATCTCTGAAATCACCGGGCTGATTGAAGGCATCGCCTTCCAGACCAATATTCTGGCACTGAACGCAGCAGTCGAAGCAGCACGAGCCGGTGAACATGGTCGCGGCTTTGCTGTGGTCGCGTCTGAAGTGCGTAATCTGGCGCAACGCTCTTCTTCTGCCGCACGGGAAATCAAAGACCTCATCTCAACGTCGGTTTCACAGGTGGAGCAGGGTTTAGAGCAGGCCAGCGGTGTAGGATCAAACAGTGAAAATGTCCGTCAGGCGATTCAGCAGGTAGCCGATTTGGTCAATGAGATTGCCGCGGCGACGTCTGAGCAGAGCAAGGGCATTGAGCAGGTTCATCAGGCCATCGGCCAGATGGATGAGGTGACGCAACAGAACGCCTCGCTGGTAGAAGAGGCTTCATCCGCCTCTAAATCGCTGCAGGAGCAGGCAGAGACGCTGTCAGGGTTGGTGGCGACCTTTACGCTGGAAGGTAACAGTAACCAGCGTGTCGCGCAGTCGCAACAGCCCGCTGGTGTACGTCGTCCGTTGTTGCAGGCGAAGCAGCCTGAACGCCACACCGTCGACATGACTCAGGCGAACTGGGAAAGTTTCTGATCGCTGAGCAGTAAAGTTCTGGCCTCCACACTGTGGGGGCTTTTTTTATCTTTTATAAGCGAAATAGGAATAATTTTTATTTAAATAAAAGTGAAATGAAATCGATTTCATTATTAACATATGTTGCCGGAATTAACTCTTTAGAGTAAGTTGAGACTGTGTCGATATTTATAAGGAAAGCGTTTTCCAGGGTTAATAGCGGAATGGAAATTGAGTCGATACAGTGCGGATGTCTGTTATCGGCGGCAATGACATTAACTTTAATTTCTTAATTTTCATAACGGCGATGCTGAAGTCAGGCTTACGACTAAAAACGCTTTTGTGTATATTATTGTTTTATCTATATGATATGTATCACTATTTGTAAGTTTGACTTAGGTGAATATTGCAGTAAATATCGTCATTTTATTCACTGTAAAATAACGCAACGCAATCTATACTCCTTTCTGTTGCGATATACATTTCTGAGATTTTATACCCAACCCCTTTCTTCATAGCGTTATTGCGCTGCATAAGGCGCCTCTGGCTATACAAAAGAAAGGGTAAAAATAATATTACACGAGCAATTTTGTGCACTACTCACCTGCACGCCTCATACATCAGAGCGGAAAAGAATGAAAAAAATACTCGACCGGATTAATTTGCCAGCAAAATTCCTGTTACTGGGATCCTTTGCACTGGTGTTGTTTATTTTACCTACCTTTCTGTTTATTCAGACAGGCAACCAGCTTATTGATACTAAAAAAGTCGAACTCACCGGTATTCCGGTTGAGAAAAAAGTCCTGCAGTTACTGAACCTGCTGCAGCGCCATCGGGCGGAAAGCGCTATCGCCATCTCCCTTAACAAGCCTGATAACGCACCACGTCTGGCACTGGTCTCGCAAATCAATACGTTATCCGGAACAATTGCTGACGATCTGCGCAACGATGACGAGCAGGCACAACCGCTGAAATCGCTGCAGCGGGTTAATCAGGAGTGGGGTCAGCTGCAGGATGATATCAACGCAGGCAAACTCACGCTGGCAACCAGCCTGACACGTCATGCCCATCTTATTCAGGCGTTACTGGACACCAATCAGGATGTGCTGGATTTTTATCAACTGTCACTGGATGCGGATTTAAATACCTACCAGCTGATCGTCAGCATCTATAGCCGCCTGCCGCTGCTGACTGAAACGTTGGGTCAGATCCGAGCCAATGGTACGTCGCTGATTGCCAGTGGCAATATTTCTGAGTCCGATCGCAGTCGTCTGGCGTTCCAGATTGATAATGGCAGGACGGCTCTGGCACAGTTCAGCAAAAATCTGGATAAGGCGTTTTTCATTGAGCCGGCTCTGAAAACGACGTTCTCAGGGCTAGCTGAGGATGCGAATCAGCAGGCACAAGGCGCACTGCAACTGGCTGATAGTATATTTGTGAGCGGACACGCCAGCGTGGTACCCGTTGAATATGTACGGGTGTTTACTCAGGCGATCAACCGCTATGCGGAGCTGGGCGATCAAACCAGTTCCCGACTGGAACAGATGATGGATGTGCAGATCGATAAAAAACGTCATGCACAGTATCTGCTACTGGCAGGTCTGCTGGCCGTCGCTCTGCTGGCCGTTTTGGTGGCGGTGATGATCACCCGCTCTGTGACCCGCCCGGTCAAAGAAGCGGTTGAAGTAGCCAGCCGCGTTGCGGCAGGCGATCTGACAGCACAGCTGACGATTTCAGGCAGTAATGAAATGGCTGAACTGCTGAATGCGCTGATGCGGATGCAGCAGCGTCTTGCCCAGCTGGTTTCGGATATCAAAGGTAACGCCGCCACCATTGCCCACTCTTCGGAAGAGATTGCCCGTGGCAATGGCGACCTTTCGTCACGCACCGAACAGCAGGCGGCTTCACTGGCTGAAACAGCGGCCAGCATGGAACAGCTGGCATCAATTATTCAGCAGAATGCGGATAACACCCGCTTTGCCTCTGATCGCGCAGAATCAGCAACACAGGCGGCACTGTTAAGCGGCGCGGCGATGGATTCTGTGATGCAGACCATGCACAAAATCCGTGGCAGCTCAGGTCAGATTGAAGAGATCACCTCCGTGATCGACAGTATCGCCTTCCAGACCAATATTCTGGCATTGAATGCAGCGGTTGAAGCGGCACGCGCCGGTGAGCAGGGCAAAGGTTTTGCGGTTGTCGCATCCGAAGTGCGTGCGCTGGCACAACGTTCCGCCAGTGCAGCAAAAGAGATTAAGAGCCTGATTGAGCAGTCAGTTGGTCACGCACAGGAAGGGATTGCGATGGCGCAGAACGCGGGCGACAAAGTGAAGCAGAGCGTCAGTGCTATTGAACAGACCTCTCAGCTGATGCGTGATATCTCTTCTTCTTCTGAGGAGCAGAGCAGTGGTATTTCACAGGTCAATATTGCAGTGAACCAGATGGATCAGGTGACGCAGCAGAACGCCGTGCTGGTGGAAGAGTCGGCCTCCTCTGCTGATGAGCTTGCCGCACGCGCAGGGCAGTTGCGTACCATGGTTGCGGTGTTCCAGACGGCGTAATGGTGTTAAAACAGCCGCCACCTGTGGGCGGCTGTTTTTCTCTCAACGCTCGCTACGCCTGATGATCCCGCAGACAGGCCAGATAGGTTTCTCCCGACCGCATCACTTTTTCTTTCGCCTGCTCACGAATATCCTGACCTTCAAACGCGCCATAAAGCTGCCCGAATGTCACGTTAGCAAGCCGATGCAGGATGTCGCCTACCGTGGCGGCTGACAGTGGCAGCATATTTGGGTAGCTCCACATAAACGACACGCCATGCGCGCCCGGCGTGACCTGCATGATATCCCCCACCAGCATCACTCCTTTGCCCTCGTCCCAGTGCAGCACGCTGCCTCCGGGAAAATGGCCGCCCAGCCGTAACAGCGTAACCGATGGCATCAGCGCGTGAGATTCACCCTCCCAGAACCGGATGTACGGGCTCTTTCGGACAATCCATTGCCTATCGCGGGCGTGCAGATGAAGGGGCGCGTTAAACGCCTCAGCCCACTCCTGCATGGTGGTGTAGTAGTGCGGATGTGAAATCGCGATAGCATCAATGCCGCCCAGCGCTGCGATCAGCGTGTACGTGGCGTCATCAAGGTTAGCAATACAGTCCCAGAGCACGTTGCCGTGCGGCGTACGCAGCAGAAAGGCACGCTGATTAATAGCAAACTCAGGCACGGTTTTAAGGCTTAACAGCGCATCGCTGTGGGCCGTCCACTTATTTGCGTGGCTGTCGCGCAGCGCGTCAAACGCGATCCAGCTCTGACCCGTGGCAGGAACGTACTGACGTTCATCCTCACAGATTTTGCAATGCTGATGTGAAGACTGATCCGGATAAGCGGTGCCGCAGGCGGTACATAACATCGTCATGGTGATCTCCTTTGTCTCACTCAAGCTTAAGCACACCTGCAAAAACCGCACTTTCCTGACGCAGTCTCGCCACACGATCACCGCTGGCGGCGTAAAGTAATCCGCGTCAGTTCCGAGGGACGGCCCAGCCTGACCGCCATGCCTGGCCAGAGTGCCGTGCCGTTATTCACATAGAGCTGCATTTCGTCAACCTGATAAAGCCCGGACACAAATCCGGCGTTGGGTTTAGCAAACAGCCGGTCCAGTCCGATAATCAGACCGCCATGCGTATGTCCTGAAAGCTGCACATCTACGCCCTGCGCCGCGTTCTGGCGGGCATTGCGCGGCTGATGATCCAGCAGGATCACCGGTGCGTTTTCAGGTGCCTGTGCCAGCGCGCGGGCCAGATCGGGGCCGATCGCATTTCTGCCAGCTGCGGAGGCGTCCGGCAGGCCGGCAATCACCAGTTTTGCCGCGCCGCGCTGAATAACGGTGTGGCTGTTGAGCAGCGGCTGCAGCCCCAGTGAGGCCAGATGGGCCGTCCAGACTGCCTGATGGAAGAAATATTCGTGGTTACCGGTAATTGCCCATACGCCGTCAGAGGCGGTCAGCGCGCGCAGTGGTTCAACGTCATGACGCCTGTGTTCAAGGCTGCCATCGATCACATCGCCCGTTACCACAATCAGATCGGCGTTAAGAGACATCGCCCGCTCAACCATCGCGGCGGTCCACACACGATTAAACAACCGGGTGATGTGCAGGTCGGTCAGCTGCAGCAGCTGATAACCCTCAAACTCAGCCGGAAGATTGGGCAGCACCAGCGTCACTTCTTTGACCGGCGGAACCCGTATCGCCTGCTGTACGCCAACAGCAGCCAGCATCATCGCCAGCACCACAGCCAGATAGCGAATACCAGGCACCAGCTCCAGCGGATATCGCAACAGCAGCGCGATCAGCATGACTGCATCCATCAGCATCTGCAGCAGCGCCAGCAGCAGCACGGTACTGTACGCCCAGTTAAACAGGATGATGATAATGCGGGGCATTTCGGCGGAGAAAATGCCGCCAGACGTAAAGCGGCTTACCAGCAGATATTGTGAGGCCAGCAGCACCAGTGCTGAGAGCAGGATCTTGATGGCCAGTGGCAGTGATAAGGGAATGATGACGCGCGCAATGACATACCAGCTGGGTAAGCTGAAAATCAGGTGAAACATGGCAGTTTTCCGATAGGGCGCTGAACATCCGCGCAGGCAAATAAGAGACGATCGTTTATAGAACTGTTTTCAGCACAACAGTGTATACGACGCTGCCGCTCGGGTTACTTCGCGCGAGGTGCTTTACTGGTGATAAAAGAAGCTGAGGGCCGAAAAAATGATGCCAGCAGGCCCAAAAAGTAAAAACAGCGTGACCGGAACACCGGCCACGCTGGCAATATTAACTGTCTGGCAGGTCAGACTAACGAAGAATACCTGAGGTAGTGTGCGTCTCGTCGGTTACGCGCGTCATAGCGATTGGAATACTTTTATAGGCGGGAATGCCGCTTTTGGTATCATGGCTGTCGAGCGGAACCATTACATTGGCCTCCGGGTAGTAAGCGCCGACTGAACCTGGTGCCATATCAATAATTACGATGGTCAGGTTTTTCATCTGACGCGAGGTGGGATTACCCTCCGGATCCAGCGCCATCAGATCGACACGGTCACCCACGCGCAGCTCTCGTTTTTCCGCCTCTTCCGCATTGATAAACAGCACATCACGACGGCCCGTCACGCCACGATAGCGATCATTTAGTCCGTACAGCGTGGTGTTGTACTGGTCGTGACTGCGCAGGGTGGTGAGTACCAGATCATGGCATTTCAGCGAGCGGGGATCTTCGTTGATGCCCTGCATCACTTTAAACTGCGCACGACCGGAAGGCGTGAGCCAGACGCGTTCTGATGCGGCGTTATGGAGCCTGAAACCTCCCGGATGCTTAATGCGCTCGTTGAAGTTTTCGAACGCCGGGAACACGGCTTCAATGGCATCACGGATGCGGCTGTAATCGGCGACCATGGCTGACCAGTCAACCACGCTGTCTGGCAGGGTGGCCTTAGCGAGTGAAGCGACCAGCGCCGGTTCAGATTTCAGATGGGGTGAGGCCGGGTTCAGCGAACCGCGCGAGGCATGCACCATCGACATCGAATCTTCAACGGTCACGCTCTGTGCGCCGGTCGCCTGAACATCAGTTTCAGTCCGGCCCAGCACCGGCAGCAGATAGTTGTGCTTGCCGAGTAACAGGTGTGAGCGGTTGAGCTTGGTGGCCATATGCACTACCAGATCTAAATTACGCATGGCCGGGAACGTCACCTGGGGATCTGAAATTGCCTCTGCCAGATTACCCCCCAGACAGAGCAGCGCTTTAGCTTTACCATCGCGCATCGCCTTAATTGCCTCCACAGCGCCGTGACCATGCTTCTGCGGCGGCCTGAAACCAAACACTTTCTCAATACCATCCAATAACGATTGCGGCGGGATCTCAGTGATGCCTACAGTGCGGTCGCCCTGCACATTAGAGTGACCACGTAACGGACAGATACCCGCGCCCGGCTTACCGATGTTGCCGCGCATAAGCAGCAGGTTGGCGATTTGTTGCACGTTCTGGGTACCATACTGGTGCTGAGTAATTCCCATGCCATAACAGATGATGGTTCGTTCAGCGCTGGCGTAGAGCCGGGCGATATGCTGGATCTCCTCACGCGCCATGCCGGAGACTTTAAGGATGTGCGCCCAGTCGGTGCTCTCCAGGTCGGCCTTGAGATCGTCAAAACCTTCGGTGTGCTCCCTGATAAACACTTCATCGATGACGCCGGGTTTGCCCTGGCTCAATGCCTCCTCGTGCATGGTGAGCAGGATCTTCATTACGCCTTTGAGCATTGCTGCATCGCCGCCCACCCGCACTTTGTAGTAGGTCGAAGCCAGCTCAGTAGAGCTCATTGACAGCATCTCAATCGGGCTTTGCGGTGAAGTAAAGCGTTCCAGCCCGCGTTCACGCAGCGGGTTAATCGCCACGATAGTGGCACCGCGTTTAGAGACTTCACGCAGCGTGCCGAGCATGCGTGGATGGTTGGTGCCAGGGTTATGGCCGATGCAGAGCACCAGATCACAGTGATCAAAATCCTCCAGCTCTACCGTACCTTTGCCAACGCCAATCGATTCCGGCAGGCCAACGCTGGTCGGTTCGTGACACATGTTTGAGCAGTCGGGGAAGTTATTGGTGCCATATTCACGGGCGAAGAGTTGCCACAGGAACGCCGCTTCATTGGAGGCGCGGCCAGACGTATAAAACTCCACGCTGTCAGGATCGTTGTAGCTGCGCAGATGCTCACCGATCTCCCGGAACGCCGTTTCCCATTCGATGGGCTGATAGGTGTCGGTCGCGGCATCGTACTTCATGGGATGGGTCAGCCGTCCTTCGCCCTCCAGATGCAGTGCGCTGCGTTCCCACAGTTCAGTCACGGTATGAGCGGCAAAAAATTCCGGTGTGGTGCGCTTGCTGGTGGCTTCCCACGAGACAGCTTTCGCCCCGTTTTCGCAGAACTCAAAGGATGAGGCGTGTTGTGGGTCAGGCCAGGCACAGCCCGGACAGTCAAAGCCCTGCGGCTGATTAACTTTAAACAGGGCAATCACATCCTGCTTTACTGACATCTGGCCACGGATAGCATCGGCAACCGCCTTTAGTGCGCCCCAGCCACCGGCAGCACCCCCATAAGGGGCGATGCCATTTGTGCGATTTTGCTCTTTCATAATGCTCCACATTGTCTCTATTGTTATCGGCTAAGCCTGGTACATAAAAAGGAACAACAACGTGGATTCTGACTATTATTCAGCAAAATTTTTTCTCAAAATGTTTCGGTGAGCCGTGTGCTCTGTTTTCCTGCTATGAAATAAGCGTGAGAATTATACAATAATAAACGAGACGGCTCTGCGTTATGCCCTGAACTATTTATCAGGCATAGAAAGGCCGTTATAACTGGCAATAAAGTGATTGTGAGTAAGGTGTTGTTATAATGGAATAATAATGCAGTAGTGAGCCTGTAATATTTGGGGGATTTGATTTCTTACGGGTAAGGTCATTATGGTTAATATTTCTACCCGGACGCTGAAGCAAAAAATATTCACAACGGCATTATTAGCGTAACGGGAGTCGGACAAACATAACGTGTCGTTATTACCCCACAAATTAACAACCCGATCGGGTATTTAAAATATTGTTCATGAGATATCTGTTTACTTCATGAGACAGCGCTATTACCTGGCGCTGCTGGCAGATCAGAGGTCAGTACGATCCCCGCGTGTTGTCGGATGAGAAATGACAATAAATTCTACTGGCGCATCACTGTTATTTCTGGCCTGGTGTTTAGCGTGCGGCGGAATTTCGATTCCCTGTTGCGCACAGATATCATGCACTTCGCCCTCCAGTTCCATCGAGAGCACGCCCTGAAGAACAAAGAAAAACTGCCGGGATGAAGCATGATAGTGTCTTTTCTCACGGGTGGCGGGCGGCATTTTTTCATGAATGATTAACATATCTTTGCGGTTTATCAGATACCAGCCATCGCACCCGTCCCCCCAGCTATAATGTTCTGCATTCTCATTTGAAATCATCATCCTGCGTCCTGGTTGTTGTTGTAAGGATTTAAGCCCTGGCTAACTATACAAGGCCAGGTTGTTGACGCTCAATTTTTAGTGTCGTTAATCACCTCAATGGATTTTTGACAGTGCTGATACTTTAATCGACCCTGGCGTGTCATGGATTGAGCGGTGCACCCCTGACAGGCTGTAACGGAGGATGAGATATGCAATGGTGTAATCAGGACAGATTTGACGTTCGCCTTGAGTGGGGGACTGCCGCAGTCCGTTACGCGGCAAAAGATGTGGAGTGCATCGTGATCGTCGATGTGATGTCTTTCTCCACCTGTGTCAGTCTGGCGGTCGACAATGGCGCACAGGTTTATCCTTACCCCTGGAAGGATGCATCTGCCATCGGTTTTGCAAACAACATCGGCGCACGGCTCGCCAGCTACGACAGATTATCAGATGCTGGCGGTTTTAGCCTTTCTCCTGCCTCGATTCGAAAAATTGAAAAGGGTGAAAAGCTGGTTCTGCCATCACCCAATGGTTCTGCGATTTCTTTCCTGGCCCGTGATCGGGTTACGGACGTCACCCTATTTAGCGGTTGCTTCAGGAACCTCTCGCAGACTGCAATGGCCTGCCGGGACTTTAAACGCATTCTGGTTATCCCCTGTGGGGAGCGCTGGCCCGATGGCTCGCTTCGGCCGGCCATAGAGGACTATGCTGCAGCCGGTGGCATTATTGCAGCCATCGGGCGTGACTGCTTCTCCCCGGAAGCAGCGGGTGCGGTTGCCGCCTGGCAGCAGCTGAATCTGTTATCTCTTCGCGAATGCGCTTCAGCGCTGGAACTTCAACAGCGCGGATTTCAGGAGGATGTCGAGCTCTGTCTGGATCTGGATAGCGCGAAGTGGACCTGGCAGTTACAGGGCGATTTTTATGCGGCAGGTTCGGAACGGGGCTGAGCCTGTCAGCACGTTGTTGTCCTGACAGGCTCAAAAATTCAGCGGTTACTTCTTCTTATTCAGCATCGACTTCAGATCGGCAAAGGGATTGTAGGTCGCCTCACCAACATCTTTTTGTGCATCCTCGCCTGCGACCACGCGGGTGCCATACTGATCAGCTTCGGTGTACTTCGAGTGCTCGTGATCGTGACAATAGAGACACAACAACTCCCAGTTACTGCCATCTTCCGGATTGTTGGTGTGGTCGTGATCGATATGGTGAACCGTCAGCTCGCGCAGATTTGAATAAACAAATTCGCGTGAGCAGCGCCCACACACCCACGGATAGATTTTAAGTGCTTTCTCACGGTAGCCGCTTTCCAGCCGCGAATAGTTTTTAGGGATCAGAGTCATGGCAGTTATTACCTGTTTTGCAGAGGTGTTCACGTTAGTGCAGCCACTATATCCCACAACGGAACCAGAGGAAAAATCATCCTTTTACGCGGGAAGGAGGGCTGACAAGCTCAAAGTGATAACCGGCAACTACCCGCTACTAAAAACTTAACCTATTGTCAGCGCTAGCCTTGCCTATCAGCACGATAGCGCCAGAAACATGAAGATTTACCGCTTTGCTTAAAATTCCGCGCTAAATGTAATGCCGGATGCCATAAACCGCCCAGAAAATTGCGTTGGCCCCCAGATAAATCCAGCATCCCCAGTAGGCAATGGGTTCCCGGCGGGTACGAAGTTTGGGCAGAAAGATCAGTAAATAGAGTGCAGAGGCGATAAGCGAAACGAAGTAGAAAAATTTCATTGTTCTCTCCTGGTTGATATCCTTTATTTCAGGATAGTCAGGGATGACTATTTTGCTCAGTGCATCATCAGATTCGTTCCATACCGATGTTTTTAGCAATTACACCGGCTATAAACCCATCTGGTTGCTATAAAGCAAACTGGCGGCACAGCGTCGCGATCAGCCCGGTTCAGGAAAAGATAATGTCAGGATGTTTAACCGGATGTGACAACCTATAATCAACGCAGTTTGTTGATCTGCAGGAATGCAGATTTTGCCCCCGCCCCAATGGATGAGATCCCGCTGATGTTTTCTCGCTTTTTTATTTATCGTCCCGTGTTCGCATGGGTAGTTGCCATTTTAATTATGCTGCTTGGTGCGCTTTCCATCACCCTGTTGCCGGTTGAACAATATCCTGATGTTGCACCGCCCTCGGTAAATATCAGTGCGACTTACACCGGTGCCTCTGCGGAGACGCTGGAGAACAGCGTTACTCAGGTGATTGAGCAGCAGCTGACCGGGCTGGATAATCTGCTCTATTTTACCTCCAGCAGCAGCTCGCAGGGTAATGTGTCAGTCACCGTCACCTTTAGTCAGGGCACCGATCCGGATACCGCGCAGGTGCAGGTGCAGAACAAGGTGCAGCAGGCGCTCTCGCGTCTGCCCAGCGAGGTGCAGCAGCTTGGCGTCACCGTGACCAAATCACAGTCGAACTTCCTGCTGGTGATGGGGCTGTATGACACGACAGGTAAAAGCAACAGCACCGATATCGGCGACTGGCTGGTCAGCAATATGCAGGAGCCGCTGGCCAGGACTGAAGGCGTCGGTGACATCCAGGTGTTCGGCGGCCAGTACGCGATGCGCATCTGGCTCGATCCCTTCAAGCTAAGCTCTTATGCGTTGCAGCCTTCTGACGTGTCGGCAGCAATACGCTCGCAGAATATTCAGGTTTCAGCCGGTAAAATCGGCGGCCTTCCATCGCCTGACAATCAGCAACTTACGGCCACGGTCAGAGCGCAGTCACGGCTGCAGACGCCGGAGCAATTCCGCAACATCATTGTTAAAAGTGATAAAAGTGGTGCCATCGTGCGGGTAGGGGATGTGGCGCGGGTAGAGCTGGGCGGCGAATCTTATGACATGACCACCCGACTCAACGGGCATCCTGCGGCGGGGGTCGGTGTAATGCTGGCACCGGGTGCGAATGCGCTGGCCACGGCGACGCTGGTCAAAAACAAAGTTGAAGAATATCGCCATTCTATGCCGGAAGGTTACGAAGTGGCCTATGCCCTCGACAGTACCGATTTCATCAAAATCTCCGTTGAGGATGTGGTGATCACCCTGATCGAAGCGATTGCGCTGGTGGTGGTGGTGATGTACCTGTTCCTGCAAAACATCCGCGCCACGCTGATCCCGGCGCTGGCGGTGCCGGTCGTGCTGCTCGGCACCTTTGGCGTGCTGGCGCTGTGCGGCTATACCATCAATACCCTGACGCTGTTTGCGATGGTGCTAGCCATCGGCCTGCTGGTGGATGATGCAATCGTGGTGGTTGAGAACGTCGAGCGCATTATGCATGACGAAGGTTTGCCGGCGCGTGAGGCAACGGAAAAGTCGATGAAGGAGATCTCCGGTGCACTGGTGGCTATCGCGCTGGTACTTTCCGCTGTCTTTCTGCCTATGGCCTTTTTCGCCGGCTCAACCGGCGTGATCTACCGGCAGTTCTCCGTCACTATCATAGCCGCCATGACCTTCTCTGTGGTGGTGGCACTGACCCTGACGCCTGCGCTGTGTGGCATGCTGCTGCGGCCAACAACACCTCATCGCAAAGGTTTCTTTGGCGGGTTTAACCGCTTCTATGCTGCCACCGAGCGTCAGTATCGTCACAAAGTCGTGAGCACGTTGCGTCGTCCGCTAATCATGGTTTCACTTTACGCCGCAATGGGCGTAGTACTGTTTGTGATGTTCACCCGATTGCCGGGTAGTTTCCTGCCGACTGAAGATCAGGGCAGCATTATGCTTCAGGCGACATTGCCGGCAGGCGCCACGGCCAGCCGTACCGAGGCGGTCAATAAGCAGATTGTTGACTGGTTTCTGACGGAGGAGAAACAGAATATTGATGTGGTTTTCACCATCAATGGCTTTAACTTCAGCGGTGCGGCGCAGAATGCCGGTATGGCGTTTATCAAGCTTAAAAACTGGGACCAGCGACCCGGTAGTGAGAACTCTGCCGAAGCGATTGCCGGACGCGCCACTTATGCGCTTGCGTCGATTCGGGATGCGCAGATCTTTGCGCTGACGCCGCCGTCGGTGCCGGGGCTGGGACAGAATAATGGCTTCACCTATGAGCTGCTGGCCAGCGGTGGCACCACGCGTGAGCAACTCAGTAACCTTCGCGATCAGCTGTTACAGAGCGCCGCGCAAAGCCCGGATCTGAGCGGCGTGCGGGCGAATATCCTGCCACAGACTCCGCAGCTGCAGATTGATATTGATACCAGCAAAGCGGTGGTGCTGGGCCTCCAGCTGGACGATGTGACCGACACGCTGACCAGCGCCTGGGGCGGAGCCTACATCAATGACTTTATTGATCGTGGCCGGGTGAAGCGCGTTTATCTGCAGGGCGATGGTCAGTATCGCTCCGCACCGTCGGATCTGGATAAGTGGTACATCCGTAACAGTGAAGGCACCATGACACCGTTCTCGGCGTTTGCCTCGACCCGCTGGACTATGGGACCGGAAAGTCTTAACCGCTACAATGGTTCTGCCTCCTATGAAATTCAGGGTCAGAACGCCGAAGGGTTCAGCTCCGGTGATGCCATGAACACCCTTGAGCGGCTGGCCAATGAACTACCGGCAGGCACGACGGGCGCGTGGAGCGGACTCTCGCTGCAGGAGAAGCAGGCGGGTGGGCAATCGACCACGCTCTATGCGATCTCGATTCTGGTGGTTTTCCTCTGTCTGGCTGCGCTGTATGAGAGCTGGTCAGTGCCCTTCTCCGTGCTGTTAGCGGTGCCACTCGGTGTACTGGGTACGGTGCTGGCCGTGGCGTTGCGCGGATTAAGCAACGATATCTACTTCCAGGTGGCGTTACTGACCACGGTCGGGCTGACTTCCAAGAACGCGATACTGATTATCGAATTTGCCGAGG
This sequence comes from Pantoea sp. F_5, assembly GCF_008631595.1. NCBI lineage: Bacteria > Pseudomonadati > Pseudomonadota > Gammaproteobacteria > Enterobacterales > Erwiniaceae > Pantoea > Pantoea sp. F_5. The sequence continues at coordinate 31,887 of NZ_VWUO01000015.1, forward strand.
ATGCGGTGCGTCGGGGCAGTTCGCTGAGTGCTGCGGCGTTACTGGCGGCACGAACCCGCCTGCGACCGATTATGATGACCTCACTGGCCTTTATCGCCGGGGTGATCCCGCTGGCGGTGGCGACCGGTGCCGGTGCTAACAGCCGCATCGCCATCGGCACCGGTATCATTGGCGGCACGCTGGCAGGTACCGTGCTGGCATTATTCTTCGTTCCGCTGTTCTTTGTGCTGGTGAAGCACTATCTGACCCGGCATCGTGACGTTAAATAACGCAGTCAGCTCGTCTGTCCGACAGGACAGGCGGGCTGAAATCACGGCTCATGCGACTGAAAATAAAGCGTGCCGTCAGACCTGCTATCCGGGTTGCGAATACCAGAGCGGTGGAATAGCGTAAAAGTATTTTATGGCAGAGCCAGATGAGGGACGGACATTGTCGTGGTTTCACTCACGAGAGATGCCACTCCATGGCGTAAAACGTCCTAAAGCGCTTTATTCAGAATTACTTAGAAGGACGGCGACTAATCTTGCCTCCTTTCCGACCGGCTTCCCTGGCTTTTTCATGATCGTTTTTGAAATTGCCCCCACTGACCTTGCCTCCTGCACTGCCAGCTTCACTCGCACGTTCCGGATCGTTGGCAAAATTACCGGCACCACCTCTGTATTTCTGTTGTGTCATAGGAAGACCTCATATCAATGTTCCGTGAGATAAAAAGGACTAGCTAGTCACACCAGGAAGCATAGCCGCCCGCTTCGTTTATGCAAATGCACAGCGTCAAGGTTTTGATAAGGCGGAGATTAAATTTCTTCTACCGGTTTGCCACAGCAGGGAAATGACCGATGAACTACGCTTAAAGGTCTGACGAAAAGGAGAATATTATGAGCGACGCGACATTAATCGACACGCTTGAGTTTGGTTCTGACGAGCATAAGCAGAAATATGAAATCTATGGCGACGATGCACAAACGCCCACTTTTGCTGTTATCTCCCGGCAACAGGGTGATAGCTGGCAGAAACTGGAGGAGAAAATCACCTTTGCCGCGCAGGATGAACAGCAGGAAGCGATGGGATCAATGGGCTACGGTTCCGGCGATACGCTGCCCGATTTACGCGATCTGCCTGCCGAAGCTCGGGAGCGTTGCGAACGGCACTGGCAGGAGCAGAGTGCATAATGAGTAAAGCGCTGCTCATTTTAGCGGTGAAGTCGCCCGATTAAGAGAGACGCCTGGAGGCGGCAGAATAACCCTCTGAGCGCTCTCTTTTACCGACCGCCACAATAAAAAAGACCCAGCTCATTAAAAACGGGTGAGTCTGCATCGCAAACAGTAGACATCAGTCACCAGCACAGCTTTACATCCGCCCGCCAGACTCCCGTCCTGGGTTATTTTATGCTACGATTTTGTAACAAACTCATCCATTAAACCAACTGCAGCAATTGCTAAAGGTTTTCCCGCTGGTGGCGATAACCCAATGGCGTTGAGCGCGCCAGTCAATGATGAACCCGGCACTCAGCGACGAGTTCTGAACGCGAACGGACCTGCATTTAGCCCTCCTTTTAATACACACCAGACAATGCGAATTAAGCGCAATTTATTCAAATAAAAGCGAAAATAATAATATGTCGATCATTAAGACGATCAAAAGACGCCTGCCTGTTGCCCGTCTCAGGCGTAGCAGCCAGCCAGCGAATGGCACCTGGGATTGTCGTGCGTTGCCAGATTCACTCTCTTCCATTGGTTTAAGCTCGCGCGCGGGCGGGATTCTGATGACGTTTGTTCCGCCTGAAGCCGATTTTCAGCGGGTCAGTCAGGCCTGGCAGCGCTTTAACACCCCCGATCTGACGGTGCTGACGCTCTCTTCCAACGGTGCGCTGAGCAGCAGCCGATCGCAAAGTACCTACTGTGATGGCAACGGCCCGGAAGGAAGTTATCTCTGGCTGCCCGACACGCTGATCGCCAGCCATGAAACGCACATTGTCGATCTGCATGTTGCCGATACGCAGACCGCCAGTCAGCGTATTACCGCCATTCAGCAGGAGCTGATGCGGTTGCAGGTACGGATGCCCCTCTCGGCCGATCGGACTTTTGCGATGATTTACTGTGACGGCTTGTCTGCGTCAGAAGGCTTTCTGATGCAGGCCTGGTATAACAGCGGGCGTTTTCCCTGCCTGGCGATTGGCGGTTCAGCGGGTGGCAAAATTACCTTTGATGGCACCTGGATTGGTGCGGGTGGCAGGGTATTGCAGGGCAAAGCCGTCATTGTGTTCTGCCAGATGGCTGCTGGGAAATCCTTTGCGCCTTTTAAAAGCCAGAACTTCACGCCACGCGAGCAGAGCTGGCTGATTGCTGAAGCCGATCCGATTGCGCGCACCGTCACTTCTGTATTTAACCGTCAGGGTCAGCAACAGCCGTTTGTCGCGTCGCTGTGTGAACATCTGAGCTGCACCGAAGCGCAGTTGAACGAGCGGCTAAAGGGGCTGACCTTCGGTGTCAAAGTCGGCGGCGAATACTTTATTCGCTCAATCGCCAAAATTGAATCGGGTGGCGTGCACTTTTTCTGTGACCTTGAGTTTGGCGATCGACTGTTCCTGATGGAAGAAAAAGACTTTAAACAGGCGACACAGCAGGAGTGGCAGGCTTTTACTGCCCGGCATGGCAAACCGGCCGCAATACTCATGAACGACTGTATTCTACGTCGTGTCGGTAATGCCGATAAACTGCACAATGCCCACTTCTTCAAAGGCATTGCTGCCGCTGGTTTCTCAAGCTTTGGCGAAATTCTGGGCGTGCCAATCAATCAGACGCTTTCGGCGCTGGTGTTTTTCAATCATGACGTCAAAGCGATGAGCCAGTTTCCGGTGGAATATGCTGGTTACGCCGCACATTACGCGCAGCGCGCCTTGCGCCGCTGGGAAGCGCTGAACAGCATTCAGACACGGGTGCTGGATCGGGTGATCAACTATCAGCAGGCGCTGACGCCGCTGATGGAGGCGCTGCCGGTGCTGGAAACGGCGACTCAGAGCCAGGGTGAAACGCTGAGTCTGGCAGAAAGCAGTATCCGTAATATCAGCAACATCGCCACTGAGAGTCAGCAGGCGCAGGGGCGGCTGGATGAAGGGCTGGACGATCTGGAAAAAATCTCGAATGGCATCAATGAGATTACGCATGGTATCAGCAACATAGCCTTCCAGACCAATATCCTGGCGCTGAATGCTGCCGTAGAAGCAGCTCGTGCAGGCGAGGCTGGCCGCGGCTTTGCCGTGGTAGCAGGCGAAGTTCGTCGTCTGGCCCATTCGTCGAAAGAGCAGGCTGAAGCCACGGCGAATAACATCGGCGAGGCGGTTACCACCATCTCACGGATCCGGCTGGTAGCCAGTGACTCGGCGCAGACGGCTGCACAGATGGCGGAGCGCAGCATCAGCGCGGCCGATACGCTGGCGGCCATGAATCAGCAGACCCGACATGAGCGCGCCGACATTGCGAAGCATCTCGGCAGCCTGCGTGAACTGACGCAGGGAATGGACGCGATGCAGGAAGCCGTCGCGCAGCTCAAAGTGTTACAAACGCTTTCCGGGGCACAGGTTAAAGGCTGATTTATCAGCATAAAAGACAAAAAAGTGCGGTGTAAGCGTAACGGCCAGGCAAGGCAGGCTCTCAGTTGTTACACTTGTCGGTGATTAACCACGCAGAGGTACTAATGAAAATCAAAAGTTATGCAGCCATGCAGGCTGGCCAGGCCCTTGAACTCTATGAGTACGATGCCGCCGAACTGGCAGCCGAAGAAGTCGAAGTCCAGGTCGAATATTGTGGCGTCTGCCACTCAGATCTGTCGATGATCGATAACGAGTGGGGCATCTCTCAGTTCCCGGTGATTGCAGGACATGAAGTGATTGGCCGGGTTTCAGCCCTGGGCGAAGCGGCTAAAAGCAAAGGTCTCTCAATCGGCCAGCGTGTAGGAATTGGCTGGACAGCCAAAAGCTGTCAGCACTGCGATGCCTGTATCAACGGCGAGCAGGTTAACTGTCAACAGGGCAGCATCCCGACCATCATGAATAAGGGAGGGTTTGCCGAGAAGCTGCGCGCCGACTGGCAATGGGTTATCCCGCTGCCGGAAAAACTGGATGCGGCCAGCGCCGGTCCGCTGCTGTGCGGCGGTATTACCGTATTTAAACCCCTGCTGATGAGCAACATCACTGCCACCAGCCGTGTTGGCGTGATCGGTATCGGCGGTCTGGGCCATATTGCTATCAAACTCCTGCACGCGATGGGTGCCGAAGTCGTGGCATTCAGCTCAACGCCGGATAAGAAGCAGTCGATTCTGGATATGGGTGCGGATGAAGTGGTTAACAGCCGTGATCCTGAAGCCCTGAAAAAGCAGGCGGGTCGTTTTGATCTGATCCTGAGCACCGTAGCAGTCGACCTGGACTGGAAACCTTATTTCGCTGCGCTGGCACCTCAGGGTAAATTCCACACCGTGGGTGCCGTGATGAAGCCGATTGAAGTCAGTGCTTTTGATCTGATCCTGGGCGACAAAGCGGTAACCGGTTCATCAACCGGCTCACCAGGCCAGCTGCGATCACTGCTGCGACTCGCTTCGCGTGCGGATATTGCGCCACAGGTTGAGTTCTTCCCGATGTCAGACATCAATAAAGCGCTGGATCACGTCCGCGCCGGTAAAGCCAATTACCGTGTGGTTCTGAAAGCCGATTTCTGATGCGAATCTGAAATGAATATGCCGCAGCCTGCTGCGGCATTTTTTTGTCCTCATGTTGTCAGCTCTGATCCTGATAATTCGTTTCACACTCAGGTCATGCCCTTTCTTCCATCAGGCTCCGCCCCCAGTCAGCGCTACCTTCAAAAACTGGCCCGAATCCATCGAAGACTGTCCTGTGAGCCTGTCACGTGCAGGTCAGAGCGTGCGGTAAAGTGAACTTATCGCAGCCTGTAAGCCTGGCTGATATCAAAAAAGATCGTTTGCGGAGCACAAAATGAAGCTGACCCAGATTCGTAATGCCACACTGCTGCTGGAGTATGCAGGCAATAAATTCCTGATCGATCCGATGCTGGCTGATAAAGAAGCGTGGCCAGGCTTTGCCGGTAATGCCCGTCCCCATCTGCGAAATCCTATGGTTGAACTGCCTCTCCCGGTTGAGGCGCTGCTGGCGGTAGATGCAGTGATTGTCACCCATACACATATGGACCATTGGGACGAGGCCGCGCAGCAGCTGATACCGAAGACGATGGTGATCTATAGCCAGAATGAACGTGATGCAGCGCTGATTCGTTCGCAGGGTTTTGCACACGTTAGGGTGCTGCGGGATGAAAATTCGTTTGTCGACGGCCTGACAATTCACAAAACAGAGGGCCAGCATGGCAGCAATGCGTTGTATGCCGACAAAACAATGGGCGATATTCTGGGTGATGCCTGTGGTCTGGTATTTACCCATCCGTCAGAAAAAACGCTCTACATTGCCGGGGATACCGTCTGGGTTAAGCCTTATGTCAGAACACTGCAACGTTTTCAGCCGCAGGTCGTGGTAATCAATGCCGGTAATGCGACAAACGATCTCTATGGCCCGATTATCATGGGAAAAGAGGATACGCTGCGTACGCTCAATATTCTGCCTGAAGCGACGCTGGTGACTTCGCACATGGAGGCGATCAACCATTGTCTTCTGACACGCGCTGAACTGCGTGCTTACACCCAGGAACAGGATATTGCTGACCAGGTGGTGATCCCGGAAGAGGGTGAAACGATGACGTTCTGAGCGTCGTGGCATTAAACCGGCCAATTGCGCGTTTCATTCTTAATCATACATTTTCATACAATAAGGGGGGAAAGATGGCTGCTCTGAGCGTTGCTGTGCTGGCAACGGCCGGTTTTAGTCCATTTCATTTTTCAGTTCCCTGCATTCTGTTCGGCTCTGCTCTGCCGCAGCAGGATCTGTTTCATATTGATATCTGCGCAGAAAAATCAGGCCCGGTGATCTCAGAGATGGGACTGTCAATCATGGTGACGCATGGGCTGACCCTGCTTGATCGGGCAGATATCGTTATCGTGCCATACTGGCACAATCCGGAAGAAAAACCGTCACAGGCGCTGCTTGATAAGCTGGTGGCGGCCTGGTAGCGTGGCGCGGAGATCGTCGGACTTTGTCTGGGGACTTACGTACTGGCTTATGCAGGCCTGCTTGATCAGCATCGTGCTGCTACCCACTGGGAATTTGAGCGTGACTTCAGCGAACGCTTTCCGCAGGTTCTGCTCGACAGCAACGCCCTTTATACCGGGGACGATCGTCTTATCACCTCTGCCGGCACCGCAGCGGGTATCGACTGCTGTCTGGACATCATCCGTCGGCACTATGGCAGCGCCGTGGCGAATCGGGTGGCCAGACGTATGGTGGTGCCGCCTTACCGAGAGGGCGGACAGGCGCAGTTTATTGAGCGGCCGGTTCCGGAATCCACGCGAGACGGTAAGATCAATGCACTGCTGTCATCCCTGCGAGAGAATCTGCATCAGCCGCAGGATCTGGACTCACTTGCGCGCACACTCAGCATGAGCCGGCGAACGCTGACGCGGCATTTTCATAAGGCGACGGGGATGTCACTGGGCGAGTGGCTTACGGCCGAGCGTCTGCAACGTAGCCAGCAGTTACTGGAAACCACCGGCATCAGCATTGAATGTGTAGCAGCAAAGGCAGGCTTTGATTCACCTGTCTCGTTCCGGCAGCGTTTCAAATCCCGGTTTGGCGTCTCTCCCAGCGAGTGGCGCCGGACATTTCGTGGTCCACAGAAGATGGTGAACGAAGAGAAAGTGGCAAAAGATAACGTATGATCAAGTCGGGATGGCTATCGGCATTCCGGAATTGCAATGCCGGAACAGTGCCACACAGTAGCGATCACTATTCCGACAGGAACGTTGCGATTAAAGCAGGAAATCATCCAGCGACTGGCCATTTTCAATCGCCGATTTAATGACAGAGGGCGTTCGCCCCTGACCGGTCCAGTAACGGACCTGGCCATTTTCATCGGTGTAACGGTATTTGGCCGGACGTTTCGCGCGTTTCTTTGTACCGGTTGCGGAAGGAGATGTGCTGTTTACCAGCTCCGCTGGGTTAATGCCTTCTTCCAGCAACAGCTCTTTGTAAAACGCCAGTTTCTCCGCTTTTTCACGGGCTTCTGCTGCCCGCGCGTTTTCCTCATCACGACGCTCATTTACCACGGTCTCTAATTTCTGGCGCAACTCTTCGAGCATATCCAGAGCCATATTGCGCGCCTCTGCACGAAGTGTGCGGATATTATTCAGGCTGCTCAGGTTCTTAGTCATAAAATTCCTCAAATATTCAAGTTAATCAATAAAGTGCAAATTATTCAGCCGGCAAGGGTAACATTTACGTGCCTGAGAAATGAAGCTTAAATGTGGTGTTATTCGCTAGTAGTGCTCCGCTATGAACACTGATTGAGCCAGTCAAGGAGAGGATTTAAGCGAATTGTGCTGGTTTAATGCTGAGTGTCATTATCGAAGCAGGATTGCGGGATTTACATTTTTGCTTTTGATTAACTGTGCTTAAATCAGTCAACCGGGTTTATTAAGGACAGGCATGAAGTTTCGCCGTAAAAATGATGATCCTGCGCCAGCAATTTCGCCGTTGCTGAGAAGCATTATGCTCTCAGGCGCACTGCTCACCGTGGCGGTCATTGGATTAAATGTGTGGACGCTGCGGGAAGACTGGAATGAAACCGTCCTTAAAGCTGAAGATACGGCTGTGAATCTCTCACTGTCGCAGGCGCGGCAGGCTGACGATACGTTTCTGCAAACCGAACTTTCATTGCGCGAAGTACAACGTGAGCTTGAAAGGCTGCTCGCCACTACCGGCGCAGAGGGTAAGGCGCTGAGTCAGACGATGCATCTGTTGCAGAGCCGTCTGCCGCAACTTCACGGTCTGTTCTACTATGATGAGCGGGGCCGGTGGATAGCGACCTCGATGAGCCGGATACCGTCGGACGTTGATAATTCCGATCGTGAGTATTTTGATTATCATCGCGCCAGTCCGCGCAATAACCTGCATATCGGCCCGGTCATTCGCAGCCGCACCACGCACGAACTGGTGATTCCGGTTACCCTGCGCGTCAACGATGCTTACAAGGGTTTTAAGGGTGTATTGCTCGCCACCATTAAAGTGGACTACTTTCGCCGTTTCTACAGCTACTACGAACTCAGTGATGGCGATGTGCTGGTGCTGATGCTGGCAGACAGTACGGTGCTTTACGCCCGACCGATGCCCGATAGCTACATCGGCAAAAATCTTTCAGTGAGTCCGCTGTTCCTGAAGATCCTGGCCAATTCGGATAGAGGCAGCGGTCAGTGGACGGCTGCACTTGATGGTAAAAGACGCATCTTCGGCTTTGTCCGCTCACAGCGATATCCGCTGGTGGTAGCCGCGGGCTACGACAAGCATGCCCTATTTAACCACTGGCTTAAGAGCCGGGTACAGGATCTGATTCTGAGTCTGGCTCTGCTACTAGTTATTCTTTTACTGGGTGCGTTTGTGCTGCGTCAGGCGCGCGATACGCTGCGTTATCAGCGTGAACTGACACGACTACGCGATGAGCTGACTGCAGCGAATCGCTCTCTGGAAAATCAGGCACAGAGTGACGGGCTGACAGGGGTTGCTAACCGTCGCCATTTCGACCACATGCTGACAGAAAGCCTGCTGAATGCGGAGCTCAGTGGTCTGCCCGTGTCACTGATTCTGTTTGATATCGACTATTTTAAACGTTACAACGACACTTACGGCCATGTAGCCGGTGATGACTGTCTGAAAAAAGTGGCCGCCGTTCTGAAGCACGCCGCCCGGCGAAAAAACGAACTCACCGCGCGCTATGGCGGTGAAGAATTTGCCATCATTCTGTCTGAACAACCGCTGTCCGCTGCGCTGGAACTGGCGGAGTCCATCATCGCAGCCGTTAATCGGCTCGCTATTCCGCATATGACTACGGAGCTGCCGCAAGGGCACGTAACCCTGAGTGCAGGCTGTGCCATGTATCTTGCTACTGATTCACAGCAGGGAAAACAGGCGCTGATAGCGCGCGCGGATGAGGCCTTGTATCGTGCGAAACGGGCAGGGCGCAACCAGGTAATGTGTGAAGAGCGTCCGGCTAAGCACGCGTGAGCAAATTCTGAACTGCACCCGTAGCACGGTGATCGCTCAACCTCACCAGGGAGCGAGCATGTCAAACGATACCGGTTTCACTCATCCTGCTTTACAGGTACGTGATTTAGAAAAAGCGTAGTTTTATCGTCGTTATGCCGGTATGCAGGTAATAGATCAGCGAGAACCGGCCATTGCAAAAGCGCAGAAAGTTGCATGGCTGTCAGACCTGACCCGACCTGTTGCTCTGGTGCTGGTGCAATTTGATAACAGTAACGATACGCCACTGGGGCCTTTTGGTCATATTGGCGTAGCCTGCGGCAGTCGCGGAGAGAGGCAAAAGTGGCGATTGCATGGCGTGAAGGTGTATTGCGACGCGATGCGCAGCAATCTGGTGCACCAGTAGGCTACTGGGCATTTTTGGCCGACTCTGATGGTAATACGCCTGAACTTTCATTTGGCCAGCAGGTCGGGTTGGAAATCATCACGTCCCGTAAGTCCGGGTCTGTTTTGAATAGATAAAACGGCTCAGCTAAGTAAATGAAAGCTTTTATCTGCAACGCGATTGCGCAGAGCATTTCGGTTATTTCACCCAGGATAGCGTCTGTGCATGATTGAGCATGAAGCAGGGTAAGCAGCGCGTAAACAGGCAGGAGAAGTATGAGTCGGTGATTGATATGTTTCTGTCTGTTGCTGATAAAAAACCGCCTGAGCAACGCCAGGCGGTTATCATCCAGGCATTCTGAATTAGATCAGAAAATCGTCCAGCGATTTACCTGCATCGATGGCTGATTTAATAGCCGATGGGGTACGGCCCTGACCTGTCCACTGCTTAACGTCACCATTCTCGTCGGTATACTGATATTTAGCCGGACGAGGCGCACGTTTTTTCTTCTCAGCGGGCGCAGTTGGCATACCATTTAACAGTTCGTTAGGATCGATACCTTCCTGCAACAGTAATTCGCGATATTTTGCCAGTTTTTCAGCTTTTTCACGATTAGCCGCTTCAGAAGCCTGAGCTTCTTCACGTCGCTCACTAACCACAACAGACAGTTTTTCCAGCATTTCTTCCAGGGCAGCAAGGTCAAGCTCGCGAGCATTTGCGCGGAGGGTACGGATATTATTCAAGCTGTTGAGAGTGTCACTCATCAAAGTCACCATAGTCATGTTCAGATAATAAAAATACAGAGCGGGTTCACGCTGATGCTTTTCGTCAGACCTGCTTTTTTAAAATGCTTGCCTTCGAAGAATCATAATACAGAACCAATAGTTCAACCTTAACATATTAATCTGTTTCTGAGAGAGTTGAAACTCTATTTAACGCATGCTCGTTAAACAAAAGTAAATTTATGCTATTATCTTACTCACTTCAATCAAAGTGGCTAAAACCTGTATCACCTGAGAAGCACGATAATTTAGTGGGCTATGGATTAATCGTGCTGATTTTTCTGCATTGTTAGCGGAGTCGCTTCGCTATTCGCATGCTCCTCCTGAGAAAGAGGATTACGTTAACTGCAAAGCTCACATGCAGTTAGCGCACAGTGCAATGATATTGAGTGTAATTTCTCAGTAAAGATCCCGATATGAATTATTTAGCTAATTTATTCTGAGTAAGGTTGAAGCAGCATCTTAGTCATAAGTTCATGAAAACAATTTAATTTATCCACAAAATCTTCTATTTTCATGAACATAACATAGCGCATAACAGCGCTGCAAAATTGTCTGCCGGTTGGTTTAAATATGGGTACATTGTGCAGTGTACTCAGACAACTGGATAGGGGTTAAGCAGAATCATCGCCTGGCTGCTGCCATTAAACTGATTATTTACGGTAATAATTACCCTTAGTTCAATCAGAGCTTCCAACTAATAAGCCCATGACATGGTGTGGCTAGAAGCCTGGTGCCATTTTTATCCAGGATTATTGCTTAAGGCGCATTAAACCCAGCACTTAGTTGCATAACTTCGACCAGGTTTGATAAGTGATTTCACAACTTCTTCTGGCCTTCAGTCCACGGCATAACGTTCAGCAGTAGAGTAATGAGTTACCGGCCTGGTGAGTCCAGTTGTGAACGGCGCTGGACTGTTTCATGGTGCAATTAACTCTGTGGTTTCTCACTTATGCCGTGTTCTTTCTCAGGTTACAGAAGAGAGGAACAAGTTTGAATAGTTGCGAGGGATAGATGCGCACTATAAATCAGTGCAGGATTGGGTGAGCATAATCATGCATCAGCGTCACCTGAACACAATGTACACGTCGCTAATGCAAGCATGGGGAGGAATAACCTCAGGCTAAGCTACACTGAACAACTGATGCGTTAACGTCAGCGCGATGATTACTTCTGCAGAGGTCTGAAGTGTTTAAAGGCAATAAAAAATCATTACCGGTTCGTTACTGTAAAACCTGTAACAAACCAATGTCATGGCGTAAAAAATGGGAGAAGTGCTGGAATGAGGTTTTGTATTGCTCAGAGCGTTGCCGGCGTCAGCGTTCTGCGCAGCATAAAGATGATGCGCAGAACGCTGAGCGGAACCAGTGAAACTTACAGGAACAGGCCAGGTATTGACCTGGCCTCACAGATTGCTATTGCTGAACCTCAATCTGTTGCCAGCCTTTTTTAAACATGCAATCTTTTACCAGTATCTCGCGCTGACTTTCATTGGCGTCACTGGTGGAGTAGTCGGTATCAGTCGTTTTATATTTACTGTCTTTCGAGGTGTATTTACCACTGACGATATTATCAGGAGGTAAATCCCGCAGCGCCTGAGCCTGACAGGCTGTTTCTGCTATGGTTTCCTGCTGCTCAGATGCATCGGGTTTGACCCATTTATATTGCACGCATCCGGTCAGACAAAGAGTGAACAACATCAGCATTATCGGTTTCATCATCTGTTCCTCAGCGACCCCCGCCAGCCTTGAGGCGAGTTATTCAGTAAGGAAGCCAGTCTGGTCAACTGAATGGGCTTCCTCTCCTGCAAAAATAAACTTTCAGCCAACATTAAAATGTCAGACCGCCACCAATGTAGGGTCCGTCTATCAGCGTATGACCTGGACGCCCATCTTTGCCATCGACACCTGCATAGCGATAGCCCACTTTTAAGACCAGTGGGCCTAGAGGTGACCAGCTGACGCCGGCGTTTGCTTCCACAAAATTCTTAACGCTGTTAGTCAGTTGTTCCGGCGCGGAATACCCCTCACCATAAATCGCAAAATCGGCAGGCAGATTGATTTTCACACCGCCGCCGACAGGAAATGCGACGCCGTTATCCCCTTTTTTGCCACCGATATACGTAGCTTTAGCGCCAGCCGTCAGCATCACCGGACCAATTTCGAGGTTATAGCCGGTACCTGCCTGACCAATCTGCACACCATCTGCCGTATTTTTGATCCACTGGCTGTCCAGATAGAGTCCGCCGGAAGAACGGCCAATTTCAGCATCCAGCGCAGAGGTGTTTTTACCTTGTTCAGCATTCAGGCCAATGGCCATTGCAGATGAAGAGACACACAGCAGTAAGCCAAGGCTAATTAAGGAGATTTTCATTGCTCATTTCTTCCACATCAGGAGTTTTCAGGGAATTAATCAATATCGTGGTTTAAAACGATCTACTTTTGGATCATTTCTTTAACATCATGCTGTTGCAACTGATGCATGTTTCCGTCCGCATCTTTATAGGAGAGCATGCCCGTTTCTTTATCTCTGACGGGTTTACCCTGCGTGGTTATCATGTGGCCGTCATTGGTGGAGATGACATAATTGCCTGAGCAGGCGGAAATGGACATAACTGAAACCATCATCACGAAAGCGAAGGCGAATTTTCTGCCATGATTGAAAGATGTCATTTTACTTTCCACTCGTTGTTCTTTAAGAAGATGCGGCATTATTAGCTGTGTTTGTTAAACGACATGATAACAATCTGGGAGTACGGCTACGAATGCATAAAAAAATGATCTGGATCATTTCACAGGTTGTTCAGAAGAGGGTTAAGAATTACGCATTGTTTGAAAGCTAAGGTATTTAAATAACCTCATTGCACTTTTCTTTTTTCAGAAGTGATATGCATGAAAGGTGTTGTTAAGTGCAAGGCAGGAATTTAACAATAGCTCCTTAATGACAGGATAATTTGATGTTTCAAATTTTACGTTGTGGCTCTTTTTCTTTTCGCTATAGTGAGCCGGCAATATCATTATGATTAGTGTGATTTAACAAGGAGTTAATATAGCTATGAAAAAAACAATTATCGCTTTGATTTTTGTTGCTTCACCATTAACCGTGTTCGCTGCAACTGATTCCTGCAAAGATCAACTGGCCGATATTTCAGCTAAAAGAGAAATGGCTAAACTTCATGGAAATAGCGCAGAAATTGCCCGACTCAATATTGCTCGTGACAAAATTGAAACTTATTGTACTGATGAGCGTCAGGCAACGCGTGCCTCTCATGACGTCAGAAAACGAGAAATCAAGGTTAAAAAAGCAGAGCTTGAGCTTCAGGAAGCTGAGCAGGATTTGGCTGAAGCAAAAGCAGAAGGTCGCACCGACAGAATAAAAAATAAAATCAATAAGATAGAAGAAAAGAAACTGAAGCTTGAATCTGCAAAATTAGACTTGCAAGAAGCACAGGATGATGCTCATAGACTGAATTAACATTATTTATTCGAGGGCTTACCAGCATAAGCCTTCGAATTTCGCAATCCACCGCTCTTTGTGGTCAGTTTAGGCAAGGCAGATTATTCGCCTTCTGATTAAGAAAACAGCACAAGCTTGTAGAACATAAATTACCGTTCTTCGTCTGTTTAAGCACTGGTAGACAGAACCATAAAACATCCCCACTCCTGTACTCTACCAGAACGGTATTGCTGCTAAAAATATTGCTGATGAAATAAATATTCACCGTTAAGGATTCACGTGACAATCTGGAAGAAGGCATAAAAAAAACCACTCATTCGAGTGGTTATAAATAATACAAGGTTGTTCATGAGCAAAGCTGCGATACAGAATAAATTAATACTGGGATATATCTATGCAGGGGAATGATAGCTTTTGGTACCGTAGAAAACTATATAATTTTTGCGAAAAGGCAAAAGATTTGATTGCAGAAGTTGTCATTTTATAGTCGGCGTTAAAAAATAGGTGTCGAAATTTGGATTGGTGTTTTTTTTATTTTGTGTTGATAACACCTTATTAACTTTTGTTTTTATTTTGAGGTGGGTTTTCAACCACATTTTGCTGATTGAATTTTGGAAACACGCGCAGCTAATAATCTTTCTTAAGATTTCGTTAAGATCCGCGCTGTAAATTAACCTGACTGTTTAACGGAGATAAAAATATGAAGAAGATTATTTTAGCGGCGTTGTTTACATGTATGACTTTTGGTGTTTCAGCGCAGGAAGGTTTTGTTTCGGCAGAAGGGCAGGGCTATTCGCAGGGCGGATTTAAAGGTCCGACACCCGGTGCTGTTTCAGTCGCTCAGGCTAAAACACTACGGGATGATGCCTGGGTTGTTCTGGAAGGCAATATTATCAGGCAGGTTGGACATGAACTTTACGAGTTCAAAGATACCACCGGTAGCATTTATGTCGATATCGACGACAAACGCTGGATGGGGCAAACCCTTTCACCTGCGGATAAAGTTCGTATTGAAGGAGAGATCGATAAAGACTGGAACAGCGTTGAAATTGACGTGAAAACTGTCCGCGTTCTGAAGTAACCTGTATTTACCACTGATATGGCAGTGACCTGAAGCCGGGCCACTGCCATTTTTTATATGCGCGTTGCCGGTTGAGTATTCCAGGTTAAGCAATAACTATTCGGAGCATGTCCGGCAAGATAGCGATGACTAAAACTTCCAGTCTTAACCTCGAATGAGGCAGTGCATTCACAACTTAAAAAGATGGTGCTGAATCAATCCTGGAACAGATATAGATTAGTTACAACACACTAAAGTGCGTGTAGCTGGACAGGAGATCCTCCTATGAAATGTGCATGCTTTTGGCTAAATCTAACCGAGCCGTCCTGAAAATTCGAGTGCTCATTGACAAGCCGCCCCGGACGGCCCGAAGGGCCGTGGTTGTTCTTTACAGTAAAAAATGAATGATGTAACTAAATTTCTGCTGTTATCTTCTTTTCGGAATTTAAAGATGGGGGACCGTAGCGTCTTAAAGAAATGAGAGGCAGATACTTTCTATCCGGTTTTCGCTCAGGCAGGTACGGCTATTGTGCACAATATCGTTATGACGGCTTTGTAATACCTTAACTCTGAGGCCGGTCTGTAAACTGAGACATGTTTTACATGACAACCAGCTGGTCTGATAGTCCCTCACAGGTGAGTATTAAAGATAAAAAAGGTTTCTGAATCAGGATAGTTTCAGAAACCTTTTATCGATCACAGTTACGTCTGGCTAAGTAAACCGTGTCAGCCGCCTCAAATCAGCCAATCTGGAAAGCCATAAAGATGCCGTTGTTGAACCATGTTACTTTTTCGCCCGCGCTATTAAGTATCCAGCCAGCCTCACCAATGGATGAGTTATTCCAGTCTTTATTCTCTGTTGCGCTGGCAAAACCCAATGCATTGATACTTTTAGCGGCACGGTCATAGTTAAAATAGCCCTGCGAGTTCAGACCCGCATCATTCCACAAGCTAAGAAGTTTCGAGTAACCGATGTCGGCACCACTTACGGTAATCACTTCTGACATATTCAATTCACGCATTTTAACATCCTTTTATGTCTGTATAATTTAACTGGTAATGCAGGGGGATTTTAGCAAGAAGTACTGAGGTTGTAGCTGCCCTGAATGTCAATTATCATTATCAAAAGAAAGTTAAAATAAATCGTAAATGGATTTTTTTTGATTGACTTGATAAGAGCAAGGCCCGTTAGAACTGGCATACACATAACTTTATTTTTCCATATCATGAAAACAAGATCGTTTGCGTACGCAATTTCTGATTAAGTAAAATAAATTAAAATCCGCATCGTGATTCGCCCATCATTTCTTTACCTGAGTAACGAAATAAGTGATTTTTTTCTTAAAAATCAGTATATTTAACGCTTGATTAGCCTCCAGGCGAGTCTGGAGGCTAATCTTTTTGTAATGAACCTATATTTCAATTATTTAATCCGGTTAGCTTTTATGTAAAAGCGGCACTTTTCATGGTCAGTATTAACAGAATTTTAAATTTTACGGCAGGAATCCTGCACTTTTGAAAATTCTTAGCTGATTAAAACAGTGTATGCCGCCACACCAGAGTTAGAGCAAAAAGACACCAGGAAAGATATTCAGTCAGGCCAGGATAAAGCGGCAAAACAGCATCGCTAGCGATACTGTCTACTCCGCGTAAAACAATAATTATCGGATAAAAGAATCCCCTACTTGTGCCCGAGCATACCATTCCATCAGCTCCCCAGTGCCCGGCTCATTTTCGGCGGGTGCCCATGGCGCTAAGTCTTGTTCAGTCACAGACTGGTAACCCCCGTGTTTAACCTCAAAAATAACACCCCAACGATAACACCGCATGCCAGGTGCCTGCTTCCGTCTCCATGACCTTGCACCCCTCTCCTAACACCACCCGTTGGGTAACATACCCATTTTCATCAAAGTGTAATACCTGAAACCGCCCACAGAGCGAGGTCAGCAATTCAAAAGTATGCGGATGTCGATGAGGACGGACGGTTGCCGTAAGGCTTTTGCCATTCTCAACGGATGTATAACCTCTGCATTCGCGGAACAAATCTCAGCCCGGATAATAGATGCTGCTTAACGCTATAAAACTGACGATGGCAGAACTCACAAAGATCGTCTGTATCGCGTGATAGCAGGTGACAGAAAGAGGTTCTCTGTTTCCTAAACGAAAGCCATTTTGAGCGCTTTTACACTGTCTGCCTGAAGCCAGATCAAAAACCGAAACGCTTATCATTTATAGAATGAGTGCTTCTTACTCAGAGGCAGAGCGTGGTATGGCAATTAACATGGGCAGCACCTACCGAATCCTTGGTTATCAGCCATCGGTCAATTTCGCCTGGCGGCAAAAATTACTGACAATGGGCATGCTGCCCGGGGCAGTGGTGGAGGTTATTCGCGTGGCACCTATGGGCGATCCGGTTCAGATTCGTACCCGCCGTGTCAGCCTGGCGGTGCGACAGCGTGATCTGGCCGACATCATTCTGGAGGAAGTCATCTGATGAAAAAGATTACCATCGGATTGATTGGCAATCCCAACACCGGCAAAACCACACTGTTTAATCAGCTGACCGGTGCTCGCCAGCGGGTCGGTAACTGGGCGGGTGTCACGGTTGAACGTAAAGAAGGACAGTTCTTTACTGCACAGTCTGACGTCCGGCTCATCGATCTGCCCGGCACTCGCTCGCTGACTACGCTATCCGCTGAAAGCTCTATTGATGAGAGCATCGCCTGTCAGTATCTCTACCAGAATTCCGCCGATGTAGTGATTAACGTCGTCGATGCTTCCAGTCTGGAAAGTAACCTGTTCCTGACCTTTCAACTACTTGAGCTTGGCGTACCCTGTATTGTCGCCCTGAACATGCAGGATATTGCCGCAAGCCAGAACATCACAATTGATGCCGCAGCGTTGTCAGCCCGCCTGGGATGTCCGGTGGTTTCACTGACATCAACCAAAGGCGACGGTATCGCTCAACTAAAAGCACTGATTGACCAGCCACCTATTTATCGCGCCCCAGAAAAGGTGCCATATCCGGCCGCGATTGAAACCGCGATTGAGCAGCTCAGCCTGCGGATGTCCGGGTCGCTGACCCCGCAGAAAAGGTACTGGCTGGCATTGCAGTTGCTTGAAGGCGATATCAACAGCCAGAAACTTTGCCCGGAACTGCTTCCAACCTTGCCTGAGATTATGGAGCGGGCGGGTGGCGATACGGGCGTGCAGATTGCCGATTATCGCTATCGTGCCATTAATGCGGTTTGTGCGGCCGTCAGTAACATTCATCAGGCTACCCCAGCCAGCCTTACCCGCAAGATTGATAACATTGTGCTGGACCGCTGGCTGGGCATTCCGATATTCCTGGCCGTGATGTATGTGATGTTTGTTCTCTCTATTAATATCGGCGCGGCATTGCAGCCGCTGTTCGACGGCAGTTCGGTGGCGATATTCATTCATGGCGCACAATGGCTGGGATATGTCTGCCACTTCCCGGTCTGGCTGACGGTTTTTCTGGCGCAGGGGCTGGGTGCCGGTATCAATACCGTGCTGCCAATCATTCCACAAATTGGCCTGATGTTCCTGTTCCTCTCTTTCCTTGAGGATTCAGGCTATATGGCGCGCGCCGCCTTTGTGATGGATCGGCTGATGCAGTCACTTGGCCTGCCGGGAAAATCTTTTGTGCCACTGATTGTCGGCTTTGGCTGTAATGTGCCGGCAGTCATGGGTACAAGGACGCTGGACACGCCGCGTGAGCGTCTGCTTACGGTACTGATTGCACCTTTTATGTCCTGCGGCGCGCGGCTGGCAATCTTTGCGGTGTTCGCCGCGGCATTCTTTGATGCTCACAGTTCCAGCCTGGTATTTTCACTCTATCTGCTGGGCATTGTCGTGGCGATTGTGACCGGACTGGTGCTCAAGCATACTCTGCTGGGTGGCGAAGCTTCACCGTTTATCATGGAATTGCCGGTCTATCACCGACCTCATCTTAAAAGCCTGCTGCTGCAGAGCTGGCAACGGCTGAAAATGTTTGTAGTGCGTGCCGGTCAGGTCATTATCCTGGTGAGTATGCTGATTGGTGTGCTGAGCAGCTTTGCATTCAATGGTCAGCTGGTTGATGACATAAATCACTCTGCGCTGGCAGCGACCAGTAAAGCCATCACACCCGTGCTTCTGCCCATCGGCGTGACACAGGATAACTGGCAGGCGACAGTGGGGCTGGTGAGCGGCATTATGGCAAAAGAGGTTGTGGTCGGTACGCTTAACAGCCTTTACACCACGGAGGCGATTCAGAGTAGTGTGTTTAATCCGCAGGCTTTTAACCTGGCGGATGAATTGAAAGAGGCGCTGACGGAAACCTGGACGGGCCTGACGGCTGCATTCAGAATTGATTCGCTGGCCCATCCTATTGATGCCAGTAAAGGCGATGGTGAGATGGCATCCGGTTCAATGGGCGTGATGGCAGCAAAATTTGGCAGCGGCTTTGCCGCTTACAGCTATTTAATCTTTGTCCTGCTCTACGTTCCCTGCGTCTCAGTCATGGGTGCAATCGCGCGAGAGGCCGGGAAAAAATGGATGATGTTCTCATTCTTCTGGGGGCTTAACATCGCCTATACCATGGCGACACTCTTTTATCAGACCGTCACATTTAACGCGCATCCTGCATTCAGTGCAGTCTGCCTGATAAGCGTGCTGTTGCTGAATGGAATCATCCTGCTGACACTGCGTAAAGCTGGAAACAGGGTGCAGGCAATACCGGTTATGCCTGGAGAGGAAAAAAGAGGTTGTCGCGGCTGCCACGGAAGCTGTGATAAACAGAAAGGCTACGCGCAGTAAAGATAAACATCGATGCTCTCCGTTGCGATGCTGATTTATCAGCGCCGCAGCGGAGAGATACCCGATCGTCCTTTCGCTGACAGTGATAAGTCAGGAACATCAGTGAAGAGCGTTGATCGATATCCCCTGGCGCACCGCGCGTTTTGGTCATTCCTGTTAAGCTGGCAGTTGCTATCTCAGAGACAGATTCACAGCAGATGGTATGGCAGCACGAAGAAAGTAATGAAATCAGCCGGATGAACCGACCATGCTCCCGCAATAGTGATAAACCGTACCGGCTTACACACAGGCTGTCCACTTTTTCTGTGGATAACTCTGGCCTGAAAACAGGTCAAATTCGCGCTTCATGAAGCTATCAGCCGGGAATATCGGGTTCAGCATACTGTTCCATGAACTCCACCATAGCGCCTTTATGCGCATCCACATGACGGATATAGCGCATCAGCGTCTCCGGTTTTTTCCAGGTGCCTTCCTGCATGATCCGGGCGACAGGATAGCCTTTATCTGCCATATCCTGAGCTGCTCCCACTCGTGCACTGTGACCACTCCAGCCGGTATAACGATTTTTGTTGGCTTTTATTGCACCTGCTTTACCGGCCGTTCGCCAGGCGCGCTTAAAAATCTGTTCCAGTGCCCGGGTACTCATTGGTTTTTCTGTAATAATTATCCGGCCAGAGCGATGTACTGCATTGAACAGCCAGGCATCAGGCTGACTGGAAAGGCCGGATGCCTCAATCCACTCTTCAAGCCGCCGGGTTGAATGAGTGCTGAGCGCCTTGATCAATCCGCCAGTCTGCACAATTGTTTTTGTCCACGCCACATCCAGAATGATACGACCGTCACCGGCACGCATCACATCACGCACCCGTAATCGTGACAGTTCACTGATACGCAGTAGTGTTGCATAAGCGACATGCAAAAAAGCCATGTCACGAAGCACCTGGAGATTGTCAGAACCTGACCACTTTTTATCCAGCGCCATAAGGTCTGTCAGCCTGAAAGGCACGGCCTGACCCGCGCGCTCGCCGCTTACGACGGCAACCCGGTTAATTCTCTTCATGGTGCGGAAAACCAGCGGAGACACATTGGGAACGGGCAACCCGGCGTTACGGTGTAACATCGAGATTAACGCAGCATGGGAGGTGACAGTCGAGGAGGCCCGACCGCTTTCAGCCAGAAAAGAGAGATAGTCGCGTAAATCCTCTGCACTCATCGGCAGAAAAGTACGCTGATTATCTTCTGACCACTGATTGCAGATTCGCATGACGCTAAGCAACTGTCGCCAGGTATTAGGGGAAAATGCCTCTTTGTCCTGGACGAACTGCCTGAGCCGTTCGGTGATATCACTGTTCCGGGTGACCGTCAGACGGGTTAACGGCACTATCTCGCTCATTTTTGCTCACTTATCAATCAGAAAACGCGATGATCGCGCTACGTGAATTCTGAGAATTTCGCAGGGGGATTACCGGCCAGAATTTACGTAGCGTTGCCATTTTGCAGGGTAATCTTTGCTGCTCTTTATCATAACCCGACGACTTTGCTGTGTCATGACTTCGTATAAGAACAATTATACGAAGTCATGTGAATGTGCAGGATTCAGCCCGGTTTTGACCTGATAAACAGATTCTCAAATGGGTAAGGCAGGGAGACGTTCGAAACACCAACCTATCCAGGGTTAATGACGAAGCGGTTATTTATGACAAGGCATAAAATGAAAAATAGAAGAGAAGTCTGAATAACTATCTAGTGAAATCGTGAAATAGTAACCTGATAAATAGAATCTGAATAAAGTCAGCACTTCCAATGCGCTGAGTAAGGCGAAAAAAACGTGAAATTCAATTAACAGACTATTGAGGATTGAAATTTTATTATGTATTCAGCCAGTTTAATTTATAGATAATTGAAGGATCCCGAATGAAACTTCTGTCTATCAGATCCGTTTGAAATCACTTCTTTTACTGAATTGCTGCAGCGAAAATTTCCCATGCTGTCTCAGCCATCATCATATGAACACTTCTCATTCACGCTCTCCCGGAGCATGTCTGCATCCGAAATCAGAATAAAAAACTAAATACTGACTTCGCAAAGATTTAAATGTCAACTGTTAGCGACTATCCGTTATCTTTCAGCCTGAAATAAAAAGCAACGTTGATGCTTTATGCCAGATACTTTATCAAATGAGACTGATAATTAATCTATTGCCGAAAATTAATTTCTGGCAAGGTAACGGGCATTTCTTCCTGATGCGTTAAAAAATTTTATAACTGCGTCTGAATTAAGTCACAGAACGCTGTAATCACCAGGGTAAAAAGAGGATATCTCATGAAAAAAACGTTATTGTCGCTGTGCCTGTTAGGCTTGTCGTGCACACCCGCTATCACGCTGGCTCAACAGCCTGTGACCTGTGTTAAAGCTTCTGAGGAGGATGTGGCCAATCTGTTTGATACATGGAACACTACGCTGGCAACTGGCGATGCCACTAAAGTCTCTGAATTATATGTCAGCGATGCCGTGCTGCTGCCAACTATTTCAAACCATGTGCGTCTGACAGATCAGGAACGCATCAACTATTTTAAAGACTTCCTGAAAAAAGGTCCGAGCGGTAAAATTGATTCCCGCACCATCCGAATTGGCTGTAATAAAGCGATTGATGCCGGCGTTTACACCTTTACCTTCAAAGATAATACGCACGTTACAGCACGCTATACCTTTACTTACGTCTGGGATGGTAAGGGCTGGAAAATCTCAACCCATCACTCTTCAGCTATGCCAGAACCAGTGAGCCAGTAATATTCGTTTCGCATTATTATTGATTTTTTTAAAATCAGCCTCTGGATATTTCAGAGGCTGATTGTTATGGTCAAAAAAATTTATTTAGTACCAACCAGAAACACCCGAAGAAGGCAAAGCTTTATTATGAATTAGCTTTGCGAATATTGTAATAACCACGCTATTTACTTCGTTCTGACCAACTGACTATTATCGCTTTCAACGTTAATAAATGTGACGCGCTCAATATCAGCCAGTCTGCTTTGACGCCTGTCTCTTTTTCCGGAAGCGCTATGAAACTCATCTCAGATCCTCCCGAGACTTGCCTGGCGGCCGTCATTACCCGACGCGATCAGGCTATTCAGGCTGCCCATTCGCTGGCTGAACAGGCGAAACCTGGTGCCATCGAACGCGATCAGCAACGACTTTACCCCCGCGACCTGCTCGACAAGTTTACCCGGCTCGGCCTGGGCAGCATCAGTATTCCACGCCGCTATGGTGGCGGGGGACTGGATTTTCAGACAATCGCGGAGGTATTCCGCATCATCTCAGCCAGCGATCCCTCTCTGGGCCAGATTCCGCAAAATCACTTTGGTCTGATCCAGTTCATTCTTGGCGAAGGCAACCCGCAACAACAGTCAACATTGCTGCAGGCGGTGGTCAGTGGCAAACGACTGGGCAACGGGGGCCCCGAGAAGAACACCCGCCATACGCGGGACATTCAGGCACGGCTGGTCAGTGACGGTCTGGAACACCATCTGACCGGAGAGAAATTCTATTCAACCGGTGCATTATTCGCAGACATTCTGGTAACCACCGCTCTGCAGGAGGGTGACCAGCCTGCAATGGCTTTTATCCCGCTGCCTGCCGACGGCGTAGAGATTATTGATGACTGGTCAGGCATGGGTCAGCGAACCACGGCCAGCGGCACGGTAAGGCTTGATCGGGTTGCCGTAGATCCTGCATTGCTTATCCCCTTGCCGCCAGCTGAAAAACCGACCCTGCGCGGTGCTGTCTCGCAGCTGATTCAGGCGGCGATTGATGCCGGTATCGCCCAGGGTGCGCTGGACGATGCACTGGAGTTTGTCCGCAGCAGCTCACGCCCCTGGGTGGATGCAGGCGTGGAGCGCAACGCTGACGATCCCTACATCCTTGCTGACATCGGTCGTATCAGTACTGAACTGAGCGCCGCAAATGCCTTACTGCGCCGAGCCGCAAAGATGCTTGATTCACTCGATCAGCAGGCACTGACAGTGGAAAACAGCGCAGCCGCCTCTATTGCCGTAGCGGAAGCCAAAGTGCTGACCACCGACATTGCGCTGCGTGCCAGTGAAAAATTGCTGGAGTGGGGCGGCAGTCGCGCCACGCTCCTGCAGCATGGGCTGGATCGCCACTGGCGCAATGCGCGCACTCATACGCTGCACGATCCGGTGCGCTGGAAAACATACGCTATAGGCAATTACTACCTCAATGCGATCTACCCCGCGCGTCATGCATGGATTTAAGGAGACAGAATGAGTCAGGTTCAGCCCAAACAGTATGCTTCCCGTATTTGTAACGAGCAGCATGCACTGGAAGTGGCTGCGCAACTGGCGCAGCAGTTCCGCGAGGGGGCCGCAGCGCGAGATCGTGAACGTGAACTGCCGCATTCCCCTCTGCAGACCCTGTTTCAATCAGGATTAGGGGCGATTACCGTGCCGCAGGCCTATGGAGGCATTGCCGTATCAACCGCCACACTCGTGTCTGTGATCACGCTGATTAGCGAGGCTGATGCAGCGATCGGTCAGGTTCCGCAGAATCACTACTACGCGCTGGAAGTTCTGCGCGTTAACGGCAGTGAATCACAAAAACAGCGGTTGTATCGGGAAGTACTGACTGGCGTGCATCTGGGTAATGCGCTGGCTGAGTTCTCCTCCCGTGCCGCACATCAGCGGACCACGCAGATTCGGTGCAATATTATCAACGGCAACAAGTTCTACGCTACCGGTGCGCTGTTTGCTGACCGCATTCCCACGGCTGCGCGCGATGAAGAGGATAAAGAGCAACTGGTATTTGTGCCACGTCATCTGGCGGGTGTGACCGTTATTGATGACTGGAGCGGGTTTGGTCAGCGCACCACAGGCAGCGGCAGCGTCCTCTTCGAAAACGTCACGGTGGATGCTGCAGATGTGGTGCCGTTTCAGACAGCATTTGAGCGGCCAACGACTGTCGGCCCTTTTGCGCAGATTATGCACGCCGCTATCGATCAGGGAATTGCACGCGCCGCATTTAACGACATGCTCGACTTTCTGCGCCAGCGTGCCCGGCCCTGGCCTGACAGCGGGGTAACGCGTGCCACTGATGACCCCTTAACGCTCGATCGCACCGGACGTCTGGCGGCGCGACTGAGCGCCGGTGACGCCCTCTTAGCTGAGGCAGGCGCAGTCATCGACGCCGCGCAACAGCAGTCTGACGCCGCGACGGTAGCGCTGGCCTCGGTTGAGGTAGCCAGAGCGCGCGCCTGGACGACAGAAGTCTCGCTGGAAGCGGCTAATTTGCTGTTTGAACTGGGCGGTTCACGCTCCAGCCTGCGTGAATATAATTTTGATCGCCACTGGCGTAACGCTCGCACCCATACCCTGCACGATCCGGTACGCTGGAAATATCCTGCCATCGGCAATTACCTTTTGAATGGTGTTCTGCCGCCTCGCCGGGGCACGCTATGACTCAGAAACAGATTCTGCTCAACGCGTTTAATATGAATTGTGTCGGCCATATCCATCACGGTATGTGGACGCACCCTGAAGATCGTTCAATCGAGTTCAATACGCTGGCCCACTGGACTGATCTGGCACGCCTGCTGGAACGCGGACTGTTCGATGGGCTCTTTATTGCGGATATTCTGGGCGTCTATGACGTTTATCAGCAGGGTATTACGCTAACGGCACGCGAGTCAATACAGCTACCGGTCAACGATCCGCTGATGCTGGTTTCGGCTATGGCGGGCGTTACGCAGCATCTTGGCTTCGCCGTTACCGCTAATCTCAGTTATGAAGCACCGTTTCCTTTTGCGCGCCGTCTATCAACACTCGACCATCTGACTCAGGGACGGATAGGCTGGAACATCGTCACCGGCTACCTGGACAGCGCCGCCCGTGCCATGGGAAACAAACAGCTGCTGGCACACGATGAGCGCTATGCACAGGCTGATGAGTTTCTCGATGTCAGTTATCAGCTATGGGAAGGAAGCTGGCAGGATGATGCGCTGGTTGTCGATCGCGCGAATCGCCTTTACGCAGACGCCACGAAAATTCATCCGGTCAGGCATCAGGGTGAATTTTATCAGGTTGAGGGCTATCACCTCAGCAGTCCGTCCCCCCAGCGTACCCCGTTGCTGTTTCAGGCGGGCACCTCTGCACGCGGGATTCAGTTTGCTGCGCGTCATGCTGAATGCACTTTTGTTAACGCAGCGACACCCACAGCGATGCGGCAGCAGACACAGCGACTGCGGCAGGCGGCGGTGGAGGCAGGCCGACGTGCAGATGATTTGCGCATTTTTATGGGTGTCGGCGTAATCGTGGCCCCGACAGAGCGTGAAGCACAGGAGAAACACCGCAGTTATCTTGAATATGCCAGCCCGGAAGCGGGCATTGCCCATTTCTCCAGTTCCATTGGTCTCGATCTGGCCGCCTTTGAGCTCGACGAGCCCATTATCAGCGGGGAGACCAGGGCTATCGAATCGGTCAGTAAAGCCTACAGCGGCTGGACCCGTCGTCGCCTGCTGGAGCAGCATGCGATGGGCAGTCGCTATCCACTCATAATTGGTAATCCCGCGCAGGTCGCGGACGCGCTGCTGCACTGGATGGATGAAGGCGACATTGACGGCTTTAATCTGACCCGCATTCTGAACCCGCAGAGTTATCGCGACTTTATCGATTTAGTTGTACCTGAACTCCAGCTGCGCGGGCGCTATAAAACGGCTTACCAGCCCGGTTCACTGCGCCACAAAATTTTCCAGCAGGATCGCCTGCCCGAACGTCACCCGGCGGCACGCTGGCGTCATTCCGCCTGACCTCATTGATCTATTTAACCTCAAGGAATCACTATGACACGCTCAAAAACACTACGCGCCGCCCTGGGCGGTCTGCTGCTGACTCTCAGTGCCGCTGCGACCGCAGCGAACTACTCCGGCCCGCTCAAAGTGGGGACCACCGCCGCGTTTGCCCCGCCGCTGGAGACCGCCGTCGCCGAAGCAAAGAAGCAGGGCCTGGATGTTGAACTGGTCGAATTTACCGACTGGACGGCACCTAACGTCAGCGTTGAAAACGGTGATATCGACGTCAATCTGTTCCAGCACAAGCCTTTTCTGGAGAATGCTAATCAGTCTGGCGGCTTCCACCTGGTCGCTTATGCGCCGGCCATCATTAATAACATTGGTCTTTATTCCAAAAAACACAGTGCGATTGATCAGATTCCCGAAGGCGGCAC
Source organism: Pantoea sp. F_5 (assembly GCF_008631595.1). NCBI lineage: Bacteria > Pseudomonadati > Pseudomonadota > Gammaproteobacteria > Enterobacterales > Erwiniaceae > Pantoea > Pantoea sp. F_5. The sequence goes on from NZ_VWUO01000015.1 coordinate 58,775, forward strand.
CGTTGCTATCGCCAACGATCCAATTAATGGCGCACGCGGATTATTACTGCTGCAGAAGGCGAGGCTGATTACGCTCAAACCGGGTGTGGGACTGAAAGCAACCGTTGATGACATCGTCAGCAACCCAAAAAAGCTGAAAATTATCGAGGTGGAAGCCGTACAGCTCTCACGGTCATTGGAAGAGGTCGACCTGGCGCAGGGCTACCCACACTATCTGCGTCTGGCAAAGACAATTGATCCCAATAAGGCGCTGCTGTTCGACGGGCTGGAGCACCCGGAATATGTGATTCAGTTTGTAATCCGTCAGGGCCATCAGGACGATCCGCGACTGGCAAAGTTTGTTGATATCTATCAGCACTCTCCGGTAGTACGCGCCAGCCTCGACAATTTCTATGGCAAACTCTATCAGCCAGGCTGGAGCCAGTAAACATGGTCAGCCTTAGCATCCCTGAGACGTCGGCATTGTCCGATGCCGCTACGCGCCATACCAGCGGTGCTTCACACGTCATCATTGAAGCATTAAGTAAATGTTATCCCGGCCAGTCTGTGGATGCACTGCGCAATATTAATCTCGGGATCCATCGCGGAGAAATATTCGGCATCATTGGCCGCAGCGGTGCGGGAAAATCTACGCTCATCCGCTGCCTCAATCGTCTGGAAGAGCCGACTGCCGGGCGCATTGTGATCGATGGCACCGATATCAGCGCGCTTAACACGCGGCAACTGGTCGAATGGCGGCGCAGCACCGGCATGATTTTCCAGCACTTCAATCTGCTATCGGCCAAAACCGTACGGCAGAATATTGAGCTACCGCTCAAAGTGGCAGGCGTACCTGCTGCCGTGCGGGCGCGCAAAGTGGATGAGCTGCTGGCGCTGGTCGGGCTGGAGGCGCGGCAACACGCCTGGCCCGCACAACTTTCCGGTGGACAGAAACAGCGCGTCGGTATTGCCCGTGCGCTGGTCCATGATCCGGAACTGCTGCTGTGCGATGAAGCGACATCAGCACTCGACCCCGAAACGACACGCTCGATTCTGGCGCTGCTTAAAAAGATCAATCAGCAACGCCATATTACCATTGTATTGATCACTCATGAGATGGACGTCGTTCATGACCTTTGCCACAACGTTGCGGTAATCGATCAGGGTGAAATCATTGAGTGCGGCCCGGTCTGGCAGGTTTATAGCGACCCGCAGCAGGAGACGACGCGCCAGCTGCTGAACCCCAATCATCATGCTCTGCCGGAGTCGGTCGTCACACGCCTGACTGCCCACCGGCAACATCATCAATCCCGTTTGTTAGTCCGGTTACGTTACACAGGGCAGGGTGCACAACCCGATATCGGTGCGCTGAGTGCAGAGCTCGCAGGCGAAATCACCCTGATTTACAGCGCTATCGAGTGGGTTGACAGCAAACCCACCGGCCAGTTGTTGCTCCTGCTGGATGCCCGACACGAGGCGCAATCTGTGACAACACAACTGGCGCACATCGCCGATCGACTGGAGGTATTAGGTTATGTCACCGGCTATTGAACGTTTATGGGTCGCCTTTCTGGATACGCTGCTGATGGTAGGTGTCTCCTCTGCGCTCGCGCTCGCGCTGGGCTTACCGATGGCGGTGATTCTGGTGGTCAGCGGACGCGGCGATCTTTTTCCCAGCCCACTCCTTAATCGGGTGCTGGGCTGGGTGGTTAACCTCTTTCGTTCTATTCCCTTTTTGATCCTGATGGTGGCGTTAATTCCCTTTACCCGCTGGATTGTGGGAACCACCTATGGCGTCTGGGCAGCCGTCGTACCGCTCACCCTTGCAGCTACCCCGTTTTTTGCCCGTATTGCGGAAGTGAGCCTGCGTGAAGTTGATAAAGGGCTGACCGAAGCGGCACAGGCCATGGGATTTCATCGCTGGCATATTATCTGGCATGTGCTGCTGCCTGAAGCGCGGCCTGGCATCGTCAGCGGTTTTACCATCACGCTGGTGACGATGATCAACGCGTCAGCCATGGCCGGCGCTATCGGTGCAGGCGGATTGGGGGATCTGGCGTATCGTTATGGTTATCAGCGTTTTGATATGCAGGTGATGGTGACAGTGATTGTGGTGCTGGTTGCGCTGGTGACACTCCTTCAGTTGTGTGGCGATCGGCTGTCGCGTCGCCTGAACCATCGCTAAACGTATAAGGCCGGGTTCCCCCGGCCTTGCTGTTTTATGCCCCTTCGCCGTTGCCGATCTGCCAGATAAATGTCGGATCGTTGCCATTGACCTCCCAGTCACCCACATTGCGGATTTTGTAGATCACCGGGTTGTGTGATGACACTGTGCGGGCGTTGCGCCAGTGCCGATCCAGCGCCTTGCTGACGCGGGTATCGGACGCGCCCAGCGCATTGAAGCACTCCGTGGCAGCTCGCGTCACTAACTCCACCGCGACGACCTGCGCCCGGGCGGACTCCACCTCTGCCTGAACGTTCGCCGCGTGAAGCTCCGCTTCATTCGCACCGCTCAGTTGCAGTTCAAATGCCCGTTGCAGTGAGTGGGTCGCCCGATCAACGGCGGCTTCAGCGGCCCAGGTCCAGCTGCTGATCTGACCGACTACCTGCAGCACCTGCACATCCTGCTTAACCTGAGGCGCATTGCCGTGGCTGTAAATCCGTTTACGCTGTGCGACCCCCTTTGACGCATCGCGCACTACGGCCCGGCCTATACCCGCCAGCGTAGCTAATAACACATGCTGATAAAATGCGGTCTGATAGCGAAAGCGCTCACTGAAATCATAAACGTGCGGCTGCTCCACGCGGGCATGATGAAAGCGTGTGGTGCCACTGCCGGTCAGCCGCTGCCCGAAACCATCCCAGTCATCATCACGCTCTACCTCATTCTGATGCGTGTTCACCAGCGCGATGACATCGCGGCCGTTGTCAGTCCGCTGTGCATAGACATCAATCCAGTCCGCATAGAGCGTGCCGGTGCTGTAAAACTTCTCACCGCTGATGCGCCATTCTCCCTCTGCCGGTGAGACCTGGGTGTTGACCTCACCCAGCTTAACCGCTCCGATTTCACTCCAGCCACTGCCCACCAGCTCGCCATCCACGAAACGGCGGAACCATTGCCGTCGATCCTCACTCTCCGGCTGATTCAGGCGATCCTCAATAAAGGCAAAGTGCGCGCGCAGTGCCTGCGGCAGATTCGAATCCGCTTCAGCCAGCGCGGTCAGCAGAGAAAAAAGCTGCGGCAGTGAGACGCCGAAGCCGCCTTCTTCTTTGGGGATGCGCAGGGTGCCGAACCGCGCCTCTTTCAGCCAGCGGATTGGCTCATGCAGCAGAGTACGGTTGATTTCACGCGCGGCAGCGCCTTCAGCAATGCGGTTAAAGAGTGGCCGGAACTGTTCGGTCAGCGCGGAAAATTCAGTACGGGTTAATTCAGACATGATCTTCTCCTGTTGCAGATTGTTCATCAATGTCCTGTCGGGTCGGTTCAAACCGGATAATCAACAGGAAAATAATGGGGATAAGGGCGGCGAGAGAGACGATCCAGAACATGTTGGTACCATAACGGGCCTGCAGAATGGGCAGGATAAATAGTGCCAGCGCACTGCCGATACCAGAGAGCGAGCGACTGAAGCCAACACCGGTTGCGCGAATGTGGGTAGGATAAGAGAGCGCCGGATAGATCATTAACTGCGCACCGGGGCCGAACCCTTCGGCAAACAGCCAGAGTCCCAGCATGAGCACGGCAAACACCACGCCAGCAGTGGCCTGTGGATGACCGATCAGCGCCAGCGAGATCAGCGCAATAAACTGCAGGGCAAAACCCGCAATCGCCACATGTCTGGAAGGGAACTTCCATGCCAGCCGCATCCCCAGCAGACCGCCGGTAAAGGCAAACAGCGCGTTCAGCCCTAGTGAGGCGGAGATGGTTTCAAACACGCCCGCGCCCAGGAACTGCGCCAGGATAGAGGGCAGAAAGAATGCGATGGCGGTGTACTCAAATGCGATACAGACGTTCATTACTGCGCTGACGATCGTGCGTTCGAGGTAAGGCTTCTGAAACAGCACGCGGAAACTCACTTTCGGGGCCGCTTTCGCGGTTTCGGTTTTTTCGGGCTGCTCTTCATGCGCAATAATGCCGTAGGAGTCGCGCAGGATACGAACTGCACCGCTCAGGTCTCCCTGATTGGCTGCCCACAGCGGTGACTCATTCATGAATTTGCTGCGCACGGCGATAATGAGCAGCGCCGGTACCGCGCCAAACAACAGCGAGGCACGCCATAACCAGTCGATGTGTTCGGCAGGCAGCAGGAAATAGAGCGCAAAAATAATAAAGAAACAGGCAGATGACGCGGCGTACCACATCGGGCACCAGGCCGCGAGACGCGACGCTTTGTTGCCTTTGCCGGAGAATTTAGAGAACTCTGCCAGGTAGGCCATGGCAACCGGCAGATCGATCCCGACCCCGATGCCCATCAGAAAGCGTGCGCCAATCAATACCCAGACGTTGGGTGCCAGACCCGCAGCTATCGCAGAGACCACAAAGAACAGCATGTCCGCCATAAACACCGAGTAGCGGCCATATTTATCGGTCAGCCAGCCGCCAACCAGATTACCGACGATAGTGCCGATCATAATTGAAGAGGTGACCAGTCCGGTCAGCACCGGGGTTAAGCCAAACTCTTTCACGACATCGTCAATACCATAAGAGAGCGTGGTGAGATCGTAAGCATCAAGAAATACACCGCCCAGCGCCAGGAACACAATCCAGCGGGCGTAGCTGTTGTTCTCCGTATTACTGTTGATTAGCCGGGCCACATCACTCACCGAACGAACCGGCGTGGAGTGGGGCGGCGGAGCGGTCAGGGTGTTGTCAATCTCTAATGTACTCATCATATCCTCGTTATTATATTCAGCAGGTAACGAGGTTTTTATAGGCATTCCCGGCTCAGTAAACAACCAACAAATATGGATAACTATTCTATATAATTCAATAAGTTAATCTCATTTATCAGACATGGAAAAGACCGGATGAATGCAGTGATTCATCCGGTTCGGGCCAGTCCAGGCCTGTTGATTATTCTGCGGAAACCGGCACCAGCACGCCTTTCACCAGCGGATCCTGCGTTTCTTTCAGCCACTGCTGTAGCCGGGGGTCGGCGAAGGCTTTTTTAAGCCGGACAATATTTTCATCTGCCAGCCAGGGCGTACCTATAACCAGTTGAGAGGCAAAGGTGCGAGGGGCTGGCGGGAATAAAATGCCTTTTTCGCGCGGTACTTTTCCGGCATCAAACTGTGAAACATAACCGATGGCTGCATCAACCGAATTCAGCGCACGTGGCATGGTCAACAGATCCAGCTCTTTAAAGTTGAAACCATGAGGATTCTCTTTGATGTCTTTGAGTTTTGCGGTGCGTGGCTCAATCGCCGGATCGAGGCCAATCAGGCCGATACGCTGCAGTAGCCATAAGGCCTGTCCCTGATTAGCGCCATCATTGGGCACCACAATCTCCGCGCCCTGTGGCAGTTCACTGATGGCACGGTAGCGATCTGAGTAGATGCCAAACGCCCACTGGAACAGCGGCAGGGTGGCTGTCAGCGGAAATTTATTGGCATCCACCACCTGTTTCAGCCACCACTGATGCTGATAGACGGTGGCGGCATATTTACCCTCCGCCACTGCGCGATCGGCCTGTACCGGATCCTGCAATCCTTCCGCCTCCAGTTTAATGCCGTAGTCGGGCGCTATATGTTGCGCCACAAACTGAATCAGCCGCTCTTCACCGGCCATCGCCGGTTCAAAATGGACTTTCAGCGTGGTGCCAAAAGTGACGGTGCGGGCCTTGTGCGCAACCTGATACCAGACCGCAGCGGCAATCAACAGTAAGACCACCCCAGCCACTACCCACGGCCATTTTTTCTTCTGTCGGATTTCAAAGTCGTGATGCGTCATGTTGAATGTTTTCCCTGATAAGGTTGCAGCGCCGAAATCAAACGGTCGCCTAAAAACTGAACCAGCTGAATAGTGACGATCAGCACCATAATGGTGGCCACCATGATGTGATTATCAAAACGCTGATAACCGTAAACCACAGCCAGATAGCCAATCCCCCCGGCACCGATCGTTCCGGCGATAGCGGAATACTCAATCATCGAAATAAGATTCAGCACAATGGCTGCCACAATTGCGGGCAGGGCTTCACTGATCTGGGCGCGGGTAATGATTTGCCATGTGGAACCGCCGGAGACCAGGCCCACGGCGGTGACATCAGCGGGCAGTTCACGCAACGCATTGCTGACCAGTCGGGCAAAAAAGGGCGTGCCGGCGATGATCATCGGTACCACGGCTGCGGGGATGCCAATAGTGGTGCCGGTCAGCCAAAAGGTAAAAGGGATAATGGCGGCCATCAGCACCAGAAAAGGGAGTGAACGGCCCATGTTGATAATCCAGCCCAGAATCTGGTGCAGCGTCCTGTGCGGAAACAGCCCCTGCCGCGAGGTGTTAAACAGCACCACCCCCAGCAGGCCACCGAGTGTCACCACAAACAGCATCACCACAGCCACCATCAGCCAGGTTTCTCCGTAGGCCGGCAGCATCAGCGCCGGGATCTGGTTCCACGGCGTATCCTGGCTCAATACGTCAGCCGGTTTCATACCACCTCCTGCAGGGCCGCACGTTGTTCCAGGATCTCAGCATGAATACCATAGTGCTGCAGTTGCTCTGTCACCTGCCTGGGCGTGATACCAGAATGGGAAAAGCGAATGGCCACCCGCATCCGTCCCGCCAGCGCATCGCCAACCTGCTCAACGTGTGCGGCCAGCAGATCCACCTGCACGGCAAACTGCTGCGTCAGACGGCTGATCCAGTCGATAGCAATCGGGCGGTCGCCATAGGTGAGTTGCAGCAGCAGATCGCCGGACCCAGCGAGTGGCTGGAGTGGGAACAGTTGCTGGCCGAGCGACGAATCGGGCGTGGCCAGCAGCTGACGTAAATGGCCCTGTTGCACCAGCCTGCCGTCTGCAATCTGCGCGACGGCGTCGGCTGCGCGCCGCACCACATCCATTTCGTGGGTAATAAAGATGATTGATAGCCCAAACTGATCGCGCAGGGTTTTCAGTAACGTCAGAATGGCGCGGGTGGCATCCGGATCAAGCCCGGACGTAGCCTCGTCAGCCAGCAACACCGAGGGCTTAAGCGCCAGCGCCCGGGCGATACCCACACGCTGGCGCTGGCCGCCCGAGAGCTGAGACGGATAAAAGCCCGCCTTGTCACTCAGACCGACGCTCTCCAGTAGCGTACCAACATGGCGTTTGATCTCCACAGGCACCACGCCCAGCCATTCCAGCGGCAGCGCCACATTTTCCCAGGCGGTTTTGCGCTGCAGCAGCGCGGATGACTGAAACACCGTGCCTATCGCCCGACGTTTGTGACGTAAAGTCTCACCCGTGTAATGTGAGAGATCCTCACCATTGACCCGGATGCTTCCCGATGTCGGTCGCTCCAGCAGACTGATGCACTTTGCCAGCGTCGATTTTCCCGCGCCGCTTGGCCCGACGACCGCCGTAATTGAACCGGCAGGAACGCTGAGCGTAATATCTTTCAGCACCTCAATCTGACGGTTCTGTGGCCCGGCGTACGTTTTACTCAGCCCCGTAATCTCAATCATGAGGCCTCCACGCTTTCTGTCCACTGCTCCGCGCCTGTGATACGGCGATAACCGGCACCCGGATGCGGCACTGCCAGCCGTGGTCCCTGCCCGAACAACTTCTCACGCAGCGTGCCGGGTTGATAGTCCTGCTTGTAAACGCCGCGCTTTTGCAGTTCCGGCACCAGCAGTTCCACCACGTCAGTGAAGGTTTCGTGCGTCACGGCGTAAGCGAGGTTAAACCCGTCAACGTCGGTTTCTTCAACCCAGCTCTGCAACTCATCGGCCACAGTTTCGGCGCTACCCACCAGCAGCGGGCCAAAACCGCCAATGCCCACCCAGTCAGCCAGACCCTGCACCGTCCACTGACGGTTGGGGTCGGCCGTGGAGAAGGTTTCGACCGCCGACTGAATGGCGTTGGTATGCAGATGCTTCAGGACCTGATCCGGCTGATACTGCCCGAAATCAATACCTGTCCAGCCCGAGATGAGCGCCAGCGCGCCTTCGTAACTGACATAGCTTTTGTACTCCTGCCATCTGGCCTGTGCCGCCAGGTCAGTTTCACCCACTATCACCGTCTGCAGATTGAAGACCAGTATGGAACGCGGGTCGCGTCCCGCCTCAGCGGCCCTGCGGCGAATATCCGCCACGGTTTTCTTCAGCAGCACTTTCGACGGTGCCGCGACAAATACACATTCAGCATGCTCCGCTGCAAAGGCTTTACCGCGGCTGGAGGCACCGGCCTGATAAAGCACCGGCGTGCGCTGCGGTGACGGCTCGCAAAGATGAATACCCGGCACCTGGAAAAACGTTCCCTGATGGTTAATCGGATGGATTTTACTGGGGTCGCTGAAAATATGACGTTCACGATCACGCAGGACAGCGTCGTCTTCCCAGCTTCCTTCAAGCAGCTTATAGATAACCTGCAGATACTCATCGGCGTAGTCGTAGCGTGCATCGTGATCGGTCTGGGTCTGCTGGCCAATGTTGCGTGCACCACTTTCCAGATAGGAGGTGACAATATTCCAGCCAATACGGCCTTTGGTCAGATGATCCAGGGTCGAGATCCGTCGCGCAAACGGGTAGGGGTGTTCAAACGACAACGAGGCGGTCAGGCCAAAGCCCAGGTGTTCCGTCACCATGGCCATCGGCGTGATTAATGCCAGCGGATCGTTAACCGGCACCTGTGTCGCCTGACGGATGGCGGCATGGTTATTACCGTTGAGCACGTCGTAGACACCCAGCACGTCAGCAATAAACAGCCCGTCAAACTTACCGCGCTCCAGCAGGCGGGCTAAATCGGTCCAGTATGCCAGGTCCTTGTACTGCCATGAGCGGTCGCGGGGATGCGCCCACAAGCCGGGTGACTGATGACCAACACAGTTCATATCGAAAGCATTCAGGCGAATTTCACGTTGCGATGACATAGCGACTCCAGAGCGGATGCGGCAATCGCTTGCCGCCCACCTTTTAAAGTGTGTTTCAGGAGGAAGGTTCAGTAGGTGAGTGAGCCGGGACATCGCTCGCTGAGCGGCAGTGGCGGGGCACTAAGCAGTTGCCTTGCTACAGATTCAGCATGTTCCGCCACCTGCGGTAATCCCATCAGCTCGCCAAAGCGCCCCCGCGCGGCAGGCCCGGCGACATAGAGATGTGGATTAGCCTTGCCCTGCGCATTCAGCGTCTGTGATAGCGCATTGACCCGGATTCCCAACGCCAGCGGGTCAGGCTGGATAACGCCATCGCCATGGAGCTGACGCAGCAGCGCAGTGCTGTTAAGCAGAGCGTTGTGTGCAGGGCCGGTGGTGACAATGACTTTATCCACCTCCAGCATGTGTGATTGCGCGCCACGCAGGCGCAGCGTGAGCCGAAGAGTGTTTCCCCTCGCATCAGCGGCAATCAGACGTGCCGCCAGCAGCGACAGCTGACCGCTGGCCTGCTGCTGGCTAAGAACCTGGCTCACCTGCGGCGCAATGCGGTAGCGGTGAACATCCCACCAGGGGCGAAGGTGATGCAGAAAGCGCTGCTGCTCATGCAGCGAAAGACTCTGCCAGATGCGCTGACCGTTACGGCGAATATCATCCAGCACCAGCTGCCAGGGCAGATTCAGCGCCGCCGCCTGTTTAACTTCCTGTCGCACCCGATGTAACCAGCCGCGCGCGGTCGCAGGTTGCGGCTGATCGTAATCCAGCGTGTAGTTCTCAAAACTGCCACTCAGGTTGGCGCGCGGCAACTGACCACGACGGGAGAAGCCGGTAATCTTTCCGCGGTGCAGCTGGCGATCCAGTGACGCCACGACATCGGACATGGTCAGGCCTGAACCGATAATCGCGACCCGATCGTCACGGGCGACCTGCGCCAGCGCGTCGCGCTGCCAGGGATTGGCAATCAAATCCGGATGGCCCTGTAACGGCCTCAGCAGAGCAGGCAGATCCGGCGGAGGATGGCTGATCGCCAGCACCACCTGATCGGCATGAATCTGCTGCCCGGAGGCCGTGGTCACCACGCCATCTTTAAAAGCGACGGCACTGTCACGCAGATGGCTCAGTTTCACCGGTGAGTGCTGCTGCTGATGAACAAACTGCGCATTGACCCAGTGACCAAACTCACCGCGCTGCGGGTAGACATTACCGTCATGCCACAGCGCTTCTGGATCGGCCCTGAAGTCGGGCGAGGCGCGATAGTCGCGATCAAATGCCCCCTCTTCATCACCGACAAGCTGCATTCTGGCGGCTGGCACATTAATGCGGTGGGCTGGATCGGTAGTGCCGTATGCCACGCCCTGCGCCAGCTGCGCGCGAGGTTCAATCACCGTCACCTGCAACCCCGCCTGGCCAGCGCGGGCCAGATGGATCGCCAGCGCAGTGCCGGTGAACCCGCCGCCGATAATGACAATCTGCTGTTGTGACATAAGCGAGCCTTTTTCTGTTAACTAACTAGCCGGCGCTGGCCTGTTTAGCCGGGCGACGGTCGCCGCCGATGGTTTCACCAAACGGGCCGGTATTCACGCTGCGCTGTTTCTTTTCGGCGTTGGCGGCCAGCGGTAACAATGGCATGACCAGTTCAGCAAAGCGGTGTGCCTCTTCAAGGTGTGGATAGCCGGAGAAGATAAAGTTCTCAATGCCCAGTGCCTGATACTCCCGGATACGATCGGCAACCTGCTGCGGATTGCCGACCAGCGCAGTTCCTGCGCCGCCGCGCACCAGGCCGACACCCGCCCAGAGATTGGGACCGATGCGCAGGCTCTCCCGCGAACCCTGATGCAAGGCACTCATCCGCGCCTGACCGGTGGAGTCCATGCGGGCAAAGATCTTCTGCGCGGCGGCAATAGTCTCTTCATCCAGATGCGAAATCAGCCGATCGGCCGCTGCCCAGGCTTCCTCTTCCGTTTCTCGTACAATGACATGCAACCGGATGCCATAAGAGAGCGTGCGGCCATTCTCCTGCGCCCGCTGGCGAACCACCGCCAGTTTCTCCGCGACCTGCTCAACCGGCTCGCCCCACGTCAGATAGGTGTCGATCTGATTCGCAGCAACGTCGATAGCGGCCTCAGACGAGCCACCGAAATAGAGTGGCGGACCGTCTTCCTGCACCGGCGGGAAGAGGATCTCAGCGCCTTCCACGCGAATATGTTCGCCTTCAAAGTCGACCTTCTCGCCTTTCAGCAGGCGGGAATAGACCTCAAGAAATTCTTTGGTCACCTGATAGCGCTCTTCATGACTCAGGAAGATGCCGTCGCCTTTGTTCTCCACCGGATCGCCACCTGTGACCACGTTGATCAGCAACCGGCCGCCGGAAAGACGATCCAGCGTCGCCGCCATACGCGCCGCCAGGCTGGGCGGTTGCAGGCCGGGACGCACGGCCACTAAATAGCGCAGCTTTTTGGTAATCGGTGCCAGTGCCGAGGCGACCAACCATGAATCCTCGCAGCTTTTACCGGTCGGGATTAACACACCGTAGTAGCCCAGATTATCTGCCGCCAGCGCAACCTGCTGTAAATAGGGTAAATCAACTGCTCTGCCGCCTTCGGTGGTGCCCAGATAGCGCCCGTCACCATGGGTAGGCAGAAACCAGAAGAGGTTGAGGTTTTCCTGTGTCGCATGACTCATTAGCAGATTCCTTTATAACGATATTCGAATTTATCACATAGGGTTAATCCCTTTGGTTATATAGGCTTTAGCAGGATGCGTGCCAGTACGGTGAAATTTTTTTATTATTAAAATTCAGTCATATAGCAACCTGCTGACTGGCGTTAATCTGCTGCATTGGCAACAGAGGCAGTTGCATCCTGCTGCATTGGCAACAATCTGACTTGTTTCGCCTCTCGTTTCGGCGTCAGCGGCGCGGTATGGTCATGACTTTCCAACTCACCCGGTAAAAGAGATGCAGATATCCAGCCCTGAGTTAATTGACCCCGCATCGCGCGCCTTCAAAAGCGTGTTGGACCAGCTCGCGCCCACTGATGCAACCGTATTAATTATTGGCGAAACCGGCACCGGCAAAGAGGTGATGGCGCGCTATCTGCATCACCACAGCGCCCGCAGCCGGCAGCCTTTTCTGGCGGTTAACTGCGGCGCACTTACCGAGAGCCTGGCGGAGTCGGAGCTGTTTGGTCATGAGAAGGGTGCCTTTACCGGCGCACAGGATAGGCATCGTGGCTGGTTTGAGGCGGCTGAGGGCGGCACGTTACTGCTGGATGAGATTGGTGAGCTAAGCCCGTCGCTGCAGGTGAAGCTGCTACGCGTGCTGCAGGAGCGTGAGATCACCCGCGTGGGTTCGTCCAGGCCGGTAAAAGTCAATGTGCGGGTCATTGCCGCGACCAACCGGGATCTGGCGGTGGCTATCCGTGAACGCCGATTCCGGGAAGACCTCTACTACCGGCTGAATGTGGCCAGCGTCACACTGCCACCGCTGCGCCAGCGCTGCGAAGATATACCGGTACTGGCCAGTCACTTCCTGCAACTCTATGCGCGCCGTCTTGGTCGTCCTCAGCTTCGCCTCAGCGATGAAGCCATGACGGTGTTGATGAACTACAGCTGGCCGGGCAACATCCGTGAACTGGAGAACACGCTGCACAACGCCGTGCTGCTCAGCAAAACCTCACTGGTCACGCCCCAGCAGCTGCGGCTAAGCCCACTTGCGGGGAGCGATCTGCCGCAGGGAGAGGAGGCATTGGATCAGTTTTTACGCCAGCAGATGCAGCAGAGTGACTCGCCGCTCTATCCCCGGGTCATTGCTGCGCTGGTGAAAAATGCGCTGGAACTCACGCAGGGTAATCAGTTACAGGCGGCCGCGCTGCTGGGGATCAGCCGACATACATTGCGCACACAGCTGGGGCATCTGGGGGTGATTAAACCGCGCCGCGGTTCAGTGCGTCAGCGCGATGCTGCTCCTGGTCAGCAGCCTGAGCGGGAGCGGGAACTGCGTATTGGTTATCAGAAATTTGGCAACCTTGGCATTCTGAAAGCGCGCCAGTCGCTGGAGCAGCAGCTGGCCGGGCAGGGTGTCAGCGTCATGTGGAGTGAGTTTCCTGCGGGTCCCCAGCTTCTGCATGCGCTGAGCAATAAGGAGATCGATTTCGGGACCACCGGTGAGGTTCCACCCTTGTTTGCACAGGCCAGCAACAGTCCGATGGTCTATGTCGCCTGGGAACCTGCCGCCCCGCAGAGCGTGGCGCTGCTGGTGCCGAACAGCAGCCCGGTTCAGCAGATTGGCGATCTCAGGGGCAAACGCATCGCAGTGAATCGCGGCTCCAACGTTCACTATCTGTTATTGCAGATTCTGGATGAGGCGGGTTTAGCGCTGGATGATGTGCGCATTGTCTATGCCCCGCCTAAATATCCGCTGACACCCAGCGACCTCAACGCGGTGGATGCCTGGATGATGTGGGATCCGTTACTCAGTGATGCTGAGAACAGCGGAGAGTTCAGGGTGATTGCGGATGGCACAGGCCGGGTCAATAACCATCAGTTTTACCTGGCTGAGCGCGGATTTGCGACGCACGCTGGCGATCTGTTACATGTTCTGCTTAGTGCGCTGGAGCAGACCGGCCGCTACATTGATGCGCATCGTGCTGAAGCTGCCGGACTGCTCTCCACGGAACTCGGCATCTCTGCCACCTCACTGATGCACGCCTTAGCCCGACGCAGTCATCAGACTCAGAGAATGAACCTGGCCATCATCCGGGAACAGCAGACCATCGCGGACCGCTTCTATGCGCTGGGGTTATTCAGTCGCGCCATTCGCGTACGCGAGTCGGTCTGGCATCCATAGCGTTTTTTTAGCTAAGCATCGAACATTTCATCGCTAAGCGCTTCAACCCGCGTTTGTTATGTTGCGCAGACAACAACCAGACTCAGGAATGAGAGATGAAAAAAGTTTTACTCAGCGTAATGATGATTGCCGCCCAGGCGGGTTTCGCGTTCAACACCCAGGCAGCAGAGAAACCCGAGACAGTGAACATCGGTTTTCAGAAAGCCAATATCTTCGCGCTGCTGAAGTATCGCGGCACGCTGGATCAGGAATTTAAAAAGCAGGGTATTGCGGTGCACTGGATTGAGTTCCCGGCCGGACCGCAGATGCTGGAAGGCTTAAACATCGGCAGTATCGATCTGGCCGCTACCGGCGACGCGCCACCGACATTCGCGCAGGCAGCGCAGGCCGATCTGGTTTATCTGGGACACTCGCCTGCTAACCCTAAAACCGAAGCGATTGTGGTGCCCGCTGACTCCCCGATTAAAAGTGTGGCGGATCTCAAAGGCAAGCGCGTGGCGCTGAATAAAGGCTCTGACGTTAACTATCTGCTGGTCACCGCGCTGGAGCAGGCCGGGCTGACCTATAAAGACATTACGCCGGTCTATCTGCCACCTGCTGATGCGCGCGCCGCTTTCCAGCGTGGTGCGGTGGATGCCTGGGTCATCTGGGATCCCTATTACGCCGAAGTGGAAACTAATGCCCACGCGCGGCTGCTTAAAAATGCCGAAGGGCTGGTGCCACACTACACCTTCTATCTTGCCAGTCGTAAGTTCGCAGAGACATATCCACATATCGCCACTGAGGTGGTAGATGAGCTGGGTTCACTGAGTCAGTGGGCTAATCAAAATCAGGAAGAAGCAGCAAAAATCATGTCCACCTCAACCGGCCTGCCGCAGCCGATCTGGCAGCGCGCGCTGGCAAGGATGCCGTTTGGCGCAGAGCGGATGACGCCAGAAGTCTTCACCCAGCAGCAGGCGCTGGCAGATACCTTTACCCGGATTGGTTTGTTGCCGGTAAAAGTCGATATCCGCAGCGCGACGTGGTCACAGGATAAGAAGTAGGCAAACATCAGGCGGATGTTTATCAGGATAAACGCCGTCTGACATCTGATGATAATCAGGCTGTTAAATAGCAACAGGCGGCCTCGCTAATCCTGTTCCAGCATTATCCCGGAGCGTTACAGCAGGACGAGGATAAGCAGAACGACAGTGGGAGATAAATGGGTTTTTAGCGAAGCGGTTTTATATTTCATAGAGTTACATGATATTTCTTTTGCCAGACTGCGCCATAAGCTGTTCTACACTTACACCTTCAGTCGCGCCATTTGACTGAAAAAGCAGCATCACGAAGAAGGTGGTGACAGCAATGTATCACGCAGTCGCCACCCTCAAAACTGAGCATGCACGAGAGGTGAACACTATGAAAGCAGTTGTCTATAACGGACCGTTTGACGTTTCAGTCAAAGACGTTCCGGATCCGAAAATCGTTCGTCCCACCGATGTGATTGTCCGTATTACCACCACCAATATCTGCGGTTCTGACTTACATATGTACGAAGGGCGAACCAGCTTCGAGCAGGGTCGCATCTTCGGCCATGAGAACCTGGGACAGGTTATTGAGGCTGGCAGCGCTGTGGAGCGCGTTAAAGTCGGTGATTATGTCTGTCTGCCCTTTAACGTCGGCTGCGGCTTCTGTGAAAATTGCGAGAAAGGGTTAACCGGTTACTGTCTGACAGCCAACCCGGGTACGGCAGGTGCCGCCTATGGCTTTGCGGAGATGGGTGAATGGGAGGGCGGACAGGCGGAGCTACTTCGCGTTCCCTATGCTGATTTTAACTGCCTGGTACTGCCGCCGGATGCGGTAGAAAAAGAGGAAGATTACGTTCTGCTTTCTGATATCTTCCCCACCGGCTGGCATGCCACTGAACTGGCAGGCTTGCGCCCTGGCGAGAGTGTTGCCATTTACGGCGCTGGCCCGGTCGGCTTAATGGCTGCGCACTCGGCCATGATTAAAGGCGCATCACAGGTCTTTGTGGTCGATACTCATCCGGACAGACTGGCGTTAGCCGAACAGCTTGGCGCAGTGGCGATCAATGGCGTGGGTGATGAGGCGGTAAATAAAATCCTCGAACTCACCGACGGGCGCGGCACGGATTGCGGTTGCGAATGCGTGGGTTATCAGTGCTGCAATAAACATGGCCACGAGGATAACTCCGCCACACTGAACAGCCTTGTTGCATCCACCAAAGCCACGGGCGGCATTGGTACGGTAGGCGTTTTTGTTCCTCAGGATCCCGGCGGTGCAACCGAACTGGCTAAAGAGGGAAAAGTGCCGTTCGATTTTGGTACGTTCTGGTTTAAAGGACAGTCGATGAAGACCGGCCAGTGTAATGTGAAAGCCTACAACCGCCAGCTCGCCAGGCTTATCCATCAGGGCAGAGCCAATCCGTCGCAGATCATCTCGCACCGTCTTGCACTGGCAGACGCTCCCGAAGGCTATAAGCATTTTGACGATCGTGATAATGGCTGGACAAAGGTTATCCTCAAACCCTGAATCGTGAGCCATAGTGCATAAGCCACATTCAGGTTGTAATAACAGGGATAACTAAAACCGCCTGTCTGTGGTTTGGGGCTTTATATCGTATGACATAACCTTGCCGAAGCTACCGGGTGTCGCGCAAGTCATAATCAGCGGCTTTTTCTTAACTGAATTAGTGCTTTTCATTCTGGATAAATCGGATTCTGTCAGTACACCATGACTGGTTAACAGGTCTTCATCCTGATACCATAAAGACCTGTTAAGCAGTCCTGGAGGCCTTATGCCACACATCATTTTAAGCGATACCAGTGCCAGCGTCAGCGAACTTAAAAAAAACCCGATGGCTACTGTTAATGCCGGGGACGGCTATCCCGTCGCTATTCTCAACCGCAACCAGCCTGCATTCTATTGCGTGCCGGCTGAGCTTTATGAACAGATGCTTGATGCCCTTGACGATCAGGAACTGGCTAAGCTGGTCCACGAACGGAGCAACCAGCCTCTGCTTGATGTCGATCTGGATGCACTTTTGTGAGTTATACCGTCAAGTTCAGGGAAGAGGCTTTTAAAGAATGGCAGAAGCTGGACAAATCTCTCCAGCAGCAGTTTGCTAAAAAGCTTAAGAAATGTTGTGAGAATCCCCATATCCCCTCGGCAAAATTACGTGGCATTAAAGACTGCTACAAAATCAAACTTCGGGCGTCCGGCTTTCGGCTGGTTTATCAGGTGATCGACGATCAACTGATCATTGCCGTAGTGGCTGTAGGTAAGCGCGAGCGCAATGATGTGTATCATCTTGCCAGTGAGAGAATGCGTTAGTAAGGCCTGATTTGATCATACATGCATATTTTCTGTGGAGAGGACAGATTTCATCAGGATTTACCGCTATCGATAAATCGAATTTTAAAATAAAAATATGTCTTTTGGATTGAGCTTGTTTTTCATATAGCCTCCCGGTTTATATAAGGCCAGAAAAAATAATTTTATCAAAGACTATAATGGTAACGGGCATGACCTACTCATTTATTATATAAAAATAATCCCTGAGAGTCGATAATAACTTTGTCGGCCAGGGATTTTATTATAAAATGACACTCTGACCTTATTATTTTTATTAATGATTTAACAAGTTGTTACGTCAGCCAACTATATTAACCTGAAAAGTAGAAAGGATTTAGAATGTTTGATCAAATTCTCGCTGCAATAAAAATTCGGCAGGAACTTCCAGATGCAATTGGTTATACATTCATTGAAAAACAAGATATGTTCGAAATTCCGAATGAAATAACCAAGGATTTAAGCAAAGAGGCTTTAGAAAAAATTGAACAGTTAAGTTGCCTTTATTTCCGCATAGACAATTTCACTACCAGCGTTCAGAAAAACATACGAGTTTTAATGTCAGGTTCATATGAATATCTGCCTCGCTTAATTTATCATCGCCGTGATGTAGATGTCGTTTTTGAGGTAATGCCCGATTTAAAAGAGATTTTAATTAATGAAGTTTTTCCAAATGACTCTGTCATTATACAATTCTACAATACAGATAAAAAATTCAATGTTGACCAGGTGCTTATAAAAGAAAAAACCATAACACCGACCATGCAAAAACTGGCATATGCAAAGCGCCATCCAGATCTTGCCTAAATGAGATTTACATCCTCACTATTAATTCTCATTTTATCATGCTTAGCTATTTTCTCAATATTTCCTGGCGCACATGCTTACTTTACACGCTCAGAATATGAGGAAAAAATGAGCGAATTTACTGAGAACTCGAATCTGTGCAAATATGAATTATTCGAGAACTCGGCGGACAAAGAAAAAGAACTTGAGCGTAGATTTCTTCAATTGGGAGAAGCCGGAAGTACTACACTGCTCATTAATAAAGTTCCTACACTTGCAGAACTCAAGCTTAAGGATACTGTTGTTCTGTGTGTGCCAACAAAACCCCGTGACAAATTCTAAACCTCTAAATTTCAAAACATGCATAATTATAGTAATAAGCTGCAAGCAATAGCATCATTGATGTACAGGTGACTGCATCGCGCAACATAGGGTGCGCGTCCGTACAATTAATTTAACATAATTAGTGTTATGCGGATAAAACACAAGCTGTTTATACTTTGCTGATTCAACACTACAACATCAACAATGCCGGGCGGCATCATGAATCGGAACAGAAAGTGAATGCAACGCTGCTACCTTTTACGGCAGCAGCCTGCTAATGACAATTCTGTCTGCTACGACAGCACCGCTAACGCCTCGATTTCAATTTTGGCATCTTTCGGAAGACGAGCCACCTCAACACAGGAACGCGCTGGAAATGCTCCGGCGTGCTTTGTAAAAAAGGCTTCATAAACCGCATTTACGGCGGCAAAGTCGTTCAGATCTTTGACAAAAACGGTTGTTTTAACAATGTCTTTCACCGCCAGACCTGAGGCTTCGATGATCGCTCTGACGTTCTCCAGAGACTGGTAAGCCTGAACTTCAATCGCCTCTGACATTAGCCCTGTTTCCGGATCGACCGGTAACTGTCCAGAGGTAAAAACCATGCTGCCGGTGCTTATTGCCTGAACGTAAGGACCAATGGCTGCCGGTGCCTGTTTTGTACTGATAATGTTCATTTAATGCTTCTCTCTTCCGTTACATAAATTGGTTAAGCAGAATCAGTGAGCCTACTCCGCTGATGACCACCCAAATCAGGCCAAACCGAAAGCTCACTAAAGTACAGACGATCGCCGCAATCACCTTGGGATTATGCAGGTCGAACTGCATACGTGAGTTAATGTCCAGAATCTGGACGGTGATGATGGCAGGCAGCACGGTCACGGGTACGAAGCGCAGTGTTTTCCTGACCCGTTCGCTCATTTGTATTTTGCCTGCCATCCCGGTAAAGGAGACGCGGATGAGAAATGTCACCGCTGCCATACCCAATGTCAGCGCAGCAAAGTAGCTATTATTCATGTGCGGTGTCCCTGATGATGGAAGAGCCGCTGACGTTTTTCTGCCTGCGTTCTTCCGACAGATCCACCGCCAGGCCCGCAAGCACGCCAAGCAGAGAGGCGATGACGATACCCAGTGAGCACGGCAGGATAACCAGCAGTACGCCTGACATAGAGGCGACCAGAGCCGCGACCGTGCAGGCCTGACTTTTGACCTGAGGCACCACGATGGCGATGAAAGCGGCCACCATCGCAAAATCCAGACCGTATTTCTGAATATCCGGGAAAGAAGAGCCGATCATCGCGCCCATAAAGTTTGCCAGCACCCAGAATCCCCAGAAAGTCAGCATAACGGTGAAATAGAAGAGGTATTTGTCTCCCCTGTTTTCTTCCATCTCCTTAATCGTGGTGGCATACACCTCATCGGTCAGCGCGTAAGACATCAGGCATTTTTGAAAAAAAGAAGCATCCCGGATTTTACCGGCCAGAGAGGCACTGTAGAGTACGTGGCGCAGATTGATGACGAAGGTAGTGAAGATAATCACCCCCAGGCTGGCACCGGTTTTCAGCATGTTCACTGCCAGCATCTGGGCTGAACCAGCAATTACGATGCAGGACCAGGCTGTGCTCTGCCACACACTCATGCCAGCGCTGACGCTTAATGCGCCAACGATGAAGGAGAACGGAAAGTCTCCTATACAGAGGGGCATTACCGCGCTGACGCCACGGCAGATGGTGGTTTTCTTGTCCATTAACACTCTCCCGAGCCGCTCACTGAGAGCAGCTCGTCATTGTCTGAAGGCACTCAACTGTGCGCGAGCGCGTCCTTTTCGGTCATGATGTGAATGATTTCTTTGTCGGTAGCAGGCATCGCGTTAACAACCAACCGGCTAAGGTTATCAACCGTCTGCTCAGCACTGACGCCGACAATGCCATCGGTGCTGCTGACCCGTACGCCCTGCCTTGCCATCAACACGGATCTGAACGCACTCGACGTCGCGGTTGAGACTTTCATTGCGCAACTGCCCGAAGCACCATCACAGATGATTCCACTTACGTCGCTGATCATATTGATAACGGCTGACTCAACGACATTCAAATCACGGCTGAACAGCCATGCCATGCCTGCCGCAGCGCCCATTGCCGCCGTGGATGCCGCACACAGGGCCGAAAGCCGGGTGTAACGGGCATGTACGGAGATGGCTACCAGATGTGACAGTGTCAGCGCTCTGGCCAGCGTCTCCTGATCGGCGTTGAGCGACCGGGCTAACACAACGACAGGCAGCGTCGCCGTTATCCCCTGATTGCCGGATCCAAAATTGGACATGGCCGTGACTGGCGCACCGCCCATTCGGGCGTCAGAAGCCGCCACCGTTTCCAGCTGAATACGGTAAAGCAGATCATCGCTCATCAGCCCCTGACTGAGGGCGGCTGAAAGCGTGCCGGCAATATTGAGTCCGTAGCGGCCATGTATACCCGCCTGGGATAACTCGCTATTCAGACGAGCGGCCTCGAGCATAAAATCAATATCACGCAGGGGAACCCGGGTGATGAAGTCAAACGCCTCACGCACAGAGAACTGGGGCAGTGGTGGCGTGCTGGCTTTTTTCTCCGGGCGGCAGAAGTCAGCGACAGGCTGGTCATTCAGATAGAGTTCCGTAATGGAGGTATGCCCGCCCTTGACGACGATACGGCACCTGTTTTCCTTACCAGATACCGTCAGGTCGACGTGAATAAAATCGGGTACGGCGCGGGCGGTAATGTTAACCAGCTCCTGATCCACCAGAACCTCAGCCTGTTTAATGTGTTCTGCGGTGAGTCCGCGCAGCGCCTCCAGCCCTTTATCAGGATCGGCACCGTAGACGCCTATGGCTGCAGCCATAGCAATACCGGAGCACTGTGTTCCCGGAATAGTCACAGCCATCGCGTTTTTATACAGATTCTCAGAAACAAAGCCCGAGACACTGACGCAGGGTTCATGCAGATAACGGCAGGCCATGGCTGCGGCAAATGCTATCGCTACCGGCTCTGTACACCCCAACGCAGGTCTGACTTCCTGCCTGAGCCATTTCAGGAAAACGTCATCGTTAATTTTACTCACAGGCATCCTCTCAAAATTTGATTCACTCTTTGGAGGTATGATAATCAGGAGGGGGGAGAAATATTTTCTCAATCCCCGACTTTTAGTAAGGTTATGGAGAAAATTTTTTTCTGCTTCAGAAGATGACAGGATATTTCATACTGTAACCCAGTGAACACGTGTAGCAGAGTGCACAGGAGTATCGGCCACCAGTATGGGGAAAATTTGCAGCTGAAAATGTTTCACGAGGCTCGCTGATTTAAGAAGAATATTCTCCTTAGTCAGAAATGATATTTGTTATCAACCTGAACCGATTTTTTGATTAGATTATACTGCCTGATGCAGGCGCTGGTGTGACCATCGCGATATTCAACGTCACCAGCAATCAGCGTCTGGCAATTAAGCCCTATTGTTGGTGAATCTGCCCCCCGGGTCCTGCCTTCAGTCAGCGCCTATAACGCCTTACCCTCACCCTTTTAAGCCAGGCGGAGACTCTATGACTAACAATCACAACCCCGAACCCTGCAGCGGCACCCTGTTTTTCGATGTCAATGAAACCCTGCTGGATACCACATCCCTGAACCAGGCTGTCGCGCAACGGCTCGGCGACAGGCCTGAGCGCGCCGAGGCCTGGTTTACCTCACTGTTGCATCATTCACTGGTCGAGTCAGTGACCGGCAGCTGGCACAGCTTTGGTGATATTGCAGAAGCGGTACTGAAGATGACCGCTGCGCGTTACGGCGTCACTATGCCAGCTGGCGCGACGCCGCTGGCTGACATCATCGCCGCCATGCCCGCCCATCCGGATATTGCCACTGGCTTGTCTGCATTGCAGCAGCAGGGTTTTACGCTGGTTGCGCTGACCAACTCCTCAGCCGCGCTGGCTGAAAAACAACTCAGCTCAGCCAGACTGACACCGCTGTTCACTCGCATTCTCAGCGTGGAACAAGTGAAGGTGTATAAGCCCGATCTCAGAGTCTATCAGTGGGCCATGAAAGAGATGGGCAAGCCCGCCGCAGAGTGCATGATGGTGGCTGCGCATGGCTGGGATGTTGGCGGAGCAAAACGGGCTGGCATGAAAACCGCCTTTGTCAGCCGTCAGGGACAGGCACTTTATCCGCTGGCACCTGCACCTGATTTGATCGTCAGCGATATCCAGGCGCTGGCCGCACAGCTTAAGCCGCTCTGCTGAGCATAGTGCGCAGTGATTGCCGGTGAGACTCAGGCAGTCAGTCTGCCTGGGTCTCAAATGCCGATCTGACCGCTTCCACGATGCGCCCGGACAGTGTCGCATCGTCCAGCAACGGGAACGTTTTTTTAAGCTTGCCGGAAATCTGCCAGCCATTTTCCTTCAGCGAACGAATAATGCGACTCGCATCCTGATCGGGCATTTCAACGACTTCCTTCAGGCGCTGCTGTGCACGCTGAAATATCACCAGCACGCGCGCTTCATCAGCCATCTCTTTTCGGACGGTGTGCTCTATTACTTTGCCGGTATAGAGCACATGCTCGGTTAAGTCGGGATAGCGCCAGGCGAACCGGGCATCCTCATAATTGCTAAAACTGAAATTACTCAGCGTGCCATCTTCATAGGTTTTCAGTTCGCCAAACCGATAACAGCCTGCATAGCGCCGCATCAGCCGTTTCGAGAACACGTCCAGCGTGCGATCGTAGCCGACCCGGAAATCTATCGAGCTGGTGATGGTGGCTGAGACCGGCAGGATGACCCCATCCGGTATCGCCCCGTCACGAATCAGCGTGTCATTGATTAAAAATCGGTGGATGCGACCATTGCCATCACGCATCGGGTGAATATAGACGAAGCCAAACGCAATAACCGCGGCACGGGCCAGTGGCGCGGCCCCCCGCGTCGCCAGGTCAAAGGCTTTAAGGCCCTGCATGAAGCGAGGAACATCATCATAGTGTGGCGCAATATAGTGGACGATATCTTCACGCATTGTCGACTGCCCGACAAATACAGGTGAGCGGCGCAGGCCCAGCCCCAATGCGTCCTGGCCAAGAATGCCCTGCTGTATGGTATGCAGGCTGCTATCACTGAGCGGATCGTCAAGCTGTCCGCAATACTGCGCAATAACGTGAGCAAAACGCTGAATGCGGTCGCCCTGATCCGACTCTTTCTCAATCAGAAAACTGGCGCGCGACTCTTTAAATGTCAGCCAGCTGGCCGTGCGCATCAGAATGTCCGCGCCAAAGGCGCTATCCAGATCGTTTAAGGCTTCATTGAGATCGAACGTAAGCGCCTGTTCAACGGCCGCGGTCCTGCGCACCAGCGGGCAGAAATCCACCGTTCCTGGCAGGTTATCATTGATGCGCCAGCGTCTGACGCGCTTTACTGTCGTTCGGGTCAGATAGGTTTTGGATGAGATGGCCTCAATATAGCCTCCATTGGTGACATCCGGTACCTGCAGCGTGTTGCCGGTCAGCCATTCATAGAGAAAGCCAGCCCGTCGCGCATACTGTCCGAACGGCTCCTGACGGCACCACGCCTCCAGAGGTTCCGGGCCGACAGCGGTAAACAGGCGGGCAAAAAACTCAAGGTGAATCTCTTCGTATTTGAGACCAAAGGCAAAGTGACCGGCAAAATCATCTTCCGGTTGATAGCCAGGTGGATAATGATTTTCCACCTGCCCCTGACTCTCATGATGAGAGCGTACCGTTCCGATAGCTGACTTAACGCGTAATGGCTGCGCCGGATTAATAGCATAACGTTCGCGCAGTGCGCTGAAGCCGACCAGCATAGCGAATCCTTTATCCGTTTCCCGAAAATGATAACAAAAAGGATATTTAACACGAAAACGCTAATATACCAACCACAGCAGCATTAATTCCTGCCCGAAAATAGTAATAAAATGGATTGATGATGCGGAAACGCTAACTTACATGTTCAGGGCTTAATCACAATGCACAGCAGCCCGGTAACAATAATCACCACGCCCGCCAGACTATGCCAGCTGAATGCTTCATGAAATACCGGCGCGCAGACAGCCACCAGCCAGACCAGCACGTAACTCAGACTGAGCAGCGGATAGACCCGGTTCAGCGGGAAATAGTGCAGTGCCCGAATCCAGCAGAGCATAGAAATTCCATAAGCGGCCAGCCCGGAAAACAGCAGCAAGGCGGGCTGTATGGCAATAGTCGGCAGAGAGAAGATACTGCTGACATCGGGCAGCCGCGGCATTGCCCAGCGCATCATCAGCTGTGCCGCGGAGACCAGCAGCACGCTGCACGCGACCCATCCGTATCCTTTCATAGCTGGCTCGCCATCAGCGCCACACCCGTCACCACCAGCAGCGTACCGACAATCTGGCGCAGCGTTAACCGCTCGCGCCAGAGGATGCGTCCGGCCAGCGCAACGAAAATGAAGTTCAGGCTCAGCATGGGATAGGCCTGACTCACCGGTACCCGCTGCAGGACCAGCAGCCAGAGGAGCATCGCAATGCCTAACAGCAGCACGCTCATGCCAATCCAGCTCAGGCGAATACGGCGCGAAATCGCGTGCGTCGCCTGTTTCTGACACAGTTGCGCGCTGCAGCTGAGCAGACTCACCAGCACAATCAGCAGCAGCATTACTTCATCTGATCGTAGTAGAGGCAGACCAGCCTGCCCTGACGATAGACCGCATCCGGCACCGGCACATCCTCACCGATATCGCTGTGCACCGAGTCGACCAGCAACAGCAGCGACACGCTTCCGGTACGGCGATGGTCGGCAAGCCAGCTGCCGAAGTCGGCCTGAGAGACAAAACGGGACTGCGCATCCGGGTAGCTCAGCCCATACTCCAGTTCGCCTTTGGTGTCGTAGAAGCCAATATCGCTGCGCTGCAGATGCCAGGCAGCGGCAGACGCCACGCCGGGATTGTCCGCCAGGATAAAGCGGCTTGAGGCCAGACGCGCGCTGATCGTGGCAACAAAGTGCTGTGGCTGTTTAGCGTCGCGGATTTTATCCGGGATCGCAGCACCAATAAGCAGTGCGACACCCAGCGGGCAAAGCGCGGCCGCCAGCCAGCGGCGTTGTGAAGATCGACAGCTGTAGGCACCCACCAGCCCCCAGATGAGAAATGCCAGCGCGCCCAGCAGCAGCTTCAGCATCTCATGCGTAGCGAACAGCGGATGATGCGTCACGCTCCAGGGTGCCAGCACCAGCAGTACCGTTGTCAGGGTGAGAATGCCGAAAATCAGGTTAAGCCAGCCATTGACCGTTAAAGCGCGCCCTGCCCGCTGCGCGGCGTTCAGCCCATAGTGCGCCATCAGCAGCGACAGCGGCACAAAACAGGGCAGGATATAAGTCGGCAGCTTGCCTTTTGCCAGGCTGAAAAACAGCAGCGGCATAACCGCCCAGCTCAGCAGATAGAGCGCGCCGGGATGCTGATGACGCTCGCGCCAGCCAGCCATTAATGCACCCGGTAACAGCGCCAGCCATGGCAGCGTGCCCAGCAGCAGAATCGGCAGGTAATACCAGAACGGTGCCTTGTGCTGTGCATTCTCTTCCGCAAAGCGCTGGATATGCTCAACCCAGAAGAAGTAGTGCCAGAAATCGGGAGCCTGATGATAGATCGCCAGCGCCCAGGGCGCGCTGATCGCTGCGGCTGAAAGCATCGCCAGTGGCCCGAAGCAGAGCAGCTCCGGAAGTCTCTTTCGCCAGATCGCCCACGGCAGAATCGCCAGCACCGGAACCGCCAGTGCCAGAAAGCCTTTGGTCATAAATCCCATGCCGCAGGCAAGGCCCAGCAGCAGATAACCGCCCGCGCGTCCGGCACGTCCGGTGGCCTCCGTCGCCAGCCAGAAGCTGCACATCGCCGCCGCCAGCCAGAGCATCAGCATGGGATCGAGCACCGCATAGGTGCCCACGCCGTAGACCAGCAGTGAACTGAGGAAAATCAGACCACTGACAGCGGCGGTGCGCGCCGAACCAAATATCCGCCTGCCGAGCCAGAAGACCAGCGCGGCAGTCATCGCCGTGGAGAATATCGATCCCGCCCGCACGCCAAAATTGTTGTGGCCAAATAGCCACTGCCCCAACGAGTTAATCCAGTAACCCGCAATCGGTTTTTCAAAATAACGCAGGCCGAAGAAGTGTGGCGTGATCCAGTTACCCGTGGCCAGCATCTCCCGGCTGATCTCCGCGTAGCGGGTCTCATCCGGCTGCCAGAGATCACGGAACACGGGCGGGATCAGGTAATAGAGAATAAAGAAGCTGCAAAAAAGCACCCACATCGTGTTGTTACGTATCCGCACTAGTTCGCCTCTTCAGTCAGTTTCTGGCAGCCCAGCCACCCTTCCCGTCCGGGAATTTCGCCTCTGACGACCCTGCCCACCGGTAACGTGCTGAGATCGTCGGGCAGCAACTCGCCTAACGGACAGAACTGAATGCCGTTACGTTCCGCAGCATCCAGCAACTGGTCAAAGTCCGGGTAGCCGATGATCCCCTCAACTTCGGCATGTATGGTGTAAACCGCGCCCTCATCAGACGCGAGCATCTTCGCCAGAATGTAGTCGTTATAGCCTGCTGCGCTGACCTCGCGGCCAACCACTTCATCCCATGTGGGCAGCGTCACCGGAATCTGCACCGTGCCGATCTGCCCATCCGGCAGCAGGGGCCGGAACGGGCCGCTGCCCCGACAGTCGCTGTTGTAGTGAAAGCTGAAGTCCTGTTTGGCAGCGATGACCCGGCTATCAGCGCGCCAGCCTGCAACGGCCGAGCAACTGACCGGGTGACCGAGGATCTCACTCAGCGTTTCCGTGCCGCGGGCTATCTGCTCAACCAGCTTGTCCTGCGGCCAGACGCCCGCCCAGGTCTGCCAGGCAAAGTGGTCCCAGGCGTGCAGGCCAACTTCATGCTGACGGGTGGCGTCCTGCATAATTTGCCGCAAGCCACGTCCCATCTGCTTTCCCGGCCAGGCCGTGCCGGCGAGCAGAATGTTCCAGCCATAGAGCGATGCAGCGCGGGAACGCAGCATCTTCATGAGAAACGCCGGTTTCACCAGCCGCCAGAGATGGCGGCCCATGTTGTCCGGTCCCACGCTGAAGAAAAAGCTGCCTCGCACCGCATGACGCCGGAACAGCTCAAGCAGCGCTGGCACACCCTGCTTCGTGCCGCGCCAGGTATCTACGTCAATCCGCAGACCGATCTTCTTCATCACTTATCAGCCTGTTGCTCGACGGTGCGCAGGAAGAAGTCGAGCGTGTTGTCGATAGTGACATCCATCGTGACGGTCGGCGTCCAGCCCAGCAAACGACGTGCATTGCGGATAGCGGGTTTTCGGTGCTCTACATCCTGATAGCCTTTGCCGTAGTAGCTGCTGCTCTCCACTTCCCGGAAACCGGCAAACGGCGGGAACTGGCTGCGCAGCGGATGGCGTTCGAAGCTTTCCAGCAGCTGCTCGGCCAGCTCTTTAATGCTGGCTTCGTTGTCCGGGTTACCGATATTGATGATCTGACCGTCACAATTCTGCTGCCTGTTTTCGATAATGCGGAACAGCGCTTCCACGCCATCCTGAATATCGGTAAAGCAGCGCTTCTGTTTGCCGCCGTCGATCAGCTTAATCGGCGAACCTTCTACCAGGTTGAGGATCAACTGGGTAATTGCACGGGAACTGCCGATGCGTGCCGCATTGAGGTTATCCAGACGCGGTCCCATCCAGTTGAAGGGACGGAACAGGGTAAAACGCAGCCCCTCTTTTTTCACCATATGCCCAGATCACACGGTCCAGTAGCTGTTTGGATACGGAGTAGATCCAGCGCTGTTTATTAATCGGCCCGACCACCAGGTTAGAACAATCCTCATCGAAGCTGGCATCGGTACACATGCCGTAGACCTCAGAGGTGGACGGGAAAATGATGCGCTTCTGATACTTCACGCAGTCGCGAATGATTTTCAGGTTCTCTTCGAAATCGAGTTCAAACACGCGCAGTGGGTTGCGGGTGTACTCAATCGGCGTCGCGATCGCCACCAGCGGCAGAATGACGTCACATTTTTTGATGTGATACTCAATCCATTCGGAGTGAATAGCGATATCGCCCTCAACGAAATGAAAGCGCGGATGTTCCAGGAACCGGCTGATAGCGTCTGAACTGATATCCAGGCCGTAGACGTCGAAATGTTCATCCTGTAACAAACGCTCGGTGAGATGGTTACCGATAAAGCCGTTAACACCGAGGATCAGCACGCGGGTACGGCGTTGCAGCGCCGACTGCGGCTGTGAATAGAGCAGTGCACCTGGCACCATGCCCAGGCTCTGCGCCAGCTGGCTGCCGTTCATATAGACGCCATGCTCAGACTGTCCGGTCTGGATTTCCAGTGCGCCTTCGCCACAGGCGATCAGAAACGGCTGTTTAGAGATGACAGTGCCCGGTTTCACCTGCTGCTGCTGCGGATGAACCCTGCTCTTCCAGACAATAAATTTAACCGAACCGGCGAAGGCGAATGCCCCAGGCCAGGGATCGGTGACCGCTCTGACCAGATTATGAATTTTCTCAGCAGGCTGATTCCAGTCAATGCGGCCATCTTCGGGCGTGCGACCGCCCACCCGGGTTGCCTGGCTCTCATCCTGTGGCCACTCACTGACCTCACCCTGACGCAGGCGAGGCAATATGTCGCCCAGCAACTGCTCTGCGGCCTGGGTCAATTTACGATGCAGCGTCAGCGCGTTGTCCTGATCGTCAATGGCTACTTTCTGCTGCGCCAGAATATTACCGGCATCTGCGCGCTTCACCATGCGATGCAGCGTGACGCCCGTTTCGCGCTCACCATTGACCAGCGCCCAGTTCAGCGGTGCCCGACCACGGTATTTTGGCAGCAGGGAGCCATGCAGGTTAAAGGCCCCCTTCTGAGCGCATTGCAGGATCTCATCGCTCAGCAGATGACGATAGTAGAAGGAAAAGATCATCTCTGGTGCCATGGTACGGATGCGGTCAAGCCAGATCGGATGATTCGCCTCGTCCGGCGCATAGACCGGGATGCCGTGTTCTGCCGCCAGGCGGGCTACCGAGCCGAAAAAGTTATTTTCGGTCGCCACGTCGTTGTGCGTAAAAATGGCGGTGATCTCATAGCCTGCGTTCAGCAGGGCATTGATGCCGACACAGCCCATGTCGTGATAGGCGAAAACAACGGTCTTCATGATTGAGTATCCTGTACTGAAGGCTCTTCAGGAGCCTGAACAATGCGTTGAACGAAATAGCGTGGACGCGCGCGAACGTCGTTATAAATGCGCCCGATGTACTCCCCGAGCAGTCCCATACCCACAAACTGGGCACCGATAAACATGAACAGCACGGCGAACAGCACGAAGACGCCGTCACCCGCCCAGGCCGCACCAAAAAAGAGTCGCAATACGATCAACACCAGTGAGAAAGCAAAACCGGAAAGGGCAATCAGGCTGCCGACCACGCTGAGCAGTCGCAGCGGTGTGGTGGTCAGGCAGGTCACCAGGTCGTACATCAGGTTGATCAGGCGCATAAAGCTGTATTTCGAATCGCCAAAAGCCCGTTCGGCGTGGATCACCGGCAGTTCGATGGTGTGTCGGGCAAAGGTGTTGGCCAGAATCGGAATGAAGGTGCTGCGTTCGTGGCAATTGAGCATCGCTTCGACGATGTGGCGGCGATAGGCGCGCAGCATGCAGCCGTAGTCTCCCATCGCTTTGCCGGTGACCCGCTGAATCAGGTGATTGAGCGTGCGCGAGGCCTTGCGACGGAACCAGGTATCCTGGCGCTGCTGCCGCACGGTGCCCACCACGTCATACCCCTGACGCGCAGCCTCAACCAGCCGCGGGATCTCTTCCGGCGGGTTCTGCAGATCGGCATCAAGGGTAACAATCAGATCGCCACGGACCTGGCTGAAGCCGGCCATGATGGCGGAGTGCTGACCGTAGTTGCGGTTGAGCAGCACGCCGGTTATCCGGCTGCCGGGAACGGTAGCGGCCTGTTCAATCAGTTCGGCAGAGCGGTCACTGCTGCCGTCATCCACCAGCAGAATTTCATATTCAAGGTTGATGGCGTCGCAGGCGGCGCTGGTGCGCTGCAGCAGCGCCGGCAAACTCTCCTGCTCGTTATAGACCGGGATCACCACGGAGAGCATATTGATCGGTTTGATATCGCGCATCTCAGACTCCGGCAATGTCATGTAAAGCCTGAATCACGCGTTCTACATCCTGATCCGTCATGGACGGAAACAGCGGAATTGAACACATCTGCTGGCTGTTACGTTCACTGGCGGGCAGACGCAGATCGGGATAGCGCTCGCGGTAATATTTGTGGGTATGCGCTGCACGGAAATGCAGGCCGCTGCCGATGTCTCGCGACTTCAGTGCCTGCATAAAGGCATCACGGGACAGCCCGCAGCGTTGTTCATCAATACGGATAATAAACAGGTGCCACGCATGCTGATGTGGCCACTCTGGCCGTGAAAGCGGCGTGAAGGGCAGCGAACGCAGCGCCTCAAGATAGCGTTCGGCAATCTCACGGCGGCGTGCAATAAAGCCCGGCAGTTTCTGTAACTGCACCAGCGCAATCGCTGCGCTGATATCGGGCAGATTGTATTTGAAGCCCGGCATCATCACTTCCGCCTGCGGCAGACGCCCCTGAGTCTGACGATCAAACGCATCCACGGCAAGGCCATGAAACTTCAGGCTGCGGATACGATCGGCGAGAGCAGCGTCATCGGTCACCACCAGACCGCCTTCTGCGCACGTAATATTTTTGATGGCGTGGAACGAGAAAATTGCCGTGCCACGATACCCGACCGGTCTGTCGTAATAAGTCGTGCCCACCGCGTGAGCCGCATCTTCAATAATGGCAATGCCATGCTGCTCAGCCAGATGATAGATCGGTGCGATATCGGCGGGCGCACCGGCGTAATGCACCGGAATTATGGCGCGGGTGCGTGGCGTAATGGCCTGCGCTATCCGTTCCGGCGTCACCATCAGGTTATCCGGATCAACATCAATCATGACTGGCGTGGCACCCAGCAGCGTAATCAGGTTAAGGGTTGAAACCCAGGTCATGGACGGCGTGATCACCTCATCGCCAGGCCCGATCCCCATCGCCATCAGCGTGACATGCATCCCGGCAGTGGCAGAGCTCACTGCAATGGCGTGCTGATTGCCGGTCAGCTGAACAAAGGCCTGCTCCAGTTCAGCGCATTTCGCCCCGGTTGTTATCCATCCGGAATCGAATACCGCTTTAACAGCAGCCAGCTCCTCATCACCGAATGAAGGGCGGGAAAATGGCAAAAATTCCATGCTAAAACTCCTGCAAATCAAACCCATAAACTGTCGCGCGTTGTTAATCGGATACAACGCCGGAAAAGAATTGAAATAGCGATTTATCAATACCCGGCAGGCGGATAAGCCATAACAGGTTTCCCGTTATGGAATTAAGGTTACCGGACTGCTAATACAAGCTAACGTATGAAAGTTAACTAAACATTAAATGAAGAGGTTTAATTACAATAAAACAGCGAGGATTCATTTAATGGATTTCTGAAAATTTCACTATTATTTCAATAATACTCCGCCGGTACCCAACTCTTTTTGAGTGATTGATATTTTGTTTAAAAAACAGAAACGCCGGCCTGTTATCAACTCAGACACAGCTCGACTGACACAGATTTTTTAATGGGGAAACCTTAAGCCACTGATGACGAAAAGATAATTTCAGATTGAAAATTTCCCCCTTAACGTCATCAAATACCTCCACTCAGGATTTCAGTAAAACGACCGATTAATAAGCCCTCCTTAATGCATTCTTAATATTTCCTGTAGTTGATGTTCTTTGCCCCAAATAATCATTACGTTTTGGTGAATCTAAGGTGACAGTCAGTTAATATCTTTAATATTATTTGTGCCCCTGTGGTAAAAGCAGTGCTAATAAAAGCGAATAAGATCGCGGTTTCAGGCGTTAACGTTTGGTCTGTCTGAAGGGGGAAAAGTGATGATACGTGCCGCCTGTTTATGCATTCTGTTTGTCCTGATCAGCCCGGTGATCTGTGCCGCGCCGGTAACCTATGCCATTACCCCCGATAAAACGTCGATTGGCCTTTCGTGGCGTGCCTTTGGACATGACTTTTCGCAGGCCAGACTACAGGGCGTGACCGGCACAGTGACGCTTAATCCGCATGAGGATCGTGACGACCGTATTGAAGTGAATATTCCGGTGGGAACGCTGGTCGCCTCGAACAGCCTGTTAACCTGGCAACTGAAAAGTGATCTGTTTTTTGATGCAGAACATTACCCGCAGATTCATTTCGTCAGCAGTCGCGTGGCTGCATTGGGTGACGGTAATTACCGGATTTTTGGCACGCTGACGGTTAAAACTGTCAGCCGGCCTGTCGTGATGCTGGCCTCGCTGGACAGCGGGCAGACCCTCGATCCTGCCTCACGCTTGCTGGCGCTGCATGCCTCCACCGCTATCTCCCGCTCCGCCTTCGGTATGGATCGGCTGGTCGGGGTGGTTGACGACCGGGTAAATATTGCGCTTAAGATTGTAGCGCAGGTCAGACAGCCGCGCTGATCGTCACTGCTGCGCGTGCTGCCGGATTACGTGAGCGCTGCCTGTCATGTTTCAGGAGGCCGCCAGCTGCGCTGAGGGTTTGGTTGCGGCCAATCAGTACATATTGATAACCGTCGTGCGTCCACCAGGCCAGCTGCATGCCATGTCACCGTTGTGCGACAGCGCATAGCCATACGCCAGGTGTTCCTCAGGGTGCTGATGGAGGTTGCTGTACATGATTTTTCGCGCCTCCCTGCTACATCAGACCTCGGGATGGCCATTAATGACAGATTTCAGATTGCGGGACTCCTCACAATCGGTAAACAGCTCAGCACCGGTTTCTAATCGATAAAAATAATCTTATTTTTTCAGTCTGCCATGCCTCATCAGATCAGCACGTTTTCCACCTGACAGAAGCGCCTTTCCGCCAGGGAGATCACCGCGGCTTCCGCAATTGCCTGTGCCCTGAGGCCATCCTCCAGGCCGGGCAGATCGCCAACCTGCTCCCCGTTCAGCGATCGGATAAATGCGTCCAGATGAGCATAATAGGTTGGCTGCACCCGGCTGAACCAGTCTGGCAGCAGCCCAGGCTGCTGAACCTGCGCGCCCTGATAACAGCTGACGCCGCGCTGCGGCTGAGAGGCCGATTCCAGCATGCCGTCTGACCCCATCACACTGATGCGTTCGTCATAGCCATAGCCAGTCCGGCGGGCATTATCGAGCTGTGCCAGCGCCCCGCTCTGTAGCCGTAACAGCAGCGTGCTGGTGTCCACGTCGGCGAATTCGCTGATCGAAGGCAGAGCCAGCGCTGCGCCCATCGCTGCCACTTCCGTCACTTCCTGTTCAGTCAGCCAGCGCAGCAGGTCAAAAAAGTGGATAGCCTGATCGCGCATCTGGCCACCGGATGCCTGAAGATAGGCCAGTGGCGGCATGGACGAAGACCGGCAGACCATCTGAATCAGTTCCGCCGAGCCAATCCGCCCCTGGCGGAGTTGCTGCTTAAGCTGCAGATGACTGACATCGAAACGGCGATTAAATCCCACCGTGACCGGCACATTGTAAGGGAGAACGTTAGACACGGCCTTACGGGCGCGCTCAAGAGAGAGATCGACCGGCTTTTCACAGTAAATGGCTTTACCGACACGGGCAGCGGCTTCAAGCAAATCGGCATGGGTTGGCGTCGCGCTGGCGATCAATACCATGTCAATCTGCCCATCATTTATCGCTTCAGTCACGGACGCGGCCCTGGCACCAAAGCGTGTCGCAAACGCGGCAGCGCGTGCGGGCTCCGCATCGGCTACCCACACCAGTTCAGCCCCGGGATGTGCCTGAAGATTAGCCGCATGAACTTCGCCAATAAAGCCACACCCGAGCAGGGCAACGCGTTGCTTTTTATTCATTATTTGAACTCCATCATAGTACGGCAGAAAGCTGCAACGGCAGGATAGCGCGGCGTTTTACACTGACGGCATGATGTTTTGAGGTGTTTACCTCAGAGGAGAACGGCATGTCGCTGAAAGAAGTCGCCCTGCGGGCAGGAGTAGGGCTGGCAACCGTGGATCGGGTGCTTAATGAACGGGGTGGCGTTGCACCGGAAACGGTCCACAGGGTATTGCAGGCGGCACGGGAAGTCGGACTCAGGCGGATTTTGCCTGAGGAGCATCGTCATCCATGGCAGATCGAACTGCTGCTGAGCAGTAACGATTCGTTTTTCTTTAAGCAACTGGCGCAGGATTTTACTGAGATCGCCTCCCATCTGGGCTATCGCCGGTTGACGCTGCATCGCACTTTTGTCCCGGAGGCGCAGCCAGAAAGGCTGGCAAAGCTTATCAGGCAAGGCAGTGAATCGCGGGATGGATTAATCGTTTTTGCCCATGAACATCCGGCTATTTATGAGGCGCTGGAACATTGCCAGGTGCGTGGTGTACCGGTGATCTCGCTGGTCACCGATTTACCCGGTGCCGCCCGGCTCTGTCATGTCGGGATCAACCAGTTGCAGGCAGGACGCACCGCCGCTCAGCTTATGGGTAAAATGCTGCATCAGCCCGGTGAGGTATTGATGGTCAGTGGTCACAGGGATTACAGCGCGCATCGTCAGCGCATTGAAGGATTTTGCACGCTTATGACTGAACGATATCCCCATCTTCAGCTGCGTGAAGTTCTGGCCGCTCAGGAAAATCGCGACATAATCAGTAAATTGCTGGAGAAACAGCTGATTCAGAGCGGAAATCTGATGGGAATTTATAATACCGGCCTGGGGAACACTGAGATCGGTCAGGCGCTGGCACGTCATCGTCGGCTTAATCAGTGTATCTGGATCACCCATGAACTTTATGCCACCACCCGCACATTGATGGCGCAGCAAAGCGTTGCGCTGACGCTGGATCAGAATACCCGGCAGCATACTCAAATCGCCCTGCAGCTGATGCTGAACTATCTGGAGCAGGGGACGAAACCCGATGAGTATGCCAGCGGTAAAGTGGACTTCATGATTTATACAGCCGAGAACGCGATATGAAGCAAACCATCACATCATACCCTCCACCGAGAGCCCTCATTTTCGTTATAGATGCCAGCCGTTGAAATCTGATCAGGCTATTGATATTGGGCCAGCAGATGACCCACTTTTAACGTCAGGCAGCATCACTTCTACTCTGCTCTTCTGTATCGCAATCACTTCAGAACGGTAAATGATGCCGAGAGGCAGGT
Source organism: Pantoea sp. F_5 (assembly GCF_008631595.1). Classification (NCBI taxonomy): domain Bacteria; kingdom Pseudomonadati; phylum Pseudomonadota; class Gammaproteobacteria; order Enterobacterales; family Erwiniaceae; genus Pantoea; species Pantoea sp. F_5. The sequence goes on from NZ_VWUO01000015.1 coordinate 94,419, forward strand.
TTTAAAACTGCCTTGCATCTAAATATTGAAATATAAATCTATATATAATCAATTTATTATTTTAATATTCCACCCCACTTCAGAGTTGCTATCATCGCCTCAAATCCGACAGGCCAGCATCGCATGCAGCGAGGAACATATCAGATTAGACACTCTGAACCCGGATCGCTGAACAGAAAGAGCGATTCAGGAGCTGATACGCTAAGGTGTTTGACTGATAAAGCACGTTTTGTATAAGGTTTGATAAATATCAAGCCTGTCTGGGTTTTAATTGCCAGTGTCCCGTTACGCTTTCACTTTATGACGGTGCGATGTTAAATTCTCATCGGTTTAAGGCAGGGATACTTTCAGCGCTTTATATTAAGAGGACTGAGCAGAGGGTCATCCTGAATTTTATCTCCACCGGTAACGGTGTCTGACTGATTAATGAGAGCGTGGTTTGGAAAAGTGTTTATCTCCAGTGCGCACCACCACAGAAAGAGTGCTGCACGCTGTTATTTTCGAAGTTGTTGCCAATGTATTGGTTTTCATCATTCTGATTATTTTTGCCTCGGCAGCACCTTCACAGTCGGCACTTTTGACCATCGTTTCATCGACACTGGCGATGGGATGGAACTATCTGTTCAACCTGATGTTTGACAGCGTTCAGCTGCGAACCGGATTTAAAAAAGACTGGCGAATAAGATGTCTCCATGCCGTTTTATTTGAGGCAGGTCTGTTATTCGTATTGATCCCTTTTGCAGCATGGTGGCTGGATATTACGCTACTCGCAGCGCTGAAACTGGAATGTGGGTTGGTGCTGTTTTTTCTGGTTTATGCTTATCTGTTCAATCTGATATGGGATTACGGCAGGGCTGCACATAAAAATAATACAAAAAAACAATAAATTAAAAATACGTTAAGGTAAAAACTGATTTTTTAACCTTCTGCTTAGCCAGGTCAGTGAAGCGTCAGAGGCGACACTGCGCATCTGAACGCATCCAGTGCGTAAGGACACACGTATATCTGTTGTCAGGTTCTTATTTATTCTCCTGGCAGCATCGATAGCACAGCGAGTCAGCTTAGATAAAGTTAAGACCGCGCATAAGCTCATTTTTACAGGTTAACTTCAGCAAAAAATTATGAACAAAGTCTACTATCTGAATAAGTTAAGAAACTGCCCGTCAACCGATATCCTGGATATCGTGACAAGCTATATGCGAAAAAAACTTCCTTCTGACGATCTCTCTTCTTTTGAGGGCGCATACGATCATCGTAAAGCCGAACTAATAATGAATGAGACTTACAACGAAGTGCCTGCGGAAGTCTGGCGATTAGTTTGCTGAAGCTGAAATAAGGAGAAAAAAATTAATACATTAGCCGCTGATGATTTACTGTCTGCAGATTATCCCCTTTCCTCTTACGAGTACGACCGCAGACTGATATTTTTCAGCAGGAATAATGTATCGATAAGTCAGAGCATCACCCTTTCACGCAGTGATGCTCTGATATTATTCAGACACGGATATCAGAAGTGATATGACAGGCCGATCAAACCACTGTAATCCGTTTTAAATTCACCACCAAAACTGCTCTCTACTTTTGCATTCAGTGAAAGGCCAGGTGCGATAATGCCTTCCAGCCCTACACTGCCACGATAACGGTTATCTGACCAGGCGCTGTATTGCCGGTTTGACTGACGATCGGAGAGCGTGGTAGTGGAGCCATTTTTACCAGGTGAATACTGATAGGCCAGACTGGCGCTGACGTTAATATTCGGCATTAATGCGCCCACACCGCGTTTCTGCACCATTAACCCGCTGCTGGTGAAGTATGGTGTGGATGAACTTAACGAAACTGACGCATCCTCCCCTTTCAGGGTATAGCCGGACATGACACCTCCGGTCACACCCACAAACGGTGAGATAAACAGCGTATCGTCAGCCAGCGCAAACTGATAGCCAGTGCGCAGGCTGCCTGCCAGCATATGGCTGTCCTTTTTCATGCCATTAATATTTAAAGCAGGATCCAGCGTTATCTCCTGATTCAGATACATATAACGACTGGCAGAATCAAAGAACCATCCGGCATCGGACTGCCATGAGTAGTAGGCCCCAACCGTGGCCAGCCGATGCTTCTCATGCCCCTCACCTTTAACTTCACCCTGAGTATAACTGACGTTGATACCGGCTGTTTGCGTGTCGCTGCGGGTATCCCAGCCCACATTCAGTGTTTGCTGGTTGGCGTCGAGTCCAAGAAAATGCCCTTTTTTCTGCTCTATTGTTGCCCATGATCCGTTGCTTTCTGGCGAAGCGCGCAGACTGTCAGTGCGGTTATGCAACTGGCTGACCGCTTCACTGAAAATGTACTGCCGCGAGGCGATTAAGGCACGCGTGCGCTGGATCAGTGGCAGGTTGTCGTAAACAGAGAACCAGTCATCCGGATTGAACGCCGGTTTTTTGGCTTCCTCTTCTGCTTTCGCGGCTTCCTCTTTCGCTTTTTCTTCAGCTTCGGCCTTTGCTTCAGCCTCCGCTTTGGATTTAGCTTCCTCTTCAGCTTTCGCTTTCTCAGCAGCAGATTGTTCGGCAGTCGAGGTATCCTCTGTCGGAGCAGACGGTGCTGGGGTTGGATCTGGATCAGGCGTTACGTCCGGAACAGGCGCTGGCTCTGGATCAGGCGTTACGTCCGGAACAGGCGTCGGTTCTGGCTCAGGCGTCACGTCCGGAACAGGCGTCGGCTCTGGCTCAGGCGTCACGTCCGGAACAGGCGTCGGTTCTGGCTCAGGCGTCACGTCCGGAACAGGCGTCGGCTCTGGATCAGGCGTCACGTCCGGAACAGGTGCTGGCTCTGGATCAGGCGTCACGTCCGGAACAGGTGTTGGCTCTGGATCAGGCGTCACGTCCGGAACAGGCGTCGGTTCTGGATCAGGCGTCACGTCCGGAACAGGTGTTGGCTCTGGATCAGGCGTCACGTCCGGAACAGGTGTTGGCTCTGGCGTCACGTCCGGAACAGGTGTTGGCTCCGGGATGGGGTCAGGTTCGGCCGACTTATTACTCTCCAGCACCCATAAAACTCGATCGTTATCATCTTTCACCTGATAATTGGGTGTGTAAACGCTGAATCCACTGTAACTGTCGGCGAATGAGAAATAACTGTGTGAGGTGCCAGCAGGCGCATCCACCATCACCAGATCCTGGGTCAGCGCAACTTCCTCTTCACTTCCGATTAGCAGACTTACGTCCAGCAGGTTATCACCACCACTCACCGAATTTTTTACAATCAGTTTGTCACTTTCCAGCGTTGATGGCTTAACGCCTAACATCAGATTCAACCCGGTCGCATCCAGCGTATCTACCTTCAGCGTTTTAGCGCTCCAGTTGCCTGAAGGCACCATTGAAAGCATCGATCCACGTTTCGCCATAAGCGAACTGACATTACTGTTGCCGGTCATCGTCCAGGCAGCATTGGGATCCAGTGTCATAATAGTGCTGCCTGTTGAGGTTACCGAACCCTGATAATTTACCTTTCCAAGATAAAGTGAGGCGTTATTCGCTAGCTGGACATCCCCTTCAACTTCACTCGCAGGCAGCAGTGTCAGTGCTTCTGCGCTTCGCACGGGCTGACTGCAGGAAACATCATCAGAATAGATGGCAGAATAGCAACGCCAGCTTTTCTCGCCTGCCACCTCGCTATCGTTATAGCCAAAAGAGAGTGTTGACGAATCAGCAGCAACAATGTTGGCTTTAACGCCAGCGTATTCTCCCACCTGGAAATGCGCTCCGGAGCCAACATTGATCTGATCGGCCTTAAACAGAGATGTGTTCCAGTCATCATCAACGACAACATTGCCCGCATGTGGAACCGGCTGGCCAGAGAGAACAACAGTCCCGCTGGCAACATCCAGATTGCCATTAAGATTCATCCCTCCGGTCAGCGCGGTAATCGCGGTGGTATTACGCGGTAAAATGTTAACATTCATGACGCCATTCAGCGCATTTTCGAGCGTTTCACCCAGAAAACCGCGGAACACCTGAACGTTCAGCTGTGTCAGGCGATGATTGATGGCTTCATCCGCATCGGTCCCCAGATACGTCCAGGTCGACGTCGAGGATTTATCGGTCGGAAAATACCAGTAAGATGATGTATTTAACTGAAAGTACTCAGTATCTTTAGTGTAAGGATTATTATATACATAGATTGTGCCTGGTGTTCCCTTAGGGTTACTGCCCGTAAATTTATAAAAGGGAACATCTGCGGCCGTATAGCCAGTAATGTTGAGCGTTGCCGCGGCATCACTGTGGTTTAGCAGTGTAGCGCCGCTGTCGGTATGGTTAATCTTTTTAAAACTCAGCGTATTGCCGTTTAAATCTAAGCGACCACCACGATAGCCAAAAAAGATCTGGTCAGTAGCAACCTGACTTTCGTCATTGAGTACTACGGTTGGCCGACCACTGACTAGCGTAACCGAGGAAAAAGCCTGCTTGTTACCTGAAGCATCCGCTTGCTGGTCAAGGATAGCGGTACCCTCTCCTATATTCAGGGAACCCGGGTTTCTACCTACGGCATTGATATGCAATGTACCTGCGCCGATTTTGTGCAGAGCGTCATTGGCCAATCCGTTAACCTGCCACAGGACTTCTTTATCTGCATCAACCTCAATACCACCGCCAGCCCAGGTCGCATTGACGCCGTCGGCAGATGCGACAGTGTAATCGCTGGAAAACTGAAGTTTGCCAGCACCCATGTTGATGGGTGTATTCAGGGTGATGAGTCCGCCAGCACCATTGAAGCGAAGATCTTTGGTGGCATCGAGCTCTTCATTGGTTCGCTCTGACGGGGCAATACTCGCATATTTCGTATCCAGTCCACTCCATGACCAGGAAGCATTATTTTGAGTAATGCCATTGCCGTCCCAGTAGATTGAGCCGCCACTGGCACTATCTGTAACATCGGGCGAGGTATTTGTGGCGCTGATGTTCTGAATATACCCATCAGGAATATATTCCCACATGGAAGTACTGCCATAAGCTGCTGCACTCGTACCACCATGTAGCACACCCGCCAATTTCCATTTCTGATCAATTTCGTCATAGGCCAGAATCGGGCTACCACTATCACCGCTCAGAGTACCAATCGCGAGCGGCGAAGTGAGAGGGTTGTCTGGTCCGTAATCAATTGCGCGCAAGGTCCCGGACGGCGTCGTTATCGTATCCGCATTAATAGTGCCGCCGCTTACCCATTTATAGGCACCGCTCAGAGTGATCTGTGTTGTTTGATCCTCACTGACCTGACTCTGCGTACCGCCGCCGGTACGTGTATACCAGGAAAAACGTGACTTATCAGCCGTGCGCATGGTCGTCTTATCGAGCACTTCTGCTGGCGCAGCCTCTGTGACAACTTTATTTAAACGAGGCAGGTGGAAATCAACATCTGAGATCGTTGATTCATTGCGATTAATGAGCTTATAGGTTGCACCATATTGTGCACCGTTGCCAAATTGCAGCGACTGATAACCGGTGTTGTGACGGGCACTGGCAACATACGAGGGTGCTACCAGCGTGCTGTAGCCATAGGTCGCTACCATACCGAAATCAGGCATGGCGAAATCAAGATAGCCTGATAAAGAACCATCCATTTTATAGACAGGTATATTTGTCAGACCGACCGAATATTTTCCCAGGTTTTCAGCAAAATCACGATATTCTTGCACATCAATATCGTGTCGCATTATACCCGCATAAGATTTGGTGCAGATAAAGAAGGTGCAACATAACGCTGCGCTTCCAAAATGTTTCAATGGATTATCCTCATGAGGCTATTATTATTTAAGAAAAATACCTTAATTAATGAAATAGTATCATTATGACAATCGGTAATAGAATCTGAGTTTTATAAAGATATTGATTCAGATCAATTAAAGGAGGCAGGTTAGCGTAAAATATTTGATAACTCATTGTATTAAAAGGCCATAAAAACCCATTGCCAAAATGGATTGAAAATATCTTATTTAATATAATTCTTAAAAGATATGCCGGGCGAGTGCCAAATGAGATCAAGATAGATATAAAAAACACTTCCTGATAAAAAATAATTTATTATTTAAGAGCCAGTTTTTTTATCTATCGCGGGATTAATTCTTATCTTAAAAAGCTTATTTTACTTTGTTTAAATAATACTCAAAATCATTCATAAGATTAATCAATTGCGTGTATAGTTCACATAAAACACGCGGTTAACCATTCCTGGAGTAAGCCCGAAATAAGAAAGGCAGCAGAAATCTGTAGCAGTCCAGAAAAAGGACTGCGACAAATGATCCGGGGTCTTGCAAAGATTTAGCCAGCATTGAGCTCAGACAGAGCCTCAGGAGAATTATCATTTATTTCAATAGCTTTTGATAATCCTGCTGGCAGGGAAATTGAAAAGTGATTATTGCGGGTGATCGCGATGATACAACGCCCACTGCTCAATCCTTTCTCCTGAAGGTAACAGACAGTAAAGTGTACTGGTGTTCGATAATTCATCCTTTACCTGTTGTCCGCCACGCTGAAGGCACCATTGACTTGCAGGATTCCGCATTACCAGGCGCTGTGGCTCGGCATGATGAGGCGTGCAGGCACTAATTTGCAGTGTGGCCAGCATCAGGGAGCCGACTGTTATTCTGTTTATGATTTTCATGTAACCCTCTCTCAGCATCATTTTCAGGTCAGTGAGACTTCGTTTTTCATGCTCACCATGCTATGGCACAAAGCGTAATAGCGATGAGCGCATTAATTAATTCGCTATTCGTCATGCGTTTTTCATAGACCATCGCTTCAGATTCGTTTCTGGCCAGTTTGTGGAAAAACCGGGTGTTTATCTGAGCATCTAATAATGATAGCACCCACGCGCTAAACCCTCTCTTAACAACACCTATTACTGTCGGCATTCTCATTACTGGCCTGCGAAACACAATAAACAAACCCCAAAAGAGAATGACTGTAATAATAATTAACAAGACCTCCCGAGTTATAGTTAACACATAAGCTTAATTTTCAATGAAAATTCCTTTGTAGTACCTCGATTCTTTTAACCTGTCGTCAAAAGACGCATACTTTCACTCCCTTTACATAATTAACGCCCCACCTGCATAATCCTGACGCCCTTAGTAAACACGCTGTTATTAATGGATTTAATTAACAAAACGCTTAATTCGTATCGGGCCAAAGAAGCGTATGAAGTGCGAAATGGCATGCCTGTCTAACACCTTTCAGAGCCCCTTAGCCCTTTAATAAAACCTTAAGGAAGAGTTACGAATATGAATAATAATACTGACCTGAATAAACGCGTAAAAGCGATAGTGCTGGCCGGAGGAATGGGTATGTTGCCCCTTATCAGTTCAGCGGCTATTGTCGGAAGTCTGAGAGGCGGAGATATTACGCTGGCGGATGGCACCACGTTGATTGCCGATCAGTCATCTGGCGATGGTTATTATGGCATTCTTGTAACCGGTGCAACCGCTGCTGAAGTGACTGCCGGTTCGGGCAGCACAGTTACGGTGAAAGACCCTGAGCACTACGCTAAGGGCATTTTCATCCAGGCGGCGAACAGTAACTTTACAGCTGATAAATTAATTCTCAATGTTTCAGGAATATCCGCAGTAGCGATGGAGCTCAGCGGAAAGCAGGTTACTGGCAATCTGGGATCCGGTAGCTCCGTCACATCGATCGGTTCAGGCATTGCTTACGCGGAGGGAGTGGTTGTAAGCAATCAATCCTCGTTGCAGGCCGAAGCATTGAGTATCAGTACCCAGGGCACCAACGGTATCGCACTGCGCGTCAGCGGTTACGGCTCGAACGTTGATTTAGGCAATGGCAGTAGTATACAGACCAACGGGACCAACAGTCATGGTGTCCAGGTGGATACACTAGCCGGTGATGCGATTAATAGTGCCGCAACGCTTAAAGCCGAAGCGCTGACCATTAATACCCTGGGCGATGCCTCGCAGGGTATCAATATTCAGGATAATGGCTCGGTCGATCTGGGTAGCAACTCAACCATTATCACCACAGGTAAGATTTCTGCAGGCATCTGGAGCCTGGGTGAACTGACTGCCGATCATCTGACAATCAGCACATCTGGCACGACTTCTCCTGGCATTTCAGCCAGAGAAAATAGCCTGATAAATGTCGGCGCAGGCAGCGTAATCTCTTCAGCGCAGACTGGCGGCCTTGTTGCTATGGATAGTAATGTCACCCTCAACTTTTCAGGCAGTGAAGAGGAACGCAACACCATTCAGTCTGGTGGTTATGGCGCATCCGCTCAATCGACAGGTGCAGTGATCAACCTGGCCAACACAGATATAGTTCTTAAACAATCAGATATGGTCGGCAGAGGCCTTTGGTCTCTGGGTGGAGGCGAGATTAATGGCGAAGACATAAGCATCACCGGCCCTGATACAGGAATAGGTGTTGTTACCTGGAATGGTGGCCAGACCAATCTGACAGGCGATCTCTCTATCGATATGACCTCTCCGGATGGCGTAGCAATAGCAACACTTTACGCCGAAGGGCTTGCACCGGGCGTTATCACTTCTCAGGGGAAAGCGGAAATCACCGGCAGCGTGGTATCGCAGGGGGGCCTGATCGATCTTAATTTAGAGCCGGGTTCACTGTGGTCCGGTAGTGCTACCAGCGATAACGTGAATGGCGGTCATTTAAACGTCAGCCTCACCAACAGCACATGGAACGTTAGTCAAACATCTAATCTTGATAACCTGACATTAAATAACTCACTGGCAGATCTTTCTGCAGCAACAGACGATGCGACCTACTCCACTCTGACCATTGCAAACCTGAGCGGTAGCGGCAACTTTACCCTTCGTACCAATCTGGTCGGCGATGGTGAAGGGGTAAATAATACGGGCGACAAAATCGTGGTGACCGAAAGCAGCGCAGGTGAGTACGGTCTGAATATTCTGAACCGCGGCAGTGCCATTACCACAGGTAATGAAGTACTGACCGTTGTTGAGACTACGGATGGTATCGCGACGTTCAGGGGCAACACCGACGTTGAACTGGGTGGGTATGTCTATTCGGTCAACAAACAGGGTACTAACTGGGTTCTCTCATCGCCAAAAGCGCCTGAAACGTCTGCTGCAGATGAGCAACCCGCCATTCCAGCCGATAACAACATTCAACCTGTTTCAGATGAGAACCCCTCAGCAGACCAATCCCCCGTAGTCCCAACGGATAACATCATTCAACCTGCTTCAGATGAAGACATGAAAGAAAATGGAAATCCGACACAGCCAGCAGAACAAAATCACAATTCAACCATCACCAGCACAGCGAATGCAGGTGCCAACTTCCTTAACATCGGTTATCTGATGAATTATGCCGAAATGCAGACTCTGATGCAGCGTATGGGTGATGTGCGCCAGGGAAAGACGGGCGGCAATGTCTGGCTGCGCGGAATGGATGGGCGTTTCAGTGGTTTTGCCAATGGCAAGCTGAGCAACTTCCACATGAATTATTCAGGCTATCAGTTTGGGATAGATAAACGCCTGTCCGATGATCTGCCGATTTATCTGGGCTTGTTCATGGGAGCAACAGAGGGCTCGCCTCATTATCGTGCTGGCGATGGCACGACAAAATCTGAACATTTTGGTATCTACGGCACATGGCTGAATGATGCTGGTTTCTACCTGGATGGTGTACTGAAATTCAACCGCCTGAGAAATCAATTCGATGTCAGCGATACACAGAATAATCGCGTATCCGGTCATGGTGTTTCATCAGGCCTGAGTGGATCACTCGAAGCCGGGAAGAAGTTCAGCTTCTCTGACGAACTTACTGGCTTTTACGTGGAACCACAGCTTCAGCTGACTGCAGGTCATCAGGATGGAACCTCAGTAAGGGCGTCGAATGGCCTCAACATTGATCTCTCAAGTTACAAATCGCTGATGGGAAGAGCCAGCGTACTGGCAGGATATGAAGTCAATCAGAGCAACTACAAACTCAATACTTATGTCAAAACAGGTGCTTTACGCGAGTTTGGCGGGGATGCTGCTTTTGCTCTGAATGGTTCAGATGAGCGCCTCTCATTTAAAGGTAATGGCTGGAATAACGGTATCGGTGTCAGTGCGCAAATCAGTAACCATACCCTTTTTATCGAAGGAGATATGGTAAATGGAAATCGCTTCGATCAGCGCCAGGTTAACGCCGGCTATCGTTTTAGTTTTTAATAAATAAACCGACAAATGATAGATGTTAAGGGAGACGTAAATGAAGAAAATATTATGGATGATACTGGCCCTCATCAGTTCAGGTGACCTGCCCCCCGTTGATTAATACACCACGATGTTAGTAATGTCTTCATAAGCCACATGAGGACATCCCCATGAAGAAGCGTTTTTCCGACGAACAGATCATCAGTATTCTTCGCGAGGCTGAAG
>NZ_VWUO01000016.1:0-104726 GCF_008631595.1 Pantoea sp. F_5
CAACCTGCTCAACGACAGCCAGTTTAAAAGACAGAGAGTAATCGCGTTGTGTACGTTTAACATACTGTTTCATCACATTCTCCTGAAAACACCGGGTAAATGTGTCAACGCTATTCAGGACGGGTCAGCCGCAACAAAAAAAGGTGCGCCAGAGCGCACCAGATGGGACAACATCAATAGCGTCGGGGCAGCATCACCCCTTGCCTTTAACACTACTGATAAAGGTTTGCCGTGCAGAGGTGGAACCCAGCCGCTCGGCTTCATCCAGCAGTTTCAGCGCCTTGTCGATGTTGCCGCTGTTCACTGCCTGGGTGATCTTCTGATTAAAGTAATGCTCGGTGTCGCTCATGATCGGTTCAGCACGGGCTTTTGGCGCGGGCGCGGCGGCAGGAGCAGGCGCTGCGCTGTAGGCCGTTGCCGCCGGTGCACTGTTACCCACCGTGACCGGGCCTGGCCCGGATGAGCCAAACAGCGGCCCGACCAGAATCGAGGAGCCGGAACTGGTCTGCATCTTCAGCTTTATGGTGCCTTCGCGGCTGTGGCTGGCAACAGGATCGGGGATATCCGGTACGGCATGACCGGTGCCCTGGGCGTAGGCTTTGGCCGGATCGAGCAGCGTGGTGGTCTGCGTCAGGTCGTTGTCAGTGGTGAAGACCAGCAGGTAAATCTTTTGCTGGCCCAGCGCCGGCGTGAGTTTCATCACGCCTTCCAGCCGATCCGCCGTCATCACACCCGGCTTCTGATAGGTAAAGTAGCGGCTGGGAAACCAGGCCGCCGGACGCAGATTTTCATCCAGCACCAGCACGTTAGGCGCAAAAACCTGACCGTTCTGCACAAGGCTGCTCAGCGTCAGCGTCAGTTCGCCAATCGTGGCGGGCAGACTGTAGGCCGCGACCGGCCCGGCAATGTGTGGCGCGTTCAGCGTCTGGCCGCTGTTCGAAAGTGTAGTGGTCTGGGTCTGAGAGGCCGCCAGCGGTTGCCAGCTCAGGCGTTGTAGCGATTCAGGTGCGACGACGGGTGCAGCGGAGAGATCCTGCGGCACCAGATTAACATCGGCCAGGGCAGGCAGAGCGTGCCCTGTCAGCAGCGCCGCACTCAGGCAGAGTGCGGCCAGTTTTTTCATTTTCATTATGCGTACCTTATTACAGGTCGCAGTGTGAACCAGGCAATGGCACACCACGACCAAAGAGATCCCTCAGGCGCGAGGCCGCGCCTGTCAGAAAAGGTTTACCACCAGATTTCCATCTGCGCGCCGAAGGTGACTTCGTCGTTATTACCGCGACTGTTGGTCAGGATGCCGTTGCCGGTAGAGTCAGCCGAGGCGAAGGTGGTGAGATCGCCGGCGCTGTCTTTGTTATAGCCCCACTTCTCATCCCATTTGGCGTAGGTAGCGAACAGACGCAGCGCCGGACGTGACCAGATGCTGTCACCCGCCTGCCACTGCTGTGCCAGCGTCACTTTGTACTGACCATTGCGCTCGCCAGCCTGCTGCGATTTCACGTTGTCATAGCCCAGTTCCAGCAACGTACTCATGATCGGCGTCCATTTGTACATCGGGCGCACACCAACGGTGTACCACTCGGTGCCGCGGTTGTTGTCCAGATCGATGTTCTGATACATGGCGACGTACATCAGGTCCCAGCGTTCTGCCAGGGAGATCGCGCCGTGATCGAGAATACGGTACATGTCACCGTTGTTATTCAGACTGGTGCCCTGCGGCACGCCTTTGCCCTGCGAGGTCAGCGCATCGGTTGCGTATTGCAGCACAAACTTGTTGTAGCCTTTCAGCATGCTCTGGGTATGTTCAGCCGTGAACATCCAGCCATCTTTCGACGCGCCATCTTCCAGACGGTAGTCGTCACGGGCATTGGCACGACCGTAATCGACACCCAGTTCCAGCACGCCATCCGGGTTAGTTTCCAGACCGGCCAGACGCACATCAAACACGTCGTTGGCAGTACTGGTGGCAAAGTCACGGATACGATCGCTTGAGAAGGTATAAGAGCCGCCCGCTTCAGACGAACGGGTTGCTGCGAAAGAGAGCTTACCGAAGCCGAGATCAACATCTTCAAGACCCGCGCCCGGACCGGAGATATCCCAGTAGTAGAAGTCGATCATGTGAACGTCGTGACGCTGGTAGAAACGCTTACCGGCCCAGATGGTGGAACCTGGCAGCGCGTCAATCAGGTTTTTACCTTTGACGTTGGCTTCGCGGAAGGCGGGTGATGTCGCTTCCCAGTCATTCTGCTGCGCCACGGAGTAAGCCACGTTGGTGTCGAAATAGAAGCTTTTGTCGCCCTCTTTCCACACTTCCTGGCCTAATTTCAGTTCGGCGTAGGTTTCACACTCGTTACCCAGACGGTACTTACTTTGAGCACCGGTCGCCTGGAAACATTGTTGTTCGCCACCGCTGCCGGTCCAGCCAATGCCGGAACGGGCGTAACCGGTAAAATCAACCGCCATCGTCGGGGCGGAGAGGGTTCCCACCGCGACGGCAACGGCAATGGGAAGTTTGCGCAGAGTTAACATTTTCTATCTCCTGAGGTCATTGCTTTTATTGTTTTTGGCAGGGCTATACACCCGGCTCCTGATACAGCCTGCGGCACGCGCTCCCGTCCTCACGGAACAGGTGACAACGCTCGGGCGGCAGGCCAATACCAAGGATGGCGCCCTCTTTTACCAGCACGACGTCCTCCTGGCGGTAGACCAGGTTCTGACGGATAGCGGGAATCTCGATGTGAATCTGTGTTTCATGCCCCAGCTGTTCCACCACCTGCACTTCCCCTTCCAGGGTAACGTCGGCGATATCGCTGGAGAGCAGATGTTCGGGGCGAATGCCCAGTGACATATTGCTGCCAACCTGGACCCCGGCGCTGTCCACCGGCAGCCAGACCAGCTGCTGATTCGGCAGCCGCACCTGCACCTGATCGATGGCGGTGGCGGTCACTTTGACCGGCAGGAAATTCATTTTGGGTGAGCCAATAAATCCGGCGACAAAGCGGTTGGCGGGATAGTGATACAACTCAAGCGGCCTGCCGACCTGCGCAATGCGCCCGGCGTCCAGCACCACAATCTTGTCAGCCAGCGTCATCGCTTCGATCTGATCGTGGGTGACGTAAATCATGGTGCGCTTCAGGCGCTTATGCAGACGGGAGATCTCAATGCGCATCTGAACACGTAGCGCCGCGTCGAGGTTCGACAGCGGTTCATCCAGCAGAAAGACGCGCGGCTCCGCCACCAGCGTGCGACCTATCGCCACGCGCTGACGCTGTCCGCCAGAGAGGGCTTTGGGACGGCGATCGAGCAGGTGCGCCAGTTGCAGAATCTCTGCCACCTGATTGACGCGCTGATGGATCTCCGCTTTTTTCACCCCGGCCAGCTTCAGGCCAAACGACATATTCTCCGCCACCGACAGATGGGGATAGAGCGCATAAGACTGAAACACCATGCCGATGCCACGTTCGGCAGGCGGCACCTCATTCATGCGCCGGTCGCCGATTAACAGTTCGCCGCTGGTGATGGTTTCCAGCCCGGCAATCATGCGCAGCAGCGTCGATTTGCCACAGCCCGACGGGCCGACGAAAACAACAAATTCCCCTTCACGAATAGTGAGATCGATATCTTTCGACACCACCGTATCGCCCCAGGCTTTTGTGACATTGCGTAGCACAACGCTCGCCATGATCCCTTCCCTCTTAGCTGCACATTCGTGTCTGCCGGGCGGCAGACGGGTTCCGGGGCTCACTATGCGAGAGGAAACAAGGCGTAACATCCTCCACCGCAGGGCAATCTGCTGGGGGAGGAGGCGGGAGGAGGAGAAACGTGGGCTGACGCGGCAGGCCGCGCGCTGCCGTGCTTTTTTGTGATCGCTGACGCAGACCTGCAGGATTTTTTGCCGCTTCAGCTCGCGCTTAAGGCGCTTTTTGCCAGTGCGATCACAGCGATTACGCAAGGGGCGTAGAGCGCAGGAGGATGAGATGCCGGTGTGGATACGCACAATGATGCCGACAGAGCATTCACCACTTCCGCTAACAGGATGGATTTATGACGATGAAAACCGGAGCACGAATTCTGGCCCTTTCTGCCCTCTCTGCCGTGCTCTTTTCAGCAGGCGCGATGGCAAAAATCGAGGAAGGTAAACTGGTCATCTGGATTAACGGTGACAAGGGATATAACGGCCTTGCCGAAGTGGGTAAGAAGTTTGAGCAGGAGACCGGTATCAAAGTTACGGTCGAACATCCTGACAAAATGGAAGAGAAGTATCCGCAGGTCGCGGCGACCGGCGATGGCCCCGACATTATCTTCTGGGCGCATGACCGTTTTGGCGGCTACGCGCAGTCGGGCCTGCTGGCTGAGGTGACACCGGATGCCAGCTTCCGCGACAAGATCTTCCCGTTCACCTGGGACGCGGTGCGCTTCGACGGCAAGCTGATTGGCTATCCGATTTCAGTTGAGTCGCTGTCACTGATCTACAACAAAAAGCTGCTGCCGACGCCGCCAAAAACCTGGGAAGAGATGGCCGCGCTCGACAAGCAACTGCGCGCTAAAGGCAAAAGCGCCATCATGTTTAACCTGCAGGAGCCCTACTTCACCTGGCCGCTGCTGGCTGCGGGCGGGGCTTATGCCTTTAAGCTGACCGACGGACACTATGACGTGAAGGATGTCGGCGTCGACAACGCCGGAGCGAAAGCGGGCATGCAATTCCTGGTCGATCAGGTTAAAGCCAAAACGCTGAATGCGGACACCGATTACTCCATTGCCGAAGCCGCCTTCAACAAGGGCGAAACCGCCATGACCATCAATGGTCCGTGGGCGTGGGGCAACCTGGATAAGAGCGGCATCGACTATGGCGTCACAGAACTGCCCACCCTGAACGGGAAACCGTCTAAAGCCTTTGTCGGGGTACTGAGCGCCGGGATCAATGCCGCCAGTCCTAACAAAGAGCTGGCAAAGGAATTCCTGGAGAACTATTTGCTGACCGATTCCGGACTGGAAACGGTCAACAAAGACAAGCCGCTGGGTGCCGTGGCGCTGAAATCTTACCAACAGACGCTGGAGAAAGATCCGCGTATCGCCGCCACCATGAGCAACGCGAAACAGGGCGACATCATGCCGAACATCCCGCAGATGGCGGCCTTCTGGTACGCGATGCGCACCGCGACCCTGAACGCGCTGGGCGGTCGTCAGAGCGTTGACGCCGCACTGAAAGATGCCCAGGCCCGTCTGAAGAAGTAATTCTTCCCTTTACAGCCGGGGCAACCCGGCTTGAGTGATCGTTAAGGAAAACCGCATCATGTCAGGAAAACCGAAAACGCGCAGTCTGCTGCTAAAAAGCGTTCTCCTCGGGCTCTGCTGTCTGCTGGTCGGCTATCTGCTGGTGCTGATGTACGCGCAGGGCGAATATCTGTTTGCGCTGCTGACGCTGATCCTCAGCGCGACCGGACTGTGGATTTTTGCCAACCGTCGCGCCTATGCGTGGCGCTATGTCTATCCTGGCGTCGCCGGAATGGCGCTGTTTGTGCTGTTCCCCCTCGCCTGCACTATCGCTATCGCCTTTACCAACTACAGCAGCAGTAACCAGCTTACCTTTGAGCGGGCACAACAGGTGCTGCTGGGCCGCACCTTCCAGTCGGGTGAGGCGGTGAATTTTTCACTCTTCCCGGCGGGCGATCGCTGGCAGCTGGTGCTGAACGATGGCAAAGGCAATTTTGTCTCCCCGCCATTTGCCTTTGGCGCAGATCAGACGCTGAAAATGGCCCCCGCGGCACGCCCTGCAGGCGAACGCGCCAACTTCAGAGTGATCACCACCCATCGTCAGGCGCTGAGCCAGATCCGCGCCGAGCTGCCGGATGGCCGTCAGCTGCGGATGAGTTCGCTGCGTCAGTTCTCTGGTACCCAGCCGCTTTATCGGGTTGGCGCGCATGATGAGCTGATTAACCAGCAGAGCGGCACGCATTACCGCGCCAACCCGCAGACCGGTTTTTATCAGGCCATCATCGCAGACAATAACTGGGGCAACGAAACGCTGAGTCCCGGCTTTACCGTGAATACCGGCTGGAAAAACTTCGTGCGGGTCTTTACCGACGAAGGGATTCAGAAACCGTTCCTGGCGATTTTTGGCTGGACACTGCTCTTCTCGCTGATCACCGTGGTGCTGACCGTCGCCGTCGGCATGGTGCTCGCCTGTCTGGTGCAGTGGGAGGCGCTGCGCGGCAAAGCCGTTTACCGGGTGATGCTGATCCTGCCCTATGCCGTGCCAGCGTTTATCTCGATCCTGATTTTCAAGGGGCTGTTTAACCAGAGTTTTGGTGAGATTAACGTGATGCTCAGCGCGCTGTTTGGTGTGAAACCCGCCTGGTTCAGCGATCCGACGCTGGCGCGTACCATGCTGATCATTGTGAATACCTGGCTTGGCTACCCCTACATGATGATCCTCTGCATGGGGCTGCTGAAGGCGATTCCGGACGACCTCTATGAAGCCTCGGCGATGGACGGTGCAGGACCGCTGCAGAACTTCTTCCTGATTACGCTGCCGCTGCTGCTGAAGCCACTGATGCCGCTGATGATTGCCAGCTTTGCCTTTAACTTTAATAACTTTGTGCTGGTGCAGCTGCTGACCAACGGCGGGCCGGATCGCCTCGGCACCACCACGCCAGCCGGTTATACCGACCTGCTGGTGAACTACACCTGGCGTATCGCCTTTGAAGGTGGTGGCGGGCAGGACTTTGGTCTGGCCGCCGCCATTGCCACGCTGATCTTCCTGCTGGTGGGTGCGCTGGCGGTGATTAACCTGAAAGCCTCGCGGATGAAATTCGATTAATAGCCTGATGGACCAGGTTTAAGGAGCTGTTATGGCTATGGTACAACCCAAATCGCAGCGTCTGCGTCTGCTGACCACGCATCTGCTGCTGCTGTTATTTATTGCCGCGATTCTGTTTCCGCTGCTGATGGTGATCGCGATTTCACTGCGCGCCGGTAACTTTGCCACCGGCAGCCTGATCCCGGAGCAGATCTCCTGGGAGCACTGGCGGCTGGCGCTGGGCTTTAGCGTGGAACATGCCGACGGGCGTGTGACGCCGCCGCCCTTCCCGGTGCTGCTGTGGTTATGGAATTCGATCAAGATTGCGGCCATCAGCGCACTGGGCATCGTGGCGCTCTCCACCACCTGCGCCTATGCGTTTGCCCGTATGCGTTTTACCGGCCGTGCCAGCCTGCTGAAAGGAATGCTGATTTTCCAGATGTTCCCGGCGGTGCTGTCGCTGGTGGCGCTCTATGCATTATTTGATCGTCTCGGCCAGTATCTGCCCTTTATCGGGCTGAATACCCACGGTGGGGTGATCTTCGCCTATCTGGGCGGTATTGCGCTGCATGTCTGGACCATTAAGGGCTATTTCGAAACCATCGATGGGTCACTGGAAGAGGCCGCCGCGCTGGATGGTGCGACGCCGTGGCAGGCCTTCCGGCTGGTGCTGCTGCCGCTGTCGGTGCCGATTCTGGCGGTGGTGTTTATTCTGGCGTTTATCGCCGCGGTGACTGAAGTACCGGTCGCCTCGCTGCTGCTGCGCGACGTCAACAGTTATACCCTGGCGGTGGGGATGCAACAGTACCTCAATCCGCAGAACTACCTGTGGGGCGATTTTGCCGCGGCGGCGGTGCTCTCCGCGATCCCGATCACTCTGGTGTTCCTGCTGGCACAGCGCTGGCTGGTAAGCGGATTAACCGCGGGCGGGGTGAAGGGCTAAACGATCATCATTGTACGTTGCCACTGCTTACACAACGTCTGTTGTGGTTGAATGATTCGGCGGCCAGCGGGCCGCCTTTTTTGTGCTAATCCGCTTCTGAAGTCAGACTACCCGTCACCAGCGTCATCACGATAGCCGCTATCGCATGCTGACCTTCCGGCTTGCTGATATCGCCGCGTGCCACCGCGCCTGCGATGGCATCCGCGCCGCCCAGCAGTCCCCACATGCCAGCTTCGGCAATACCCCTTCTGCCAGCAAAAGGCGCAAGCCAGCGCTGACAGCGGGCAATAAAATCGAGCTGATAGTGGCGTTTGACGGCGGCCAGCTCCGGTGAGGTATTGAGCGCGGACAGCAGTTCGGGGATTTCTCGCCCCTCTGTCATCACACAATCGACATAACAGGCCGCGAGCACGTCCGCTTTTTGTGGTAATTGCATCGGCGCGGCATCCATCGCCGCATTCATCCGCTCGCTCTGGCGGCGATCAAAATCGTCATACAACGCCGCCAGCAGCCCATGACGGGTGGTGAAATGGTCATACACCACCGGCTTACTGACGCCCGCCGCTTCGCCGACTCGCGCCAGGGTCAGCGCCTCGCTGCCTTCGGTTTGCATTATCTGCCACGCGACGTCCAACAACTGCCTGCGCCGGGCCTCGCGTGACAGACGCTTACGGGGTGTTTTTTCAACGGTCATACTATTCCTGATGGGCGAACACACGCTGACCCAGTTGCTGCGCCAGCTGATAGTGCGACTCAGGATAACCTTCATCGCCGATCAGTAACAGCTCACTGGTCACTACCGGCGCACCGCAATAGTCAAAGATGCCGTTTTCAATCTGATTACGCATGCTGGCGAAATAGCCGCGCCGCATAAAGGTTCGGGTGTCCGCCGCGCCGATGGCGACCAGATGAACAGGCAGATGGCCAAGGCGTTTAATCACCCGGCCATCCTCTTCGCTAAAGGCCCAGCCCTGGATAAACACCCGGTCGATCCAGCCTTTAAGCTGTGCCGGGAATGACCACCAGTAAATCGGATAGACCAGCACCAGCGCATCGGCGCAGTCGAGTCGCTGCTGTTCCGCCAGCACATCGGGCGTCGCCGCCCCCTTCCCGTTGAAACGTCGATGATCATCGAGCGTGAAGCGCGGATCAAACCCTTCTGTCGCCAGGTCAGCCTTTTCAACCGTATGGTGCCCTGTCGAGATTATGCCCTGCGCCAGCTGGTCCGCCACGCGATGGGAATGCGCATCCTGATTGGGATGGGAAGTTACTATAAGTGCATGCATCGTTGTCACCTTACCTGATTAGCCGTTAAGCTACTAAAGGTAAGTTACTATTGGTAGGTTAGCAAGCGCAATGTCTGTTCTTCTGGCTGACCGCGTTTATGGTTAAAACGTCGTTGTCGCCAGACCTGCCAACGCCTACCGTCGATAAGCCAGCGAACGCACCAGGCGGTCACCAAGTTTCTGAATCAGCATCACCAGCGCCAGCAACACCACAATGGTGGCCGCCATAATCTGATTATCGAAGCGCTGATAGCCGTAGCGAATTGCCAGATCGCCCAGTCCGCCACCGCCGACTACGCCCGCCATCGCCGAGAAGCCAATCAGCATCACCATGGTCAGGGTAATGCCCGCCACCAGCGCGGGCAGCGCTTCCGGCAGCAATACGCGGCTGACGATATGCCACAGGGTGCCACCCATTGAGACTACCGCCTCAATGCGGCCGCGATCGACCTCATCCAGCGCGTTCTCCACGATGCGGGCAAAGAAGGGAAAGGCACCCAGCGTAATCGGGACAATCGCGGCGGTGCTGCCGAGCGTGGTGCCGACCAGCAAGCGGGTAAAGGGGATCAGAGCGATCAGCAGCACCACAAACGGCAGCGCGCGCCCGGTATTGACCAGCGCATTGAGCAGCAGTGAAATCGCGCGGTTTGGCAGGATGCCCTGGGGACGTGTCAGAAACAGCAGCACGCCTGCCGGTAAACCTATCGCAACCGTAAAGAGTGCCGCCAGCAGCACCATATATAATGTTTCGCCTGTGGCGTTCAACAGCAGTTCCTGAAACCGATCGCTACTCATGCTACGCATCGGGTGAATGCCTCTCGCTGATATTTTTCAATAAACGCCCGGTCCGCTTCGCCCTCCTTCAGCAGCATTTTGCGCAGGCGTCCCTCTTCGCGTCCCATTATCTGGCTCAGCGTGCCGCTCTCGACCAGCTGGCCATTCTCCAGCAACGCCGCACCGTCACAGATACGCTTTACTACCGCCATTTCATGGGTAATCAACACAACCGTGATATTGAGCTGCTGCTGAATATCGGCCAGCAGATCCAGAATCGAGGTGGTGGTTTCGGGGTCCAGCGCGCTGGTCGCCTCATCGCACAGCAGATAACGCGGTCGTGCGGCCAGCGCGCGGGCGATGCCGACGCGCTGTTTCTGTCCACCCGAGAGCTGCGACGGCCAGGCCGACGCGAAGGACTCCAGCCCCACCAGTTTCAGCAGCGAGGCGACCCGCTGGCGGCGTTCCGCCCGGGGCACACCGGCGATCTCCAGCGCCAGATCGACATTGTCCTGCACGTTACGGGAATGCAGCAGATTGAAGTGCTGGAAGATCATCCCCATCTGCTGGCGCTGCTGACGCAGCTGCGCCAGGCTCAGTGCGGCGAGATCCTGACCATCAATCTCAATCCTGCCGCTGGAGGGATTCTCCAGCCGGTTCAGGCAGCGCAGCAGCGTACTCTTGCCCGCCCCACTCCGGCCCAGGATGCCAAAGATGGTGCCCTCTTCAATGGTCAGAGAGATATCGTCTAACGCTGGCGCAGATGCGCCAGCATAGTGTTTGCTGAGATGACTGAGCTTAATCATGCTGCTGGTCCGCGACCGGAATCACAGAGCCCTGATAGGTTTTACGGATGAACTCCGCCACCTGCGGCGAGCGCAGATCTTTCGCCAGCTGAATCACTCGCGGGTCTTTTTCCAGTTCAGGCGTGGTCACCAGCAGGTTGGCGTAAGGGTTATGCGCCGCAGATTCCAGCCCCAGCGCATCTTTCGCCGGATTCAGACCCGCTTCCAGTGCATAGTTGCCGTTGATAATGGCGGCATCAACGTCATCCAGTGAACGTGGCAGCTGCGGTGATTCGATCTCAACAATTTTAATTTTCTTCGGGTTTTCACTGATATCTTTCGGCGTCACCAGCGTCGAGCCCGCCTCGCCCTGCGCGTTAAGTTTAATCACCCCTTTGTCCTGCAACAGCCACAGTGCGCGACTCAGGTTGGTGGTGTTGTTCGGCACGGCAATGCTCGCGCCCTCTGGCAATACCGCCAGCGATTTCACCTTACGCGAGTAGATCCCCAGCGGCTCAATGTGCACACTGGCGACGACAGCAAAGGTTTTCCCCAGCGCTTTCTCCTGATCTTTTAAATAAGGAAGATGCTGGAAGTAGTTGGCATCGACATCCCCGGATGCCAGCAGTTCATTGGCATTCACGCCCCCGCTCAGCTCAACAATGTTGATATCCAGTTTCGGATCCAGCGTTTTGACATACTCCAGGATTTCCGCATGCGGCAGCGGATCGGCCGCCACACGCAGCGGTGCAGCCTGTAAACTTTGAGCAATCAGCAGTGAAAGACCAGCCAGAACCAGAAAGCGCTTTTTAATCATCATCATTTATCTCTTATCGTTATCAGTCGTAGTTTTAGTGGGTGTTGTGTTCGGGGTAGAAACGCTGGGCGACTTCCGGATGCGAACGCAGCCGGCCTTTGAGGTAGTTCCAGCCCACTTCACGCAGGAGCGGGTTAAGCGGATCGCTGCTCGGTCCCTGCGCCAGCTCAGCCAGCTGCGGGGGAAGCTGATAGACTGGCACGACGGCGTCGAGCTGTGCGCCAAGGAAGAAGGCGATGGATAACCGCTCATTGTTCTGCTGCGGCGACACCACGCGGTGTACCGTCGCGCGCAGATAGCCGTTGGTCGCCAGCTCCAGCAGTTCGCCAATGTTGACCACAAACGCGCCCGGCAAAGGTGAGGCATCGATCCAGTTGTCCGGCGTCACTTCAACCTGCAAGCCCGGCTGATCATCCTGTAATAACAGGGTCAGGAAACCCGAATCCTTATGTGCACCTACACCCTGGCGTGATTCACCCTCGGTGCGGCCCGGATAGCGGATCAGTTTGATGTGTTCGTTGGGATAGTCGCCATACAGGTTATCGAAAGCGTTACGTGGCAGGTTCAGCGCTTCAGCAAAGGCGCGCAGCAATTCCAGCGCCACGGCAGTCATCTGCTGCTGCCAGCGGGTCACCACCGTCTGCAATTCAGGCAAGGCTTCAGGCCACTGGTTCGGTCCCTGCATCCGTTGCCAGGTCGGGGAATCGGCGGTGACGGGCAGCGCTTCGCGCTCTGCACCAATATCGAACTGCTCACGATAGTCGGGCTGGCTGCGGGTGATTTCCACGCCCGCCAGGTTGTAACCACGAAAATGCGGTGAGTTGGCCATCGCGACCGCCGTTTTGTCCGCCTGCGGTAGCGCAAAAAACGTCCGAGCGACCCGCTGAACCTCATCCAGTAATTCACGGTCGATACCGTGATTAATTAAGTAGAAGAAACCGACATCACGCGCGGCCTGACTTAATTTTTCAAGAACCTGTCGCTGCTGCTGTTGATTACCTGACAATAATGCGAAATCAATGACCGGCAATTCTGCTGGGGTTAACGCGCTCATGATTAACACTCTGCTGGCATGGAATAGCATTACAGTGCCATTGCAGTTATGCGTTAACTACCAACTAATCCTGCTATGGATATGCGGCGGATGGGAATATCCCACCACACCGCCGCTATTCCACCCGCAGATTACTCTGCGCTACTGCTCCGCTGTTTTGTCGCGACTGAGATATGAACAAAACAGAAACAAAGCCATTTATAAAACAGTCATAAAGGCGGAATATGACCAAATGTTTATGTGCGTAAGCAGGCATGAGTAAGTCCAGTGTACTGTCTTTGCCAGAAAATCCAGTTATTTCGGCTGAAAACTTGCAAAACCTTACATTCGTAGTCTAAGGTTTACCGGCTGCGGTTTCTGCCGCTTCACTTAAAAATTATTCGGCTTCTTATAGCTTTCATTTCCACGGTTTCTTCTGAACATTATTTGCGGCTGCGAAAGCTATAAGACTCCTTCATTGAAGTATCTGAGGAGAATATGGACACCAGAAACACATCGTCTGAACACCCAAAGAAACATTTCTGGAACAGGAAGCCCAAAGAGCTGACTGTTGACGACATTACCGTGATTGATAACGACATGCTGAAGCGCGCAGTTGGCGCAGCGGCGCTCGGTAATGCGATGGAATGGTTCGACTTTGGCGTATACAGCTATCTTGCCGTCATCATCGGCAAAGTCTTTTTCCCGGATGCCAACAACGCGGTGCAGCTGATCGCTACCTTTGGTACGTTTGCCGCCGCCTTCCTGGTGCGTCCGATTGGCGGTCTGGTGTTTGGCCCGCTGGGTGACCGCATCGGCCGCCAGAAAGTGCTGGCGATGACGATGATCATGATGTCGATCGGGACATTCTGTATCGGGCTGATCCCAGCCTATTCGTCGATAGGGATTATGGCCCCGATTCTGCTGCTGGTAGCACGCCTGATTCAGGGCTTCTCGACCGGCGGTGAATATGGTGGCGCAGCGACCTTTATCGCAGAGTACTCCACCGACAAACGTCGTGGCTTTATGGGCAGCTTCCTGGAGTTCGGTACCATTGGCGGTTACCTGCTGGGTGCCAGCCTGGTGACGGTGATGACCACGGTGATGTCGAACGAGGCGATGATGTCCTGGGGCTGGCGCGTGCCGTTCTTTATTGCCGCGCCGCTGGGTCTGTTCGGCCTCTATGTCCGTCTGAAGCTGGAAGAGACTCCGGCATTCCAGCAGCACATGGAAAAGCAGGAAGCGCTGGAACAGAGCAAACCGCGCCTGACGCTGATGCAGATGCTGAGCAAATATCGTGCGCCGATGCTGAAATGTATCGGTCTGGTGCTGCTGTTCAACGTCTCTAACTACATGCTGACCTCTTATATGCCGAGTTACCTCACCGGCGTGCTGGGACTCCCAGAGCTGAGTGGTCTGCTGCTGGTGATGGTGGCGATGTTCGTGATGATGCCGCTGACGCTGCTGTGGGGGCGCTGGACCGATCGCATTGGTCGTCGTCCGGTGATTGGCTTTGGTGCAGTAGGCCTGATCCTGCTCGCCATTCCGAGCTTTATGCTGATTGGTTCCGGTAACATGTGGGCGGTATTTGGCGGCCTGCTGATTCTGGGCGTGCTGCACACCTGCTTCAGCGGCACCATGCCTTCGACGCTGCCAGCGCTGTTTACGACGGATATTCGTTATAGCGCACTGGCTATCGGCTTTAATTTGTCGGTATCGCTGTTCGGCGGTACAACACCGCTGATTACCGCGTGGCTGGTGGATACCACCAAAAACAACATGATGCCCGCTTACTACATGATGGGCGCAGGCGTGATTGGCCTGCTGACTATCCTGACGGTACGTGAAACGGCGCGTCAGCCGCTGACCGGATCCTCACCTGCGGTAGCAACTAAAGCGGAAGCGCATCGACTGATCGACAAGCTGCGTAAACGGCAAAAGCCCGCCACGGCCGCGGCGAAATAACGCTTTTGACACCCTGCCCGGCAGGGTGTTTTTTTATCTGGCACCCGCACGCTCTACCCCCCCGCTTTCACTGCCCTGAAACGCGCGACTTTCACCCGATTGCCACACAGCGCCATGCTTCACCAGCGGCGGCGATGTGCTTTAGTGCGATCGCAAAACCACAGAGCGGTCGGAATGTTTAATGTTTACAGACGCGGACGCTGCTGAACTCTTCCGGCGTCAGCAGCGTTGCAGCCTGTCCTGCAACCTGTCCCGGTTGCTGCCTCACACGATCCTTTCTTTGTTCCGCCAGGCGCAATAACCAGCCTGCCAGCGCGATAATCCGCAGGCAGTGGTGGAGATACTCGATAGCGGCCACTTCGCGCTGGAGACCTATACCGATCACATAGCGGTGCGCCTCCGAGAGATCTTCAACGGCAACTGCCCCGCTGTACGCAGAGACAGGCCACTGCCTCTGCAAACTTAACGCTTATTCGTTGCTGAAGCGGCCGACCGTGCTGGCTGCGCCCAGGGCGTGACCTTTCAGCTGTGCCACCAGCTCTGCCTGGGTTAACCCGGCCTTAAGCTGGCCGACCGGCAAATCGGTGGCGATCAGCACAAAGTTATAGTGATGCAGGCCGCTGCCTTTGGGTGGACAAGGCCCGTAATAGTGCAGTGTCCCGGGTGTATTTTTTCCGCCGGTATAATCGTTGCCCTCTGTCAGCGCGCCCTGCCGGAACGACGAACGGCTGGCCGGAATGTTATAGGCCACCATATGTGTCACGCCCAGCCCTTTAGCCCCGACCGGATCGGTCATCAGCAGGACCAGACTGCGGGTGCCCGCCGGAGTCGCAGACCAGTTGAGTTCGGGAGAGATATTCTCACCGGTGCAGGAAGGATTACTTTTATTGGCACCGGCAAACTTTTTATCCAGTAGGGCATTATCGCTGAAATCCTGTGATTGCAGCGTAAACACCGACGCCGCCAGCGTGGTTAATGGCAAAACGGCAAGCACCGTTGCGCAGAGTAATTTTTTCACCAGCCACTCCTTATCAGGTTAGTTCCGGATGGATTGCATCACTGCCTGCTTACTATAACGGCTTTAATACGATTAGCCCGGCTGACAGCCCGTTTAAACATTGCGGAACGGCAAATCTATGATCGCTGTCGCGCTGGCTGAAGACGCTGACGCGTTGCCCTGAGACGCATTACCCGATATAAGTTAACGCCTGCGGCTGATTTTTCGCCTGAAACCCCGTCACTGTCACCAACAAGTGGACACTATGCAGATCGAAGATCTCCGGATTTACATCGCCGTGATACATGCTGGCAACTTCACTGCAGCCGCTGAGCAGCTGATGCTATCGAAACAGTATGTCAGCCGCCGCATGGCCGCGCTGGAAGCGTCATTAGGCGTACGTCTGCTGATACGCAACACCCGTAAGCTGTCAGTGACGGATGCAGGACAACTTTTTGCGCAGCATGCTCAGCGCATTCTGGATGAGATTCAGGAAGCAGAACTGGCGGTGTCGGAGCAGCATCAGGCGCTGCGCGGCACCTTCCGTATCAATCTGCCGATGTCGTTTGGCATGAGTCATCTTTCACCACTCATCGCTGAATTCCTGAGCCATCATCCGGCACTGCAGTTTCAGATAGAGCTGGCCGATCGCTATGTTGATGTAATTGGCGAAGGCGTCGATATGGCGATTCGCATCGGCACCCTGGCCGATTCCACGCTGATTGCCCGCCCGCTGGGTGAGCTGAAGCGGGTAATCTGCTGCAGTCCAGGTTATCTGCAGCGGGCCGGCACGCCGCAGCAGCCCGAAGAGTTGCTGCAACACGCCTGCCTGCGCTACGGACGGGAAGGTCAGAATGGCTGGGAACTGCAGGTTAATGGCAAAGCGAAATGGCTGGCGGTTCAGGGCCCCATGGTGAGTAACAATGGCGAAGTACTGCGTGATGCCGCACTGGCGGGACTCGGACTGGTCTTGCTACCCGCTTTTATCGTAGAGACAGCCCTGCAAAGGGGTGAACTGGTGACGGTGCTGGACGGCTGCCAGCCGCCACCGCTCTCCCTGAATGCGGTTTACCCACAGCACCGCCAGCGCAGCGAAGTTAACCGTCAGTTACTGGCCTTTTTACAGACGCGTTTAGCGCCGTGATTGAGCTAGAGCGTTTGTAATGCCGCAAACACGCTGGCGACTGCAACCGCCCCGGGATCGGGCACGCCATTCAGGTTCGCGCTATTGAGATAAGATGATCGGCCCGCCTTTGCTTTTCCCATGCTGGCGGTTGCATCGCTGCCCCGCTGCGCCGCATCTGCTGCGGCTGCCAGCGATTTGCCCGCCACCAGTGCCTCAATCGCGGGCTGGAGCGCATCAATCAGTGTGCGATCGCCCGGTTTAGCCCCGCCATACTGCTTCATTTTTTCCAGACCCTGCTGTAAAGCGACCGGTAAGACATCCCCTTCCGACAGGTGCTGCGCCGCGGCGGTGAAGAAGATAGCCATCAACACGCCGCTGGAACCACCCATCACCGTGGCCAGTCGCTCACCCGTTACCGCGAGCAGGTCGGGCAGAACATTCAGCGGCAGCTGGTTATCGGCGCATTCACGCTGGATCTGACGCGCGCCAGCAGCAAAGGTCGATCCGGTATCCCCGTCACCCACCTGCGCATCGAGTTTGTTCAGCTCGCTTTCACTGGCGATCAGCGTTTCACAGATGCGGTTCACAAAGACAGCGACCGCCGGGTTTTCGGAGGGTTGCACCGGATGCGCTGTCGCCTCCCGGGTTGCGTTAACCGGCTGCAGCGAGGTGATCTCAACCGCCGGAACCCAGCCGGTCACTTCGACCGGGGCGCAGATTGCCGCTTCGAACAGCGGCGTCAGCGTCATGCAGGTGACAGAAAAGCCTTTCATGTCCAGCGCGGTCATCAGCGGTGCCGGGCCAATCAGATAACGGCTTCCCCGGCTGAGCGGCGACTCAATCAGATCACGTGTGACCAGACTCATCTCCAGCGCCGACATTCCACCAAGGTTATTCACCAGCAGCGCACAGGGCTGATCCTTGCCTGGCATCACCTTCTCCAGCAGATGCTGCACAATCTGCTGACTGTTCTGAGTCGGCATGACGTCAACGCCCGGCTCGCCGTGAATCCCCAGCCCCATTTCCACACTACCGTCGGGCACCCGCTGGCCGGTCTGTTCATCCGGCAGATGACAGCTGGAAAGCGCTACCCCCATGGTGGCGATAGCACGACTGGCGGTCTCTGCGGCCTCAGTTACCGCCGCCAGATCATCACCCCGCTCGGCGACAAAGCCTGCCACTTTATGCACCAGCAACGTGCCTGCCACGCCGCGTGGCTGAGGATTATCCGGTAACGCCACATCGTCACCGACAATCACCATATTGACACTGAACCCTGCATTGCGGGCCTTTTCAGCCGCCAGCCCAAAGTTGAGACGATCGCCGGTGTAGTTTTTCACAATCAGCAGACAGCCCGCGTCACCGGTAAGGTTGATGATGGCGTTATAAACCGCATCAACGCTGGGTGAGGCAAACACATCACCACAGACGGCCGCCGTCAGCATTCCTTTACCAATAAAGCCGACGTGCGCCGGTTCATGGCCGGAACCGCCACCGGAGATCAGTGCGACCTGCTGTTTTTTCCAGTCCCTGCGCATCACGATGCGAATGTGGGGATCGACCTGCAGCCGCACCAGATTGCGCCACGGACTGGCGTAAATCATGCCATCCAGCGCGTTGTCGACGAGTTCATCCTTTTTATTCATTACGAATCGGGTCATGTCTTCATTCCTCATGGGCGGACAGGTATGTGATAAAGAAGTGTTGCACACAACTGACGATGGGCATAATCCACCGCCTCTCACCGCGACCCCATCAGACGAAAGCTCTGCCTGAATGAAATGCGCGCAGCACTCTTTACTAATTCATTGATTTTTATCAAATGTCCTTACCTTAAACTGAGAGGTTATGCGCAGAACCTGAAAAGCGGATAACGGATCGTAGAAAACCATTTGTTAACAGAGGATGTTTTGATGACTCAACGTATGATTCTGAATGAAACCGCCTGGTTTGGTGCTGGCGCATTGCGTCATTTGCCTGAAGAGGTAAAGCGTCGCGGGATGCGTAAAGCGCTTATTGTCACTGACAAAGCGCTGGTTGCGGCCGGTGCGCTGAAGCGGGTTACTGACCTGCTGGAACAGCATCAGCTTGACTGGGCGGTCTATGATGAGGTCGTGCCGAATCCGACTATCCGGGTCGTGCAGCAGGGCGTTGCTATGTTCAGGGAATCAGGTGCTGATTACCTCATTGCCATCGGCGGTGGTTCACCGCAGGACACCAGCAAAGCCATCGGCATTATTATCAACAACCCTGAATTCGAAGATGTTCGCAGTCTGGAAGGCGTCAGCCCAACCCGTCATCCGTGCGTGCCTATCATTGCTATACCGACCACGGCAGGTACCGCGGCAGAAGTCACCATTAACTATGTCATCACCGACGAAGAGAATCGTCGCAAGTTTGTCTGCGTCGATCCGCATGACATTCCAAAAGTGGCGATTATTGATGCGGAGATGATGGCGAGCATGCCCGCCTCGCTGAAAGCGGCCACCGGTATTGATGCCCTGACTCACGCGATTGAAGGGTACATTACGCGCGGTGCCTGGCCCCTGACTGACATGCTGCACCTCAAAGCCATTGAAATTATCAGCCAGTCGCTGCGCGAATCGGTGGCCGGAAATATTGCTGCTGTTGAGCAGATGGCGCTGGGGCAGTATGTGGCCGGTATGGGCTTCTCCAATGTCGGACTCGGTCTGGTGCATGGTATGGCGCATCCGCTGGGTGCCTTTTACAACGTGCCGCACGGCGTGGCGAACGCCATTCTGCTGCCACAGGTGATGGCGTGGAATGCCCCGTCAACAGGCGAAAAATATCGCGATATTGCCCGTGCGATGGGTGTGAAACAAGTGGACACGCTGACGCTGGATCAGGCGCGGGAAGCGGCTGTCGCTGCGGTTCGTCAGCTCTGCCGCGATGTGGGTATTCCGCGTTCGCTGCGCGAGGTCGGCTTACAGGAGGCGGATATCCCTGCACTGGCGCAGGCGGCGCTGGATGACGTCTGCACCGGCGGTAACCCCCGGACGCCCGATCTGGAAGCGGTGATGGCGCTCTATCGTCAGAGTTAAAACGCGTACGCTGTGTAGTTATGCACTGCCATCTCTGGCCCGCCCCTACCCTGGCGGGTTTTTTACGTCAGGGTAACAGTCAGTCAGCAATTATTCGCCAGAGGTTGTTCAGAGAGGATCGCGGCATCAGCAAAGGTTCGACCCGTATTTTACGGCACGGTTTCAGCCTGAAATCGCCCGCTATCATCATGGATGTCAGAGCGTAAATCAGCCGCACTGACCGATAATTTCTTTAGATGCTAAACTCTGATTCGCTTGATCTGGATCACAAAAATCCGCATCATGCGCAGCGAAAACCCTAATGACGCTGCGGAGATATCAATGACACTGTACCAGGGTATGCTAATTTTCTATGCCGTTGTTGCACTGGTCGCGACGCTGATCACTTTCTTCATCGCCAAAGATAAGCTGAGCATCAAACTGCTGAGTGCCTTTCTGGTGGGTGCCACCTGGCCGATGAGTTTTCCTGTTGCGCTGATGTTCGCGCTGTTCTAATTGACAATATCCCCTTAGCGACCACACTCAGGTAAGACGTCCCTGACCTGCCAACCGCCGATCACCGACGTGACCTTGCTCATAATGGTTAAAAAGGAGCGGATATGCGCGTAGTGAGTGTGATGATTCTGGTTTCTCTTCTGAGTGCCTGTAGTGCCCCGTGGCACGCTGAAAAACCGGTTCCCGCGGCCGAAACCCGGCAGCAGACCTGCCAGCCCGGCTCTAATCCCAGCCAGAACGATTGCGGTCACTTCCCCGAGCCTGAGTTTCACTAATCAGCGATACAGCGAGCACTGCGGCGAGATCGCATTTACGCTATTTCATCACATAACAAGGCTTTACAGGCCGCTAACCGGTCAGTAAAGTAGCGCCCAGACATCAATTCTGATGCGTAAGCGTTAACGTCAACCAACGCCCCCGCAGCACTGCTGCATGTGATGATCCCTGCCATGATGCCTGTACAACAGCAAGCTAAACCCCTCGCTGCGTTTTCCAGCGCCAGCTTTTTTTTGTTCGTCCTGCTGCTGACCGCAGCGAATCTTCGGGCACCGATTACCGCCGTCGGCCCGGTGCTGCAGGATATCCGCCAGACTTTTGGCCTCAGCGCCAGCGAAGCAGGCCTGTTTAACTTTATTCCACTGATGCTGTTTGCCCTGCTCGCCCCCCCTGCCGCCTGGCTGGGGAATCGGGTCGGGCTGGAACGCAGTTTGTGGGGCGCACTGTGCCTGATCACTGCCGGTTCACTGTTGCGCTGGTTGCCTGCTGAAGCGGCATTATGGAGCGGAACGCTGCTGCTGAGCGCAGGTATTGCCGCCGCCAACGTACTGCTGCCGCCGCTGATTAAGCGCGATTTCACCGCCCATACCGCCAGATACATTGGCCTTTATGCCGCCACCATGTCGATTACCGCCAGCCTCGCGTCTGGCATTGCCGTGCCGCTGAGCCAGCTCACAACGGCGGGCTGGCGACTCTCACTGGTTGTCTGGGCGCTGCCGGGACTGGTTGCGCTCCTCACCTGGCTGCCGCTTTTACGGCAGCGGCAGTCATCCTTAGCGCCGACTGATGCACCTGTTGCATATCGTCATGCGTGGCGCTCAGCCGGTGGCTGGCAAATCGCCCTGTTTATGGCACTGCAATCGCTGGCATTTTATACCCTGATCGACTGGTTTGCCGTGTTTGCTCAGGATAATGGCTTCACTCAGGCGCAGGCTGGCTGGCTGCTGTTCTGGTATCAGGCAATTGCAATCGTTGCTAACCTGGGCTGCATGGTGGTCCTGAAGCGGGTAAAAGATGCCCGGCTCACCGCATTCATTGCTTCCTCGGGTATTTTCCTCGGTATGTCAGGTCTGCTGCTTAATCCGCAATGGGCGTTGATCTGGCTGACACTGGCCGGACTGGGTGCCGGAGCGTCACTGGTGCTCTGCCTCTCGCTGTTTAATCTGCGCGCCACACATCACCGTCAGGCCTCACAACTTTCAGGCATGGCGCAATGTGTGGGCTACGCGCTGGCAGCCCTGGGACCGCTGTTTTTTGGCGTGCTCCATGAACAAAGCGGTAACTGGACGCTGCCCTTCAGCGTGCTGGCACTGCTGAGCCTGTTACAGATGGCATTGGCTCCGCTGGCAGCACAGTCAAAACCTATCAGCTGAAACTGCCGATCAGCGACTCATTACAGATGACTGGCGGGCGCAAATGCCTGGCGCATTGCCGGTCAGCGAAAACCGACGGGAGAAAGGTGCCGTGTCTGAACTGAATAATGCTCTGCTACAGGAGGTACTGGATCAGGTGCGTCCGCTGGTCCATCAGGGAAAAGTCGCTGACTATATTCCCGCACTGGCCGATGTCGCGGCCGACAATCTGGCCATTGCCGTTTGCCTGCGTGACGGCACCCTCTTTCAGGCGGGCGATGCGGAGACACGCTTTTCGATTCAGTCGATATCTAAAGCGCTCTCGCTGACCGTGGCGCTGACCCGCTATGACGACAGTGAAATCTGGCAGCGGGTGGGAAAAGAGCCATCAGGCCAGCCATTTAATTCCTTGGTGCAGTTGGAACTGGAACAGGGCAAGCCGCGTAATCCGTTTATTAATGCCGGGGCGCTGGTAATCTGCGATCTTCTGGAAACCCGCCTGACTGCGCCGCGCCAGCGAATGCTGGAAATTGTGCGCCAGCTGAGCCAGCAGCCCGATATCAATTATGATCGCCACGTTGCCCGCTCTGAGTTTGAACATTCTGCCCGCAATGCCGCGATCGCCTGGCTGATGAAGTCGTTTGGTAATTTCGATAATGATGTCACCAGCGTCATGCAGACCTATTTCCACTATTGCTCTCTATCGATGAACTGCGTTGAACTGGCGCGCACCTTCGTCTATCTGGCTAATCAGGGTAAAACACTGGATGGCAGCCAGATGATTACACCGCGTCAGGCACGGCAGATTAACGCACTGATGATCACCAGCGGGATGTATGATGGCGCAGGCGAATTCGCGTGGCGGGTCGGGATGCCTGCGAAGTCGGGCGTAGGTGGCGGAATTATTGCCGTCATCCCTGGCGAGATGAGCATTGCCGTCTGGTCACCCGGGCTGGATAGCGCAGGTAATTCGCTGGCGGGCACCGCTGTGCTCGAATTGCTGACGGAAAAGCTGGGGCGCTCGATATTCTGACTCTGAGCGCAAATAACAGGCTCGCCGTGATGAAAAGCGATGGAGTTCCCATGATTCCGGCAAGCTGATTTGATATTTTCAGTGCAGTACGCTGGCGATTTGAGTCGTCAGCGTTAATCAGCGCGCAAAAAATTCTTAGTGCGAAAGCTGTGGCAGCTCATCTTCTGTCAGACCGGTCATCTGCATGACGGTATTGCAATCCATCCCACTCTTTAGCATGGTGCGGGCAATTCTGAGTTGCATGCTTTTCCTTCCTTGTTGAAGACCGATCTCTTTACCTTCGATGCGACCTTGTGCAATGCCTTTCTCAAGCCCTATCTGCTCAAGCTGTTGTGCGATAGTCATAAGTGCGTTCTCGTGTTGGGGCACACGCTGTGCCAGCTCCTGTACAAAGGTTTTAGCGTTTGATACTTCGCCCGCCTGCACAATGTAGTTTACCAATGATATCACCTGCGATGAAGAGTGTTCGCCTGCCATCAAAATGGATACCAGCCTGTCCATCAGTTCTGCCAGATCCCGCTGCCGGATATGTTTCTGCAACAGGGTCAGTGCCGCCATGCTGCGGTGTTGCATGATCTCATCGCCAGGAATCGTCGTGACATCGACCAGCGGAAAACTGTGGCTGTAAAGCCTGTCCGCCAGCAACGGGTCGTCGAACTCATCCAGCCACCGGGTCGAATAAGGATAGGGAGAGCGTCTGCCCACGTAAAACAGTATGGGTATCACCAGCGGCAATCTCTTATGCCCAGCGTCAAGATGGCGCTGCATGGCAGCCACTGCATAGCGCATCAGCCGAAATGCCATATGTTTGTCAGGTGATGACTGATGCTCAATGAGTACATGGATATATCCATTGCCAGCGGTAGTTTTAAGACTGTAAAGCACATCGCTAAAGTATTGCCGAAGGTCATCCTCGACAAACGACCCCGACTCCAGCTTCAATGTGCTGAGATCACAGCGTTCGCACAACTCTGGCGGCAGGTGCAGCGCCAGGAAATCCCGGGCAATATCTGGCTGAGTCAGAAATTGCCGGAATGTCGCATCATGAGGCGTGTGCGTGCTGTTGTTCTTTTTCACTGACCAGAATCCTTTCTGTTCCTGAAGCGCTGATAACGGCTGATTCAGCCAGTAAAAGGCGCTAAATCCTGTAGCGCGCGAACGTTTAAAGTACGGATGGAAATAACGCAATGAATACTCTGATGATTGAACCCCGTAAAACACTTTTCCTGAATTCTACGAGGTTGCTCTGAATATCAACGCATTGCGGGCCTTAAAAAGCCATTCAACCCGGCTCAGCTCACCACATTAATCGGCTCACCCTGAATAAAGGCCGCGATATTGGCCATCACGCCACTCACCAGGTTTTCAACACCGCTGCGGCTCGCCCAGGCAATGTGCGGCGTCAGCAGCAGATTGGGCAAATCTGCCAGCAGCGGATTATCTGCAGAGGGGGGTTCGCTGCTCAGGACATCCAGCGCCGCGCCGCCAATCAGCCCCTGCTTTAATACCTCAGCAAGATCGGCCTCGTTAATGAGTCCGCCACGCGCGGTGTTAATCAGCAGCGCATGCGGTTTCATTTTCTCCAGTGCATCACGGTCAATCATCTGTCGGGTGCTGTCACTCAATGGGCAGTGCAGCGAAATAATATCGCTGGTGGCCAGCATCTGCTCAAAGCTGACATAGCCCTCACGCACGCTGTCGCTGCCTTTGCGCTCCGCGTACTGCACCTTCATTCCCAGCGCCTGGGCCAGACTGCCGACCGCCTGACCAATATTACCTCTGCCCGCGATACCCAGCGTGGCACCGCCAATATCCCCTATCGGCTGACGATGCAGACAGAAGTGCTGTGCCTGCGGCCAGTCGATGCGGGTGTTAACGGCATAGGCCATTATCTGACGACGCAGGGCGAAAATGGCGGCGATCACCGCCTCCGACACGCTCTGGGTAGAGTAGCCGGGCACATTACTGACCACGATGCCGCGCTCACGGCACGCGTTGAGGTCAACACAGTCATAACCCGTCGCCGCAACACAGATAAAGCGCAGTTCGGGCAGCTGCGCCAGGGTGTCGGCGCGCAACGGCACCTTATTGGTAATCGCAACCGTCGCGCCCGTAAGCGAAGAGACAATGTCACTGACCGGAGTCTGCGTGCGAATCTCCCAGTCAGCCTGTTGTTGCCGGGTCGGCAGAGAGACAGGCAGCGTATCACCATCCAGCATTACAATTTTCATCTTCATTCCTTTATGGGTTCGGTTCAATGCAACCGACTCATCAATGTTATTTGTATGTATTTAACGAGTAACATCTAAGTTAAATGATGCTGAAATTAAAGTGAATATGTTCAAAGAGTGCGAATTTTTTCGGAACAGATGCCACTTTATTTAACCCTTTTATCCCCTTCGCGTTACACTGCCGCCCGGAACTCTTACCCCTTGCGCCCGTTAAATCATGCAGAAATCTTCACTCAGACATCGACTCACTGCCGGTATTGCGATACTGGCCGTGCTGCTGCTGTTTGTTGCCCCGATGATTTCAAAGAATCTGGCTGAGCATCACGCCACAATGCAGCGCGTCTCCGCTATGAGCGCAGAGATGCCAATGATGCATCATCACAGCGAGATGATGTCGATGGCGGACCATGGGATGATGATCGATCCTGGTTTCGCCTGTGGTTACTGCGATTTGCTGGTGCATGTGCCGCTGATGCTCTGGGTGTTTGTCCCGTTCATCTGGTGGATGCGTCTGATCAGCCGCGCACCGCCGCCCTCTGCGATTCATCCGCCTCCGTGGCGATGGATGCTGCGTCTCCACCGACCACGAGCACCGCCCACTTTCACGTCACACTCACTGCTTTCTGATTCGATTGCGTGACAACGTCACACAATCGCCTTTGTCTTTTGAAAAGTGTGGAATGCTATGTCCTCTTCTCAGGAAATTATCCCTGCACAGCGCGGCACGCTCTTAAACTTGTTTCGCCGCCTGCATTTTTATATTGGCCTGTTTATCGCGCCATTTATTTTTGTCGCCGCGCTCACCGGCACACTCTACGTTCTGACACCGCAGCTGGAACAGGCAATCTACCACGACGCCCTGACCACCGATGCACAGGGACAGGCACAGCCGTTGTCAGCCCAGATTGCCGCCGCACGTGCGCGAGCGGGTGAGTCAGCACGTATCTATGCCGTGCGTCCCGCCCCGGGTCCGCAGGATACAACCCGCGTGCAGTTTGCTGAGCCTCAGCTTGGCCCATCGGAATCGCGATCGCTGTTTATCGATCCCTACACGCTGCAGGTGAAAGGCGATATGACGGTGTATGGCACCAGTGGTGTACTGCCGCTGCGCATGTGGCTGGATCAGCTGCATCGCGGCCTGCTGCTGGGCGATTTTGGCCGTAACTACAGCGAGCTGGCAGCCTCATGGCTGTGGGTCGCTGCGCTGGGCGGCATCGTCTTATGGTCCGGTACCCGGCCACCCCGTACCCGTAAGAAAGTGCGCAGCGGATTTGCGGCAACGCGTCACTGGCACGTTACGCTGGGTCTGCTGCTGGCTATCGGGCTGGTGTTCTTTTCGGTAACGGGACTGACCTGGTCACAGTGGGCAGGCAACAATATCGAAAAAATGCGCAGCGACTTTGGCTGGAAAACGCCGCAGGTTAATACCGCACTGAATGGTGACGCGCCCGCCGAAGCAGCCGATCCGCATGCTGACCATCGCGGTGCGATGATCGGCATGACGATGTCCGGCATGACCATGCCAGCCAGAACCGCCGTGCCAGTGGTTCCTAATCAACCAAATGCCCGCTGGGATCAGGCACTGGCAGCAGCACGTCAGGCCGGACTGCACGCCGCGAAACTGGAGCTGCGTCAGCCTAAGAACGCAGAACAGGCCTGGACAGTGTCGGAGATTGATCGCAGCTGGCCAAGCCAGGTCGATGCGGTTTCCATCAATCCGGCTGATTTCAGCGTGGTCGACCGCGTTGAATTCGCCAGCTTTCCGCTGGTGGCAAAACTGACCCGCTGGGGCGTGGATGCGCATATGGGTGTACTGTTTGGTCTGCCTAACCAGCTGATACTGGCCCTGTTCGGCTTTGGACTCTGTGCGATGATAGTGCTGGGCTACCGCATGTGGTGGATTCGCCGCCCGGCGGTTCCCCAGCTCAGCCCATCGCAGACGCTGTTGTCCGCCTGGCTTGCACTGCCGCGTTATGCACAGGGTACCAGTCTGATAGTGATGCTGGCGCTGGGTTATGCGCTGCCTGTAATGGGCATCAGCCTGGTGGTGCTGATCCTGCTGGATATTCAGCGCTGGCGCAGCGCGCAGCGTGCGTCGGTCATTCGGGAAGACATTGCGCCAGATAAGCAGTCGCCATTGGCTATCGTCCAGTCACGCTTTGCCGGAAAGCGCAAAGAGATGCGCTATTTTCTTCGTAGCGTCACGGTACTGGCGCTGATTGTGATTTCAGTGATGGCGAATGCGATGATTGGCGGGGTGATTGACCAGTATCAGATCCCCTTCAGCCACTGGTCACTGACCATGTATATCACTCAGGCGATGATGATCCTGCTCTACTCCACGGTCTTTACCGGACTGTTGTCGATCCCACTCTGGTATTTCTTCCTGGGTGAGAGCGACGAACAGGGTAAATAAGCAGATGACACATTGCGTGACTATTTATTCAAAATAACTGACGAAGCCGGGCAAATCATCCGGCTTTTCATTCTGCGCGTGAGGTCTATGATCGTTGTTATGCCCTCCTCTATCTGAGAACTCATCATGAACATTGTGCGAGCTAATTCTGAACAACTCTTTGAGTACGGTCCTTTTACCGTTCGTCGTCAGCGACCTGGCGAGTCGCTTAGTCCGTTGCTCACTATTGACCTGATGTCGCTAAAACTGGATGCCCGGATCCCGATGCAGCAGCATCAGGATGAAGAAGTGTTCACATACTTATGGCGCGGTTCAATGCAGCATCAGGACAGCAACGGCGAACGTACCCAGCTCTCTGCGAAAAAGGTGATGGTGGTGAATGCCGGTGAGGGTGTTCAGTACGAAGAGTCAGTGCCGCTGTATGAAGCGGAGCTGTTGCAGGCCGTTATCCGGCCATCACAGCCGGGCGGTGAAGCGATGACTCAGGTGCTGGAGCGCGATCAGGGCATCATGACTAACGGCTGGACCGAACTGGCCGGGCCGGAAGAGTCTGACGCCCCGCTGGAACTGCGCCAGGAAGTCTACATCTACGATACGCTGCTGGAGCGTAATCAGACGGTTGACGTGCCCTCGATGCCGGGCTTTGTGGCTTATCTGACCGTGCTGGAGGGAATTATTCGGATTGGCGATCAGCGACTCCGTCGCGGCGATGCGGTGAGCGGGCTGGATAGCAGCATGGAGATCACGGGCGATCGGGATGCCAATCTGGTCTGCTTCCTGGTTAAGCCTGACAATGTTGCATAACAAAGCGCGGGATAATCCCGCGCTTTACTTTTGATGGGCGTTTTAACGCGTTTTACGTTGCTGCATCGCCTGAACACGTTTATAGGCATGATCAAACTGACGGACATCGTCGCGTAGCCAGTGGCGTTGCGTCAGCGGTGCATCATCCAGCGCCTGCGGCAGCGGCACGCCCGCCAGCGATCCCCGGCAGCAAAAGGCACGCGCCAGCGTTGGCGTAGCGATGCCAATGTAGCGGGCAAACTCAGGTAAGGTCATCAGTGCTGTGCTCATATTCCACCTCCTGTTAACAAAATATTCCCTGCATTTTCAGCCCAAATCTTTAATGCTTTTATTGATCTGAAACAGAGATGTGGTACTAATCTTCTGCCTGCTGATGAGATAGCTCGCCTCGCCTGCCGTAAAACGAAAAGAAGTGAGGAACCCGTGCGCCATTATGGATTGATGATTGCCCTGCTGTTTTCCGGCTTTACAGCTGCTCATACCCTGACACCCGGTCAGCCTGTCCCGTCGGTTTACGTTGCTGACAAAGGCGAGATGGTGCTGAACCAGGGCGACATCAATTATCAGCGCTGGAACAGTCAGACACTGACCGGAAAAGTGCGTCTGGTGATTCATGTGGCAGGCCGGCTATCCGCGAAAGATCAGAGTGAACCCCTAATCAAAGCCATTCAGCAGGCCCAACTGCCGCGCGACCGCTTCCAGACTACCACCATTGTCAATACCGACGATGCCCTGCCCGGCAGTGCCATTTTTGTGGTGCGCAGCATCGCCTCCAGCAAAAAAGCAGCACCCTGGCAGCAATTTATTATCGACAGCAGTGGCGTCACTGCCCATAGCTGGCATCTTCAGCCGGAAAGCGCGTCCGTCGTGGTGATTGATCCGCAAGGGATTGTGCGCTTCGCTAAAGATGGCGCATTATCGGATGAGGATGTCACCCGCGTGATGAAAGCGCTGCGCGCATTGCTGGGCTGATTCAGGCAAGATAGTGATCAGGATGACGCGCCAAAAGGCGGAATGCTGCTGAATTCGCCGACATTTTTATCGTTGTGAGCTACGCTTAGTTGTAATGAATTTACCCGCCGTTCTTTGAAAACCTGCCAACTATGCTGTGGCAGTCGGGGACGATTATTGAAGATGGCATCGAATCATTTCGACCTGCTGTGACTTCCTCTGTAGATAAGGACAGCCATGATGACGGTCTGTGCAGAACAACACGTCAGTTTCAGCCACAATGATGCAGCCAGCCTGTTGAGCGACATTGAGCAACGGCTTGATCAGCTTTTACCGGTTGAGAGTGAGCGTGATTTAGTCGGCGCGGCAATGCGCGAGGGGGCGCTGGCACCGGGAAAGCGTATCCGCCCGCTGCTGCTGCTGCTGGCCGCGCGCGATCTCGGCTGTAGCGCCACCCCTGCCGGGCTGCTCGATCTCGCCTGCGCGGTTGAGATGGTGCACGCCGCCTCCCTGATTCTGGATGACATGCCCTGTATGGATGATGCGCAGCTGCGTCGTGGACGTCCGACCATTCACTGCCAGTATGGAGAACATGTCGCGATTCTGGCCGCAGTGGCGCTGCTGAGTAAAGCTTTTGGCGTGGTTGCCATGGCAGAAGGCTTAACGGCAGCCGCCAGAGCCGATGCGGTCGCGGAGCTATCCCACGCTGTCGGCATGCAGGGTCTGGTGCAGGGTCAGTTCAAGGATCTTTCAGAAGGCGACAAGCCACGCAGTGCCGACGCCATTCTCATGACCAACCATTACAAAACCAGCACCCTGTTCTGCGCCTCTATGCAGATGGCCTCTATTGTGGCGGAAACGCCAAAAGAAGCGCGCGAACAGCTGCACCGCTTTTCGCTTAATCTCGGTCAGGCTTTTCAGTTGCTGGACGATCTCACCGATGGCATGGCGGATACCGGCAAAGATGCGCATCAGGATGACGGGAAATCGACGCTGGTCAATCTGCTGGGGCCACAGGCGGTTGAAACGCGACTGCGCGATCACCTGCGCTGTGCCAGCGAGCATCTGCTCTCGGCCTGCCAGGACGGTTATGCCACTCACCATTTTGTTCAGGCCTGGTTTGAGAAAAAACTCGCTGCCGTCAGTTAAGGATGCTGCATGAGCCACTTCGCGGTCATTGCACCGCCCTTCTATAGCCATGTGCAGGCTCTTTCGCATCTGAGCCAGGCCTTAATCGCACGCGGACACCAGATTACCTTTCTCCAGCAGACGGATGTCAGCGCACTACTGACTGACAGCCGGATAGGGTTTTTCCCGCTGGGTCTCGCCTCGCATCCGGCAGGCAGTCTGGTGCATACCCTGCAGCTGGCGGCGCATCCACTTGGCCCGTCGATGCTTAAGTTAATCAACGAGATGGCGCGCAGCACAGAGATGCTCTGTCGTGAACTGCCGGTGGTGCTGAAGACGCTGGCGATTGATGGCGTGATCGTCGATCAGATGGAGCCAGCCGGTGCACTGGCGGCAGAGTCTCTGAACCTGCCTTACGTCTCTGTGGCCTGTGCGCTGCCACTTAACCGTGAACCCGATTTCCCGCTGGCCGTGATGCCGTTTGACTATGCCAACACCGATCAGGCACGCGAACGCTATCGCGCCAGTGAAAAAATATATGACTGGCTGATGCGCCGTCACGATCGCGTTATCGCCCGCAACGCCCATGCGATGGGATTAGCACCACGGGAAAAGCTGCATCACTGCTTTTC
This sequence comes from Pantoea sp. F_5, assembly GCF_008631595.1. Classification (NCBI taxonomy): domain Bacteria; kingdom Pseudomonadati; phylum Pseudomonadota; class Gammaproteobacteria; order Enterobacterales; family Erwiniaceae; genus Pantoea; species Pantoea sp. F_5. The sequence goes on from NZ_VWUO01000016.1 coordinate 30,906, forward strand.
ACCCCTGGCGCAGATCAGCCAGTTGATGCCGGAACTCGATTTTCCCCGCCAGGCCCTGCCCGATCATTTTCATTCTGTCGGTCCGCTGCGTACAGCGGCAACAGCGCCTGCCGTGTCGCAACCACGTTACTTTCCGCATGGCGACAGACCACGCATTTTCGCGTCACTCGGTACGCTGCAGGGACATCGTTACGGCCTGTTTAAAACCATTGTTCGCGCCTGCCATGAGATCGACGCACAGTTGCTGCTGGCACACTGCGGTCGTCTGTCACCGTTTCAGGCGGAAAAACTGGCGCAGTCCAGCCATGTTCAGGTGGTCGATTTTGCCGATCAGGCTGCCGCACTGGCGCAGGCCGATCTGGCGATAACGCACGGCGGCATGAATACGGTGCTGGATGCTGTTAACCATCTGACGCCTCTGCTTGCGATTCCACTGGCCTTTGACCAGCCGGGCGTCGCGGCCAGAGTGGTCTGGCACGGTATAGGACGTCGCGCGTCACGCTTCACGACCAGCCACGCAATGGCCCGTCAGCTTCAGACTTTACTGGCTGATAGAAGCTACGGCCAGCAGATGAAAACGCTGCGCACGGCGCTCTGTCAGGCGGGCGGCACCATGCTCGCAGCGGATATTGTCGAGCAGGCAATGCAGACCCGCAAGCCGGTACTCCACAGGAGAGATTATGCCGCGGTATGATCTGATTCTGGTAGGCGCGGGGCTGGCTAACGGCTTAATCGCCCTGCGTTTGCGCCAGCAGCGTCCGTCACTGCGTATGCTGCTGCTCGACGCCGACAGTGAGCCTGGCGCGCATCATACCTGGTCGTTTCATGCGGACGATCTCAATGATACGCAGCATCACTGGATTGCTCCGCTGGTGGTTCATCACTGGCCCGGTTATGAGGTTCGCTTTCCACACCGCAGGCGCAGTCTGAACAGTGGCTATTTTTGTGTGACCGCAGAGCGTTTTGCACAGGTAATTCGCGATCGGTTTGCGCCGGATCTACTGCTGAATACCCGCGTGGCGAGCATAGCTTCACGCTCAGTCACGCTGGAGGATGGTCGGGTGCTGGAAACGGATGCGGTGATCGATGGACGCGGCTATCAGCCCGATGGTGCGCTGCGCATGGGCTTCCAGGCGTTTGTGGGTCAGGAGTGGCAGCTCAGTGCGCCCCACGGCCTGACCGCGCCGATTATTATGGACGCGACCGTGGATCAGCAGTCAGGCTATCGCTTTGTCTACAGCCTGCCCTTTTCGGCGGATACGCTGCTGATTGAAGATACCCACTATATTGATAACGCCACGCTGGAAGGCGATCGCGCCCGTCAGAACATCCGTGACTATGCCGCTCAACAGGGCTGGCAGTTAAAGCAACTGTTGCGTGAAGAACAGGGCGCGTTGCCGATTACGCTGACCGGCGACGTGGACGCCTTCTGGCAGAAACGCGATTTGCCCTGCAGCGGTCTGCGTGCCGGGTTATTCCATCCTACAACCGGCTATTCGCTGCCACTGGCGGTCGCGCTCGCTGACCGGCTGGCGCAGATGCAGTCGTTCACCTCTGAAACCCTGCACGCGACCATTCAACAGTTTGCCAGTCATACCTGGCAGCAGCAGCGCTTCTTCCGCATGCTGAACCGGATGCTGTTTCTGGCGGGTCCGGCAGACCAGCGCTGGCAGGTTATGCAACGATTTTACGGCCTTCCCGAAGGTCTGATTGCCCGTTTTTATGCGGGAAAACTCACTGTGTCTGATCGGCTGCGCATCTTAAGCGGCAAGCCGCCGGTTCCCGTACTGGCTGCGCTACAGGCTATTATGACTCCTCACCGTCAACAGGCGATGCAATGAACAGAACGACAGTAATTGGTGCAGGCTTTGGTGGTCTGGCGCTGGCCATTCGCCTTCAGGCGTCAGGGATCCCTACGCGACTGCTTGAGCAGCGTGATAAGCCCGGCGGCCGCGCCTATGTTTACGAAGATCAGGGCTTTACCTTTGATGCCGGCCCCACCGTGATTACGGATCCCAGCGCTATTGAAGAGCTGTTCACTCTGGCAGGTAAAAAGCTCTCTGACTATGTCGAACTGCTGCCGGTGAAGCCGTTTTATCGACTCTGCTGGGAGTCCGGCAAGGTCTTCAGTTATGACAACGATCAGCCCGCGCTGGAAGCGCAAATCAGCGCTTTTAATCCGCGTGATGTAGAAGGCTATCGTCGCTTTCTGGCCTATTCCCGTGCGGTGTTTGCGGAAGGTTATCTGAAGCTTGGGACCGTGCCGTTTCTGTCGTTCCGTGACATGCTGCGCGCCGCACCTCAGCTGGCAAAACTGCAGGCGTGGCGCAGCGTCTACAGCAAAGTGGCGAGCTATATTGAAGATGAGCATCTGCGTCAGGCGTTCTCATTCCACTCGCTTCTGGTAGGCGGGAATCCGTTTGCCACCTCATCAATCTATACCCTGATTCATGCGCTGGAACGTGAGTGGGGCGTCTGGTTCCCGCGTGGCGGCACGGGCGCACTGGTACAGGGCATGGTAAAACTGTTCGAGGATCTGGGTGGCGAAGTGGAACTGAATGCCAGCGTTGCGCGGCTGGAGACGCAGGAAAATAACATCACCGCCGTGCATCTGGAAGATGGCCGGGTATTCCCGACCCGCGCGGTCGCCTCTAATGCGGATGTGGTTCATACCTACCGCGAACTGCTGAGTCAGCATCCCGCCTCTGTGGTAAAGGGAAAATCCCTGCAGAACAAGCGCATGAGTAACTCGCTGTTTGTACTCTATTTTGGCCTGAATCATCATCACGATCAGCTCGCGCACCACACAGTCTGCTTTGGTCCGCGCTATCGTGAATTGATTGATGAGATCTTTAACAAAGACGCCCTGGCAGAGGACTTCTCGCTTTACCTCCACGCACCCTGCGTGACCGATCCATCACTGGCACCCCCTGGCTGCGGCAGTTATTACGTGCTGGCACCGGTGCCGCACCTCGGCACCGCCGATATCGACTGGACCGTGGAAGGTCCGCGCCTGCGCGATCGCATCTTCGACTATCTGGAACAGCACTACATGCCAGGCCTGCGCAGCCAGCTGGTGACGCACCGCATGTTCACGCCGTTTGATTTCCGCGATGAATTGAATGCGTATCAGGGCTCGGCGTTTTCGGTCGAGCCGATTCTGACGCAAAGCGCCTGGTTCCGGCCCCATAACCGCGACAAGACCATCAATAATCTCTACCTGGTCGGCGCGGGTACCCATCCTGGCGCGGGCATCCCAGGGGTGATTGGTTCGGCCAAGGCCACCGCAGGATTGATGCTGGAGGATCTGGCTTGAATAGTCCGTCACTGCTCGATCATGCCGTTGAAACCATGGAAGTCGGCTCTAAAAGCTTTGCCACGGCGTCAAAACTGTTTGATGCCAAAACCCGACGCAGTGTGCTGATGCTCTACTCGTGGTGTCGTCATTGTGATGATGTGATTGACGATCAGGTGCTGGGATTCAGCAATGATACGCCGTCACTGCAATCCGCCGAACAGCGCCTGGCACAGCTGGAGATGAAAACCCGCCAGGCCTATGCCGGATCGCAGATGCATGAGCCCGCCTTTGCCGCCTTCCAGGAGGTGGCGATGGCGCACGATATTCTGCCTGCTTACGCTTTTGATCACCTGGCAGGCTTTGCGATGGATGTCCATGAGACCCGCTATCAGACGCTGGATGATACGCTGCGCTACTGCTATCACGTGGCGGGCGTGGTGGGCCTGATGATGGCGCAGATTATGGGCGTGCGCGACAACGCGACGCTGGATCGCGCCTGCGATCTTGGTCTGGCGTTTCAGCTGACGAATATTGCACGCGATATCATTGAAGATGCTGAGGCGGGACGCTGTTATCTGCCCGCTGAGTGGCTGACAGAAGAGGGGCTGACGCGAGAGACGCTGGCGGACCCGCGCCATCGCAGGGCCCTCAGCCGCGTTGCCCGCCGACTGGTGGAGACGGCAGAACCTTATTATCGATCGGCATCGGCGGGGTTGCCCGGTTTACCGCTGCGTTCGGCGTGGGCCATTGCGACGGCAAAACAGGTTTATCGTAAGATCGGTATGAAAGTAGTAGAAGCAGGTGCACAGGCGTGGGATCAACGTCAGTCCACCAGCACGCCAGAGAAACTGGCCATGCTGGTGGCGGCATCCGGTCAGGCGGTTACTTCCCGGATGGCGCGTCCTGCTCCGCGCCCTGCTTATCTCTGGCAGCGCCCCGTTTAACGCCGTGGCGTTCCCTGAGCGTCGCCTGCAGTTTTGACAGCGGCGGCGCATAGAGAAAACCAAACGAGACACAGTCCTCTTTACCCCGTACCGCATGATGCAGGCGGTGCGCCATATAGAGTCGGCGTAAATAACCCCGGCGCGGCACATAGCGAAATGGCCAGCGCTGATGGACCAGCCCGTCATGCACGATAAAATAGAGCAGACCGTAAAGCGTCATCCCTGCACCGATCCACTGCAGCGGCCAGATGCCTGTGCTGCCCAGATAAATAAGTAAAATCGACAGGCCCGCGAACACCACTGCATAGAGGTCGTTAACCTCGAACCAGCCCTTATGTGGCTCATGATGTGACAGGTGCCAGCCCCAACCCCAGCCATGCATGATGTATTTGTGTGCCAGCGCAGCCGTTATCTCCATGCCGATAACGGTGACCAGAACAATCAGGGCATTCCAAATCCACAACATAGCTTCTCCCGAACATGCATCCTGCAAAGTGGTACAGAGGGATAATTTTAACAGAGATTAGGAAAAACCGCGGGTCATGGTTAGCGGGTTTTAACGATTGCTGCAGGAGACGCGCCGGATAGCGATGCTAAGCAGGGGAAATGTGCAGGGTAGAAGAGACATGCAGCCAGCATCACGCGACATTAGCCGGTGATGCACAGCCTGTGCCTGTTAATTATAAACGAGATTGAACGTCACCGTGCCGTCCGCTTTTCCCGCCATCACTTGCTCGTCAGTCTGAATATATTGCGCGTTAAACGCCATCGACGCCGCCTGATTGGGAGAAGAGACTGTCGTCAGCACCGGTAGTTGGTCGGTCGAGACATTCAGCGGCACGCGCTGACCTTCCGGAACCTGCAGACCCGGCCCATAAGTCAGAGCAATGCCCACACCGGACGCTGAGTTGCTCTGCGGCGTCAGGCTGATGGCATCTTTATCGCCTGGTGTCGCCATGCCAAAGAAGCCTATTTTCACTGCGGCGCTGTGCTCACACATCACCTGAATCTGGAAGCTCTTCTCGCTTCCTGCCCGGCTGCCGATACCGGTGAACTCCGCCTTACTCACCTTCCCCATGTCCACATTAATAGCGGACTGGGGGGTGACCACAGAACAACTGCCATACTGTACGGTAAAGCTGGAGAGGAAAATTTGCGGCTTGTCATTGATTGGCTGGCTGCTGGCAGCGCTGTCCCCGACCTTCAGGCTGGCATTGCCAACGTTCACCTCTCCGACAGATGCAGGTTGATCGCCAGGATTCAGCGGCGAGCGCTGTCCGGGAATTTTATAGAACACTACGTAGGACTGAAGGGTGATGTCGTGGGCAGAATTGAACTGTGGGCTGGTCTGGGAGTTACAGATCGAGCTGGTTTTGCCCTTTCCCGTGGTATCAGCGAAACTGCCACCGCAATAAGACGGCTCCTTGAAACCAATAGCGAATCCGATACTCTCAACGCCTGGAACACGGTATATTGGCGTATTGTGTCCGCCCGCAATGTTGGTCTGCAAGCCGGACTCTTCAGCGTTAATCTGAAACCCCATGTCTTTGTAGTTATAGCCCTGCTCACCGCTGTTTTTATTACAGGTAAAGGCATTGGTGCTCTGCAAAGGCATCTGCGCCGAGATCGGCGTGCCATCAGCCGCGCCCGGCACATAGTTGACGTTATGCACCTGAACCACCACCTGACTGACGCCCTGACAGGACTCCTGTCCCAATGCAGGTAAAACACACAAGGTCGGGATAAACAGCATCATCCCTTTCGCTAAACGCAGAACTGATTTCATCTTACATTCCTGTGAATTACTGGCAAACTGCAGAGACCAGTCTGACCGGATTGGTACCGCTGGCGGCAGGCAGGCGGAACGGCGCGCGGCAGCTTCTCTCCACCCCCTCTTCCTGCCATTTCACCTCGATAACACCCTGAGCGGGTACACCACTCAGATAAAGTTCGCCTTTTTCAGCGACGATACCGCTTGTGCTGCCCTCTTTACCCGCAGCGGCGCGGGCAATCTGACCTGCCGCGCCAAATGGCGGGAAGGCATCCTGCCAGGTCAGCGTGAACAGCACCCGGTTACCCACATGGGTGGCGTAATCGGCCATCACAATCGCTCCGTGGGTCGGAATGGCCGTTTGCCCATCCAGTTCCACATCAACGTTATCGGGCAGCGTGTCAGTTGCCAGTGCGATAGCATTTTCATGGTAAGGCGAAAGAGAAGGCACAATCGCATAGCCGCGACCATCGGTGACCACATTACTGCTGCTCTGAATGCCCACATCGGCCGTATCCGGCACATGAACGATTGCGAAGGTATCGCCCAGCGGCTGGCTCAGCGTAATACCGTGTGCATGCGCGACGATGCCGCCCGAAAGACCATAGTTAAACTGAGTGCTGTGGCGATCATGACTGACTCCGGCACTGACACTGCCACGACTGCCGCGATAGTCCAGCGAGCCGTTGCTGTTCAGATTTTGTCCCTGACTGTCATAGCCCTGTTGCAGGTTGTAGTGCAGATTGTGGTCTTGCAACGCGCTGCCCGACAGGCTGACCTGTTGAGAGACATTGCCATCGTTGCTGGAGTTCATGCTGTAGCTGACAGAGCTGTCTGGCAGCAGCGCGCTGAAGGGAATGGAGACGTTAAAAGAGATCGCGCGGTCAGCCTTACGGGCGCTGGTCGAGTCGGTGTAAAACCAGGCAACGCCCCAGGAAATAGCTTTGTAATTGCTATAGAAGCCCAGATGCAGGGTGCGATCTTCACTATTTGAACGCCAGTAACGCTGCACATAGGCAGAGGCGCTGAGGCTGCCATAGTCGCCAATACCCTGAGAGATCGAAATCTCCGAACGACTGCGCTTGTTAGCCACATAGCTTGCCGGGCTGGTCATCGCATTGGCTTCGCTGAAGTCAAAGAAGCCGCTGGAGGAGTAGCGATAGCTTGCCATGCTGAAGATGGTATTGGTTGAAGCGAAATTTTTCTGATACTGCGCGCGGACTGACTGACCACTTCTGCTCTGTCCTTCCGGTAAACGGGTTTTTGCTACGGTCACATCGGTTCGCAGCGAGCCAAAATCGCCCAGACTTTTTCCCAGACCCATCGCCACAGCGTGATAATTCTGCGCCATCTGAACGCCACCAAAGGCGGTAAAGTCATGTGGCAGTCCGTAAAACAGCGTGGACTGCACAAACTCAGGTGAACGCAGATTGCTACTGCCTGAGTAATGGTAACGACCACCACTGACACTGTATTTCAGATGACCCTGACGCAGCATGTAAGGCACAGCAGAGTAGGGCTGGGTGAAGGTGCGTACCGAGCCATCGCTTTCATGGATAGTAATGTCGAGGTCACCGCTCTGCGCGGTGGGATAAAGATCTTTGATCTCGAATGCGCCCGGTGCAACCACGGTTTCATAAATCACATAGCCGTGCTGACTGACCGTGACCCGCGCATTGCTGTGGGCAATGCCGTGTATCACCGGAGCAAACCCGCGCTGACTTTCCGGGAGCATGGAGTCATCAGACATGATCTGCACACCGCGAAACTGCACGCTGTCAAAAACGTCGCCAGAGGTGTAAGTATCCCCGACCCGAAACTGGCTTTTCAGTGTCTTAAGATCCCGCTCCAGATAAGTGGTCTGGGATTGCCAGTGGCTGGCCAGATCGTAACGCCAGGCGGCAGTGTTACGCAGTCGCCATGCACCGAAATTGGCTCCACTGCGCAGGCTCAGCAGCGTTGAATTCCAGCGGTCGCCCTCATTACGGCTACTGCTTCCGGTAAGGTTATAGTCTACAAAAGCAGCCGATACGCCCTCATCCCAGCGCGAAGGATCGACATAATCGCGATCTTTTATTTTCAGGGCAATCTGAGGAATGGAAAGATTTAACTGCTGGTGCGCGAAATCAAAGTCGGCTGCAGCATCGGGTATGAAATCACCTAACTCGTCAATGGTCTCACCATTCTTTAAACGGCTGAATGCGGAAAAGCCATCAACGTTGACGCCCATTGCGGAAAGCTCTGCAACCGTCAGTTGCGGGACAAGCCCGTTTCTGCCCTGCACAAAAGTGACATCGCGGCTATCAATCACCCGATTATTGAGCAACAGCGTGACATGATAGGTACCCGGTTGCTGGCCGCCTTCATGGGCGAAATAGTGAAGATCGGCGGCGTTATGCTGATCGGATGAGAATTCCAGCGCCGCCGGATTAAAGTAGTCATCTGCGCGGGCACCACGCAGTGGGCAGAACATGAGCAGCATCAGACCCGGAACACCTGCAAGCCAGGGTGAAGCGTAAAACGATTTCGCGTACCTTCTCTTCCCTGTCTTGGCCTGTTGAGTGACTTTCACTGTTGATGCCCCGGATTCAAATCAAACTTAGCGCGTACGTTGTTCAGTGATGCCGCCGTAGTCGTTAATCGCAGACCAGGTCACTGCGCCGGAATCGGCGACGGTCCACTGACGATCCTCACCCGGGCCAATCATGCCTGGGTCCTGAATTGTGTGATGATTAACGCTGAGCGAATAAAAAGAGACAAAGTAAGGTGTTGGGTTATGCGCAATTAGCTGCCGGCCTTCATGGCGAAACGAGAGTTGTTGCCAGGCGTCAGCCGGATTTCCCGCCAGTCCTTTTGGCCGGTAAAAGAGTTTAAATTTTGATTTAATATTAACCTGCAGCTGATTGCTTTTATCACGTGGCGCAGGCGAAATAGATTTTACATTCAGCCAGAATACCGATTCACGATCTTTCGGCAGGGGCATTCCCAGATAATTAATCCTTAACAGATTCTCTTTTCCCGCATCGAGGCGGAAGAGTGGCGGCGTGACAATAAAAGGCACTCGGGCGTGATTATCTGAATTAAAATTCTCTATCCACGATTCAACCAGATAGGGAATGGTTTTATCCTGATTCGTGACTGAAAGCGTTGCCTCCTTTTTTCCTTCCGCAAAAATAACACGCGTCCCTCCCATCACAACACCCGCATGAGCAGCCATGCTCAGCATACACGCAGAAAAAAGCGAAATAAGTCTTATTAACTTAAACATAGTCATTTACGCCGTTGATATTTAAGAGGGAAGCAGGGTTGCCCCTGCTATAAATCAGTTATAAACCATCACAAAGTTAGACACTGAGTTTGCCTTACCAACGGTAATGGCAGCACCGTCACTTTTGTAATCCGCAAAGAAATTCAGGTCGGCACTACCGCCATCTGCAGCCTCTACTACCTTGACCGCCTTAGAAATGGAACCAATAGAAATCGGCGTACTGCGGTCTGCTTCGTAGAGTTTAATACCCACACCGGTTGCACCGCCGTCAGCCACTTTCAGCAGCGTAGGGTCACCGCTATCTTTATCGCCATCGAAAAGCACAGCTACTGTTTTAACCGATGAAGGGCAGTCTTTGACCGAAATAGTAAATGGTGTTTCCGTAGTTTCGGTGCGGCTTTCGAAATACGATTTTGCCCATTTACCTAAATCAACGGTCTGGCTTTTACTGGCAGTAGAAACGTCACAGGAAACATCGGTAATTTCACCAGTGAATTTCACTTCGCCGCCTGCACCCTGTGTACCCGCAGAGGTTCCCGGATTAGGCACGATGGGGGAGGGACCGTCAGTCGCTGCTGCTAATGCCGATCCGGAAATCATGAGGCCAGCCAGTGCCACTGGCAGAATACTTTTTCTGATATTCATCAAACCTGTCTCTTTTCAATACATGCAAAGTGGCTGGAATCAGCCACCTGATGGATAGATATGCATTTATAAAATGCGCCAACATAACAACCCGGTGTTTATTATGTTGACGTCATGTTACAGCACCCTATTTATATTAAAGGTAAACAGGCTGTTGAGTTACTTAAACAGACGAGATTTACCGACACATTTCTTGATTAGAATCAATTTCAGCCTGCGAGAATAATTAACTAAAAAATTTACACTTCATTTATGAGGTGATATTTTTTACTTTAAAGACAACTCTTATTAACGGTTGATATTTACTGACCCCAGAATGAGAACAAATTGCTGAATGGTCAGTAAAGCAACGCAGGAATAATCATGTTGAATGAGCGTTGATCAGGGTCTGACGCTTCGATCTCAGTGCGGATATATCCTGGCGCGGGTCAGTCCTCACCCTAAAGCCGATCATGATCCATTGGCGTGCGAAAAGCGTGACGTGCGGCAACCATCAACTGACTGGCTGTCACCGTGGTGGGAAGTCGAAGCAGAATTTTACTCGCCTGCCAGTAACAGAGCACCATGACCTCATCCTCCTCTTTTTCAGCCAGCTCATGCAGCCGGGCGCGCAGTGATAACACGTCAATACTCTGCTGATCATCCAGCATGTCAGAGATTGTCTTGTTAATGACGCGATGGAGAATTTTCCAGGTAAGATCAGTATGCAAAATTAACCTCTTCTAACGCTTATCGGCCCCAGGCAGACGATCAGCAGGCAAACAGCAGAAATGGCTTCATCATTCGGGCGAGCAAATTCTGCAGATAACTATAGCTGCTTGCAGTGGACGATGCAGATCCAGCTGTTGAGCATGCCAAGGCCGATAATTCTAACGATTAATGGCTCTGGCTGTCGCCTGTTACGCACGTCTCAGCTGCTGACTGCTGTTTTTTGTAACAATTACGGCTGATTCTCAACTGGCTGATGTGATGAGGATTTGCCAGGGTAATGACACTTCCCGTTCCGTTTATCGTTAAGGAGTTTTTGATGAGTCAGCATGCTGATATCCTGATCTGGGGCCACGGTCCCGCAATCTTTGAAGTCTTTCTGGAACCTACCTGCCCTTTTTCGGTTCGCGCGTTCAATAAATTCGACGCCTTACTGGCGCATGTGGGTGAAGAGAAGATGACCCTGAAGATTCGTCTGCAATCACAGCCGTGGCACCTCTATTCCGGCGTGATTGTGCGTTACATCCTTGCCGCCGCCAGCGACAGTAAAGAGGCGGCAAAGAAGGTAATGCAGGCAGTCGCCGATCATCGCGAAGAGTTTGAGTTCACCGATCACTGTACCGGCCCGAATCGCGATGCAACGCCGAACCAGATTCTGGCCCGCCTCAGAGAGTACAGCGGCGTAGATGCCAGCGCCGCGTTTGATCAGCCCGATCTGCAGAACGCGATTAAATGGCACTGCAAATATGCCCGCCAGAATGGTATTCATGTTTCACCGACCTTTATGGTGAATGGTCTGGTGCAGCCCGATATCAGTAGCGGTGACGACATTGAACACTGGGCGAGCTTTCTGAGGCGTTAGTTTTTGCGCGCGGCTGTGGCTGGCCGCGCCAGAGTATGCCTCTCCTTTGCGATCCAGCAAACACCCAAACCCAATATCCTGATAATTGAGCCTGTTTTCCCATGAGCAGGCCGGGTAAGCTGTAACGCTCCTGGCAGCATGTCAACCGCTGCTGCTTTATCTTAACGGCGACGCTGACCTGCATTTATCCCGGTCAGGCGCTTATTTCATTAAGGATTTGCGGATGTCGATGACGCAGGAACAACTGCAGGACAAATATCCGGGTGCATCCACAGATGCATTCGGTGATTCCCCGGAATTAGCTAACGAACTGGCAACGCTGATTATTGCCGGCAAGAAAGTCGCCTCCTGCGGTTCGTTACAGAGCTGGCAGGATCAGGAAGTCCTGCCTCAGCCGGGCGGCTACACCCTTGTTCTGAACGGCGAAAAACGGCCCGTCTGCGTGATTCGCACCACCGGACTGTTCCTGACGCGCTTTGACCGCGTCACGCCTGAGATGGCGATGCTGGAGGGTGAAGGCGATCTCAGCCTCGACCACTGGCGGCAGGAACATCAGCGTTACTTTGAACGTGAAGGCTATTTCCATAAGGAAATGGAGCTGATTTTCGAGACGTTCCAGCTGGTCGAAATTGTGTAAACCGGCAGGCTACAGCGTGTTTGCCGCCATCAGCGCCATCCGCGTGATCCCCCGTGCGGCAAGGTTCTCTGCCGCCTGAGCTGCACGCATTCCACTGGCACACACCAGCACCACGCGCCGATCGGACGGCGGCTGCCAGGCCGCTATCTGCTGCGGCAGAATGCGTAGCACCCGTTCGGCCACACTGACCGGCGCTTCTTCGGGACTGCGCAGTTCCACAATGCAATCGTCCTCACTGAGCATCAGCTTATCGATGAACGGGATGCCCGGTGCGTCAGGTTCAGGCGCATTATCAAAGCGGAATTGCCTGATGTGCCAGTCCACAAAGTCGCAGTGGATCATGCAGCCGAGCGGCGACGGGGTCAGTTTTAGCAATACGCTCAGCACCATCTGCGCCTGCATCGCGCCCAGCGTTGCTACCGCAGGCCCCATTACACCAGCCGTGTTGCAGTTACCCGACGCCTTCGGCAACTGAGGAAACAGCGCACGATAGCCAGGCGCACCGCCGCAGAATCCACCGACGTAACCTTTACGACCCAGCACCGAGGCGCAGATCAGCGGCAGACCGCGCGGAGAGCAGGCGTCGGAGAGTTGATAGGTGATGGCGAAGTTATCCGCCGCATCCACCACCAGATCGATCCCCTCCAGCGCCTGCGGCAGCTGACTGGCGCTCAACATCTGGGGATGCGCCTCAACGTGGCAGTCAGGATTTCGCTGCGCCAGCGCGCGCTGCGCGCAGATTGCTTTTGGCTGGCCCACATCTCCGATGCCAAACAGCGTCTGCCGGTGGAGGTTGTGCAGCTCAATCCGATCGCCATCGTAAAGCCGAATAAACCCCACGCCCGCGCCAGCCAGCAATGGCAGCAGCGTCGCGCTGAGTCCGCCCGCGCCCACCACCAGCACCCTTGCCCTGCTCAGGCGTTGTTGCCCCGCTTCACCAATCTCCGGCAACATGGTCTGTCGCTGATAACGCGTCATCGTTGCTCCTTAACTGAACTCTGCCAGACCAAAAATGGGGGTTGAGGCTGACGCCATATCGCGCTGCTCCATCAATCCTGCCTGAAACGCCTCGTGCCCGCCGTGGATCGCGGCAGCAAAGGCACCCGCCATCCGCACCGGATCGCGCGCTTTCGCCACCGCCGTGTTAAGCAGCACGCCATCAAAACCCATCTCCATCGCCTGCGCCGCCTGACCCGGCGCACCGATGCCCGCATCAATAATCAGCGGCACATCTTTAAACCACGCCCGCATGGCACGCAGCCCTTCGATATTGCGCAACCCCTGACCGGAACCAATTGGTGCGCCCCAGGGCATCAGCACTTCACAACCCGCTTCCAGCAGTTTCTCGCCAACAATCAGATCTTCGGTGGTGTAGGGAAACACCTGGAAGCCGTCAGCGCAGAGGATCCGCGCGGCTTCCACCAGCGCAAAGGGATCGGGTTGCAGCGTATCGGCATGACCAATCACTTCCAGCTTAATCCACGGCGTGTCGAAAAGTTCACGCGCCATCTGCGCCGTCGTTACCGCCTCTTTCACCGTATGGCAGCCTGCGGTATTCGGCAGAATCCGTTTGTTGAGCTGCTGCAACAGCGTGCGAAACGCACCGCCTTCGCTGCCTTCACGACGAAGGCTGACGGTAATGATCTCCGCACCTGATGCGTCAATAGCCTGATGCAGAACGTCTGGTGACGGATATCCGGCGGTGCCGAGCAGAAAGCGTGATTGCGGGGCAAATTGATAGAACATGGTTAACCTCCCTGCATCGGTGACAGGATTTCCAGCTGGTTGCCCGCCTCAAGCTGCTGGCTGGCATAACGGCTGCGAGGCACAAACTCACCGTTCAGCGCCGTGGCGACGGTACGCGGGTCGATCTGCTGCTCCGCCATAAGTTCAGCCAGCGTCATTGCGCTGGTTTCAATCGTGCGTCCATTAAGTTGAACTCGCATGAGTCATCTCCTGAGTGAGTTGCAGCATGAGTTTTTCAGCCATAATCGGGGCCAGTAAAAAGCCGTGGCGGTAGAGCCCGTTTAACGAGAAACGGCCATTTTCATAGCGGACCTCCGGCAGATTCTGGCAGTAGGCGGGACGCAGACCGGTGCCACTCTCCACGATGCGCGCTTCCGCCAGTGCCGGATGCAGACTGTAAGCCGCGCTCAGCAGCTCCATCATCGCCCTGGCGCTGATCGGGCTGCTGTCGTGACTTTCGACCATGGTGGCTCCGAGCATGAAGTGGTCTCCGGCACGCGGCACCAGATAGCAGGGAAAGCGCGGATGCAGCAGACGGACCGGACGGGAGAGCTGAACGTCATGCGTGTGCAGGATCAGCATTTCGCCCCGCACGGCGCGCAGAGCGGGCTGCTTATCAAGAGCATGGATGCCGCGGCAGTCGATGATTTTGCCGCCAGGTTTACCGCTGTGAAAGGGTACGCCAGCCTCCTGCAGTGTGACGCGCAGTTGCTGCAGTGCGCGGCGCGGATCAAGATGCGCCTCTGCGGCAAAGAACAGGCCGCGGGCAAAGCGATTTTCCAGCGCCGGTTCGATGTCACCGGGCGCGACCCACCGATGCTGCTCCGTCATGCTGGCGAAGCGGGTCAGTTCGCGACTGTCTCGCGGCGGCGCTACCACCAGTGTGCCCTGCTGCTCCACGCCATCAACGCGTTTCGCCCACCAGCTCGACGCATGCTGGCCCCATTCGATCACCTGTGGCGGCGCGCTTTCTGCTTCGCACCAGGGCGCAAGCATGCCCCCCGCCCAGTGTGAGGCTGCACGACAGTCAGGCTGCGTAATGACTTCAACGGTTTCTCCCCGCTCCCTGAGCAGTGTGGCGACACACAGCCCGGCAACGCCGCTGCCGAGCACCGACCAGCGGCTCATGGTGTCCACCGGAGAGGAAGAGAGTGATTAAGAATGAGATGTTTCACTTTGGCCTCGTTATCGGTTAACGAAGACCCGTGATACAGAGGGAATAGGCAAAGGCGTCGCGAACGCGCGCCTGCGGCAAGTATCGGATGTGATACCCGTCTTCCTACGCCAGTATCAACTGGGTCAGGTTCTAAGGGTCGCTAAGCCGCGCGCTGCGCTATTAGCCTCTCAGTCTCTCTGGCGAGACTCCCCTGACGGCTTTAGTTGTAAGTTAAGCGGGCAGCTTCGTCAAGCCGCGTGCATGAAGACGAGTCAGAAATTCGGGGGATATGTGCAGACTCTTGCTCTGAGTGCAAACACTCTGCATTCGCAGATGAGGAAAGAGAAAAATGCTAATACTGCAAGTGCCCTAAAGCGCCTGCAGCGATTGTGTCACCACGTCGGTTATTTCACGAATACGCGGTTCAGCGCGGCGATAATAGGTCCACTTCCCGACTTTGCTGGCTTCGACCAGTCCCGCATTGTGCAGGGCTTTCAGACATAACGAGGTAGCGGGCTGTGATAAGCCCGCCTTGTCCTGGATCAGGGTGGCACAGACGCCATACTGAGCGAAGGGATAGAGCTGCGAATAGCCCGCAAACGCTTCGTCAGGATTTTTAAGCCACTTCAGCACTGCCACTCGGGTCGGGTTGGACAGTAACTTCAGGGCATTTTCGGGGGACATGCCGCCTCACATAAGATCAGGATTGAAAAACAGGATAGTCAGTATAGCCTTTCTCAGTGCCACCATACAGGGAGGCGTGATCAACGGGATTCAGCGGATAACCTGCTTTAATGCGTGCCGGCAAATCGGGATTCGCAATAAACGCGCGGCCAAAACCCACCAGGTCACCCCAGCCGTTATCCAGCATACGCTGTGCTTTTTCCGCGGTGTAGCGACCAGAATAGATGATCGGAGAACGAAATGTATCGCGCAGTGCAACGCGGAAACTTTCTGGCATATCCGGGCTATTATCCCAGTCTGCTTCAGCAATCGAGAGATAGCCAACTTCCAGCTCATTCAGCAGCTGCGCGGCACGGATGTAGGTCGCATGGGGATCGCTTTCAACCAGACCGAGATAGACGCGCTCTTCATCAGTACTCGAAAACAGCGGCGCAAACCGGACGCCCACACGATGGCTGCCAAACACCGCGCTGACCGCCTCAACAACTTCACGCAGGAAACGCAGACGATTCTCTGCTGAGCCGCCATATTCATCCGTGCGGAAGTTGGTATGCTCCGAAATAAACTGGTTAATCAGATAACCGTTGGCGGAGTGCAGTTCTACACCGTCAAAACCGGACTCTTTTGCATTTTCCGCCGCACGCCGATAAAGCGCCACGATCTCTTTTACTTCTGCGTTCGTCAGTGTCCGTGGTTCGCTGGGTGCAGTTAATATCCCCGCACCGGGTCCGGTTTCGATAAACACCCGGACGTTATCAGCGGCGATGGCTGAAGGCGCTATCGGTAGCTGCTTACCTGGCTGAAGTTCATTGTGAGAGACGCGGCCAACATGCCAGAGCTGGCAGAAAATTGTGGCACCTTCCTGATGTACCGCCTCTGTGACCTTCTTCCAGCCCGCGATCTGGGCGTCGCTGTGGATCCCCGGCGTCCATGCATAGCCCTGCCCGCGAGGCTCAATCTGGGTGCCTTCAGTGATCATCAGTCCCGCGCTGGCACGCTGACGGTAATACTCCACCATCAACTCGCCGGGAATGTTACCCGGCTGCTCACTGCGGCAACGCGTCAGCGGCGGCAATACCATGCGGTTACGAAGCGTGAGATCGCCCAGGTTCAGGGGGGTAAACAGTGACGGCATGACAAACATTCCTCTGATGTGTAAAAGGCATCATTATATTTACACATTTAAATTTGTAAATGTGTAATAGGTGCTTTTCGTTTTAAGTCGGGTTTATCGGAGTGCCTCATCTGACAAAACAGCCTCATCGTAGCAATCCCGCACACGCGGCTCTCAGGCTGGCTTTATTGCCACGAGAGAGCCGTCAAACGCAGGATTATCACGATTTACGCTAAGTATTTATCAGTGAACGTCTGCCACTGCTGGCGATAAACCTCCAGCTGTTTAAGTGCATCATCGATCGAGGGTTATGCTTTGTTGCCTGGATTCGGCGTGGAATGAATCACATCGGCAAACACGCTGAAAATGACGTTCATGTCACTGCCCGATTTTGTCACTTCGAACATTCTGGCCAGGTTATAAACATGTCGGCTAACTCTGGTACAAACACGATACAGCGACACGTACAGTCTTCATTTACGATTTTCATTTTTAAAAAATACCAGGGTCATGGACCCGGTAAACAGCCCCTGCACGCGTTAGAACAGGACTTATGCAATAAAAACTTTGAACAAATCAGGCTTCGTGTTGCCGGTGATAATGCTCGAGCACGTCATATCTATGAGCTCTGCGGTTTTGGGGTTACGGGGATTAATATGAGTAAATGTCTTACTGCACCGCTCTCTTCGCCCTCATCCCCTGATATCACCCCCTATTCAGCTACCACAACCTTTTGTAATGACTCCTTAACAATGACGCCACTTTACGTGTTCATGATGAGAAATTCAGCCACAAGTGACGATCGACTTAATTGGTCACAGGAATGAGAATGCGTAAATTTTCCCGTTACCGCTTTAAGGGAACTCATGCGCAGGCATAAATCCGCCATCCTTGCAGTTTACGTGTTGCTGCTGGCCCTGGTGGCCTGCAGTGAACCTTCCAATCAGAACGATCCCCGAACGCAGGCTCCCCTGATGCGGACAGCAACCGTGGTAAGCGCGATGGATCACGCTCACGCCTTTACCGGCGTTATGGTCGCCCGGATTCAAAGCGATCTCAGTTTCAGAGTACAAGGCAAAATTCCTGAACGTCTGGTGGATGTGGATACCGTTCAGAAGGTTAAACGCGGTCAGCCGCTGATGCGTCTGGATCCGACGCACCTGACAAGGACAGCTCAGTCCGGCTTTCAGGCATCTGAAGCCGGACTGAGCCTGCTCAGGAAAAGATTATTTTCCCAGAATTTCCCGGCGAACAATCCCGGCACCCGCACTCAACGCATGCAGTTTGCCATTGGCAACCTGACGTGGCAGGGGAATCATGCCGCAGTTGGTTGAAGGATAGAGATTTTCAGCATCCACGAACTGCAGCGCTTTGCGCAGCGTGTTTGCGACTGCTTCCGGTGTCTCAATCTCGTGAGTCGCCACATCGATAGCACCGACCATGACTTTTTTACCGCGAATCAGCTCGATCAAATCCATTGGAACGCGCGAGTTCTGGCACTCAAGTGAGACGATGTCGATAGCCGAACGCTGCAGTTTCGGGAAGACCTCTTCGTACTGACGCCACTCTGTACCCAGCGTTTTCTTCCAGTCGGTATTCGCTTTGATGCCGTAGCCGTAGCAGATGTGAACGGCAGTTTCACACTTCAGCCCTTCAATCGCTCGCTCTAACGCGGCGATACCCCAGTCATTCACTTCATCGAAGAAAACGTTAAATGCAGGTTCGTCGAACTGAATAATATCAACGCCCGCGGCTTCTAACTCTTTCGCTTCCTGATTCAGGATTTTTGCAAATTCCCAGGCCAGCTTTTCGCGACTTTTATAGTGATTGTCATAAAGGGTATCGATCATCGTCATTGGACCAGGCAACGCCCACTTAATAGGACGATCGGTCAGCTTGCGCAGGATTTTTGCATCTTCAACAAACACTGGCTTCTGACGTGAAACTTCACCCACTACGGTCGGTACGCTGGCGTCATAACGATTACGGATGCGTACCACTTCACGCTTCTCAAAATCCACGCCGCTGAGGTGTTCAATAAACGTCGTCACAAAGTGCTGACGGGTCTGCTCACCATCACTGACGATATCAATACCGGCGCGAACCTGATCGTCCAGACAGAGACGCAGTGCATCTCTTTTCCCGTCAACTAACTCGTCATCCTGCAGCTTCCAGGGTGACCACAGCACCTCTGGTTGCGCAATCCAGGATGGTTTAGGCAGGCTGCCCGCAGTGGATGTCGGTAATAAAGTTTTCATAGCAGGTGACCTTTTGTTTTTAATTAATCAAAGAACGGATTCAGCAGACCATTGTGCGAGCAGTGTCTGATTCGGCTTGATGAAATGCGTCTCAGTAAACTTACCCTGCTCTACGGCCAGACGGCTGCGCTCTTCGCGATCGTAAACGATGCGGGTTAATGAATAATCCTGATGCTGCAGCGTTGGCTGATAGCACTGTCCGGCTGCAGAATTTGCGTTATAAATTTCCGGGCGATAGATCTTCTGGAATGTTTCCATGGTGCTGATAGTGCTGATCAGCTCAAGATTGGTGTAATCGCTGAGCAGGTCACCGTGGAAGTAGAAGGCCAGCGGCGCAACACTGCCCTGCGGCATAAAGAAACGCACTTTCAGGCCCATTTTTCCAAAATAAAAATCAGTCAGCGAAGGCGCATCCTGCTGATATTCGATGCCGAGCACCGGATGCACATTACCGGTACGCACATAGGTGTTTTTGCTCGACACACTCAGGCAAATGACCGGAGACTTATTGAAGTTTTCTTTATAAGCCGCAGAGTTGACGAAGCTTTTAAAAATGTTGCCGTGCAGCTGGCCGAAATCATCCGGCAGACTGAATTCAGTCTGACCTTTATTATGCTCGATCAGCACCACACTGAAATCATAATCACGCACGTAGGATGAGAAGTTATTGCCGACAATCCCTTCAAAACGCTCACCGGTTTTATGATCGACGATATGCGTCTTCAGAATCTCAATCGCCGGGAACGATTCGTCGTTGCTGTCAGGACGAAGATTCAGCTCAGCAGAGATAATCTCAAGTTCGACAGAGTAACGATCGCTTTTAGGATTATCCCAGTGCGCCAGCGCGTTAAACCGGTTGTTGATCATCGCCAGCGCGTTATGCAGGTTTTCCTGCCGTTTTTCGCCACGCGCCAGATTAGCGAAGTTAGTCGTCGCCCGCGTATTTTTCGAAGGGTTATAGTTTTCGTCGAAACGAATGCGCTTAAGGGTAAAGGCTAAGTTGTTCATCGCTATCGGGTATCCTGGTCGCTGATATGATTTGTTGCTAAAGGGTTATGCAACTTTGCCATCCCTTAACAAGCATTCATATGACTCAAAGTTATTAACAATTCTTACTTTATGCCTCAACATCCGGTTGAAAAAAAGTGATTAAATTTCAACGAACATGAAGGAAATTCATGTTGAAGTGGGAAAGCGGGGAATTTTTCATGTGGGCAGTGCGCCTTTAAATATCTGAAGTTAAGTCAGGATGTTTAAAGGGGCACAGGAAGAGATTAATTTACTTTATCATCAATGCCTTAATCAACACTTACCCTGTCACGGCATTGAGGCTTTTAAAGGGCTGGTACTCATTTCATGCCAGACATCACTTTATTTACCTTAGCGGAAATCAACCAACGCCCACCAGAAAAACCTTGCTGCTCCGGCCGAGCATGGCCCTGAAAGAGGATCACCTGTGCCCCAGGCGTCTGCTAAATTTTATAAATATTATCGCATGTCACTTTGTGCGCGCCTGATTTCACTGAAAGCCGGCTGGCCGCTTCTTTCATCAGTTTTCCCAGTCCGCTTTCACACTTTGCCTGCGTCAGGCGTGACGATGGCCCGGTCAGTGCCAGCGCAGCGAGCAGCCTGTCACCTTCTCCAAACACCGGTACGGAAAATGCCGCAATGTGCGGATCGCGCATTCCGGAGGTAAAGAGCGGAAGTTCAGGTACAGCGTCAAACAGGGGTTCGTTCTTTCCCCAGTAGCGAAGCACCTGTCCGATGGCAGAGTTATCCAGCGGCAGAAAGGTGCCGGGCAGACGCGTTTCACGCAGTCCTTCCGAAGGTTCAGCTCTGAACAGACAGAGTCGCTGATCGTTTTCAATCACATACCATGAGGCGCTTTCACCCGTCGCCGTCGCCAGAGCGTGAAGCTCAGGCTGTACAATGCTGGCCAGATGAAAGGATTGTTCATAGAGCTTGCCCAGATAGAGCAGCCTCGGCCCCAGGGTATAAACGCCATTGTCACGGCGAATCACATAATTCATGCGTTCAAGTGAGTTCATCAGGCGATAGACCGTCGTTTTGTGATAACCCGACAGCTGCGCCAGCGCGGTAAGCGTCAGCGACTCCTCGCCAGGTTTGAAACAATCCAGCAGCGCCAGCGCTTTTTCTACGGCAATTACGCCCTCATTCCCCATCAGTACGTCCTCCTGTGTGCGACGGCAGGCAGTTTACCGCGCAATTTGTGATTCACATCGTATTTACATCACAAATGAGTGCTTAACACTGGTGCGATGTGAATTAACATCGATATAGTAGTTTTATATTGTACAACATTGTTGTACCTGGTAAAACGAAAGAGGAATGATCTATGCCACATGCAGAGAATACCTTCATCAATCGCGACATTGTTCGTGTCGCGCCAGAACTTATTAAACAGGCGGCTCAGTTCCAGGCTGCGATACTGGCGGATGTCGCCGGTCGACGCGGGACGCTGCATGGCCGTGTCAAACCGATAGCCTCCACTATGAAAGTCGCTGGTCCCGCTATCACCGTCGAGGTCCGGCCAGGCGATAATCTGGCGATCCATGCTGCACTGGCTATCGCCCAGCCAGGCGATGTAATTGTGGTTGATGGCAAAGGCGATATCAGCTGTGCCTTGATCGGAGAAATCATGTCGACCCAGGCTGAAGCCTCCGGCATCGCCGGGATTATTATCGATGGCGCGGTACGAGACGCCGATGCACTGAGTGCGAACGGCTTTCCGGTGTTTGCCGCGGGTCTGAATCCCTGTGGCCCCACCAAGTCTGTTGCGGGACGGGTCAACTACCCTGTTTCTGTCGCGGGCGCAGCCATTCAGCCAGGCGATCTCGTCATCGGTGATATTGATGGCGTGGTGATTCTGCCGCGTGAAGAGCTCCCTGCCCTGCTTGAACTGGCACAGAAAAAACTGGATTTCGAGACCGGGCGTATTGCCGCCATTCGTGATGGCGACCTTCGCGCGCCGTGGCTTGAGAAAGCCCTTCTTACCGCTGGCATGCTGACGGATGGGGAGACGCTCTGATGACAACCCAGCTTCCCGTCATTCTGGTCACAGCCAGCGATCTGGCTCCGCAGGCGGTCAGCCTGCTAAACGCGTTCAGCCTGGTTTATGCAGGCAAACGGCCCGACGAAGATACCCTGTTCAGACTCTGCCAGCAGCATAACCCAGTGGCGATAATTGTCCGTTACGGAAAAATTAACGCCCGCATCATGGATGCTGCGCCTGCCCTGCGCGTAATTTCCAAACACGGCAGCGGCATTGACGTTATTGATCAACAGGCAGCTGCGGCACGCAATATCCGTGTGCAGTCTGCGCCGGGTGCCAACGCAGCGGCGGTGGCTGAGCATACCTGGGCGATGATTTTAGCCTGCGCCAAATCGGTGATAACGCTGGATCAGCGGATGCGTCAGGGGCACTGGGATAAGTCCACCCATAAATCCGTGGAGCTGGAGGGCAGAACGCTGGGTCTGGTCGGGCTTGGTGCAATTGGCGGTCGCGTTGCCCGCATTGGGCGGGCGTTTGGCATGAAGGTGCTCGCCTTTGATCCTTTTGCAAAATCCTTTCCTGATGAGTGTGAGTCCACCTCACTTGACGACCTGCTGCAACAGGCAGACATCATTTCTCTGCACTGCCCTTTGACCGAACAGACACGCCAGATGATCAATGCAGAGAAAATGGCGTTGTTAAAAAAAGGAGCCATTCTGGTAAACACGGCACGCGGTGGTCTTATTGATGAAGACGCGCTTTTAGCAGCACTGAACAATGGCACCGTCGCCTGGGCCGCACTGGACAGTTTCCCCACTGAACCTCTGACGGCACCGCACATCTGGCAGCATGTTGAGAATGTCATTCTGTCGCCCCACATTGGCGGCGTCAGTGATAACTCCTACGTGAAAATGGGTACGGTGGCTGCCAGTAATATTCTGAACGTTCTGGAGTCCCTGAAAAACGAAAGCCCGGTATCCTGAGCCATCTCTGTAGCCGGCTGGATAAGATTTATCGCTATTCAGTCGGCTTTTTTATGGGTTTGAGTCTCTGCATCAATTAAAACCGTTGAGAAGCAATCGACTTTGCACGTGGGTTATAAATAATGCGTGTCTGCTTTAAGTGAGCAGCTGAAGTCGCATTAATAACAAAGGCTTTATCATTGTTCAAATCATCACATCACCTTTCGGCTTCATACGCCTGAAGGCAGGCGTGCGAAATGTTTTTTCATGCTGTCGGTCAGCTTAAAGTATCCTGTTTTATCGTCCCGTAGCGGCTATCAAAAAATCAATCAGGGCCTTCACTCTTTTGGTCTTACCCGCGCTTTTGGGATAATAGAGATATACTGGAGGATAAGTTTTCCAGTAGCTTTCCATCACCGGTATAAATTGCTCCTGGTCGGGTTGTAACTGCCAGATGGGTTCAAACAAGCGCCCAATCCCCAGGCCGTTGCGTATTCCGTCTGCCATAACGTCAATATCATTACTGATTAACTGCCCAGGCATCTCAACGGTTAACTGCTCTCCACAATCGTTCAGAATCAGCGGAAGAATGCGGTTGTTAGTGATAAAACGGTATCCAATCAGTTGGTGATGACTGAGATCTGCCGGCACCTCCGGTGTTCCATGTTCAGCCAGGTATGCTGAGGATGCATACAACCCTTCACGAAACGATTTCATTAATGGCCGTGCTACCACCCCGCCCTCAAGAATATCGCCAAAACGAATTCCCAGGTCAAAATGCTCTTCGATAATATTCACAGTGCCGTCAAAGACCGAAATTTCCAGCTTTATACCCGGATATTGCTGACAGAATTCCGCCATCACGGGCTTAAGGATTAACAGGTATGCAAAACGCGAGAGCGTTATTCGCACCATACCTGAGGGCTCGTGGTTTTGGTCGCGTATACTTTCCAGTGATTTTTCAAGCGACTCAACTGCAGCTGCAGTCTGTTCCAGAAACCGCTGTCCGGTTTCCGTTAACTCAATACGACGGGTTGTCCGCACAAAAAGCGGATGGCCAATATGCTCTTCCAGGAGCTTAAGCGCATTGCTGACGGAGGGAGGCGTGATTTCAAGTTTCCTTGCGGCGGCCGAAATATTGCCCTCACGCGCAATGCTCTGAAAGATGCGTATCTGATTATATAGTACATTATTCATAATGTTTTCCCTCAGCCATCATCGCCTGATTATTAATTACAGCCTAAAGATGCTTAAGTCAACGGCCCTCTAATCATCCTGAAATGCGGCTTTTATACTTTAGCCTCCTTCCGCAACGACCTGAGTTCAGGAGACTATGATGCGAATTTTATGTCTGGATGTTCCCGCCGCGGGTGCATCGCTGGAAAAATATGCACCTCACCTAACGGCTGAAGCGCTCCGCGCATGGGAACTATATAAATCCGGCTTCATCCGCGACATCTACTTCCGCCAGGACAGACCCGGCGTCGCTATTTTTCTTGAATGTGACTCTGTCAATGAAGCAATGAGCGTAATGGCCGAATTTCCGCTGGCAAAAGCAGGCTTATTAAGCTTCGAGTGCATTCCTCTGGGGTCATTTATTAACTGGGAAAGTCTTTTCGCCGCTGAATTCAAAAATCAACAGTAAGGCCTGATATGAAACCTGCAGATAAACCTGTGCTGTGTGTCGTTTCCAGCCATCCGATTAAAGGCGCATCGGGAGTACCGACCGGGTTTTTCCTCGCCGAACTGACGCATGTACTCAAAGTGCTGGAAGACGCCGGACTGAAAACGACGATAGCCAGTATTCGGGGAGGACAACCGCCCGTTGATGGGTTTGACCTCAGCGACCCTGTCAATGCCTGGTTCTGGAACGAAACTGATTTTCAGCAGCGTCTGGCATCAACGCCTGCACTTTCTGAGCTGAATGGTGGCGATTACTGCGCCGTTTTCTTTGCAGGCGGGCATGGCACGATGTGGGATTTTCGTGACAGTCCCGACGCCCAGCGTATTGTCCGCGAAGTGTATGAAAGTTATGGCGTTGTTTCAGCTGTCTGTCACGGTCCCGCGGCACTGGTCGACGCAAAACTCAGCAACGGTGAATACCTTGTGAACGGGAAAAATGTGGCGGCCTTTACTAACAAAGAAGAGGAAGACGTTCACACCACAGATGTGGTTCCCTTCCTGCTGGAGACCGCACTTCGCGAGCATGGTGCGCTCTATCATGAAGCCGCAAACTGGTCTGAGAATGTGATGACCGACGGACGCCTGATCACGGGCCAAAACCCCGCTTCAGCGCACGGTGTGGGTGTGGCGCTGGTAGAGGCGCTCCGACAGACAGCGTAAGCCGTACCTCAGTTATTTCCTATGTTACTTACTCCGGCCGGTTTAGGTAGGCAGCGTTCCGGCCTTTCACAGGAGTTGAATATGAAAACACTTCCACCAATAGCACTGGGCACATGGTCCTGGGGTACTGGTTTTGCCGGTGGCGACACGGTCTTTGGCAACCATCTTTCTGATAGTCAGATGGCTGAGGTATTCACCACAGCCATGAGCAAGGGCCTTAATCTTTGGGATACCGCAGCGGTTTATGGCATGGGAAATTCCGAGGCCGCGCTGGGTTCTCTGGTCCGTCAGTTTTCCCGCAATGACATGATTCTATCAACTAAATTTACACCGCAGATTGCCAACGAACAGTCAGCACAGCCCGTCAGCGACATGCTTGAGGCCAGCCTTGAGCGCCTGGGCGTGGAAGAGATTGATATTTACTGGATCCATAATCCTTTCGACGTTGAGAAATGGACTCCCGGGCTAATCCCACTCTTACAAAGCGGTAAAGTAAAACAGGTCGGTGTCTCTAACCACAATCTGGCACAAATCAAACGCGCCAACGAGATCCTTAACGCCTCCGGTTATGCCATCAGTGCAGTACAGAATCACTATAGCCTGCTCTACCGTGCCTCTGAAGAGGGAGGGATCCTGGATTATTGCCAACAACATAACATCACTTTCTTCGCTTACATGGTCCTGGAGCAGGGCGCGCTGAGTGGTCGTTATGACTCCAGTAACCCTATGCCTGCCGGAAGTGGTCGGGCCGGAAGTTATAATGCCATGCTGCCGCAGATTGAAAAAATGACCGCCGCCATGAAAAAAATAGGGGCAGAAAGGAATGCCAGCGTTGCACAAATAGCCATCGCATGGGCTATTGCGAAAGGTACTCTTCCACTTATTGGGGCAACCAAAGTCCATCACGTTCTGGATGCTGCCAGCGCTTTAGAAATCAAATTAAGTCATGAGGAAATCATCCTGCTGGAACAGCTTGCCGCAGAGACCGGTGTGGATACGCGTGGGGCCTGGGAAAACCCGATGGTTTAATAAAGCAGATAAAGCAGATAAAGCAGATAAAGCAGATAAAGCGCCATTTTTGCCACTACTAAGCAGAAATAATATAAAGGAATTGAAATGTCGGATAAAAAAACATGGTTTATTACAGGATCTTCCAGCGGACTGGGATTAATTATTGTTAAGCAACTTCTCGCAACAGGACAAAACGTCGTAGCTACAACCAGAAATATAGATTCTCTTGATAAAACCATCGGTAAAACAAGCAACTTTCTTCCTGTCAGCATGGATGTAAATGATGAGTCGAGCGTAAAAGCAGCTGTGGGTATTGCACTCAGCCACTTTGGTGCAATTGATGTTGTGGTTAACAATGCCGGCTTTGGTCAGACGGGAACGCTTGAAGAACTACAGGATTCAGAGGTACGCAGAAGTTTTGATGTGAATGTATTTGGTATGCTTAATGTGATCCGCGAAGTTATGCCACACCTTCGGGCTCGAGGAAATGGCCATATTATTAATATTTCATCCATGGCAGGTATTCAGGGATACATTCCTGGCTGGGGTATCTATTGTGCAGCAAAATTTGCTGTGGCCGGTCTTAGTGAAGCGCTTGCCGCAGAAGTTAAACCGTTTGGTATTAAGGTGACCCTTGTCTATCCCGGACATATGAGGACTGGATTTCTTTCAAAAGGATCCCTCATGCTGCCCTCGCATCCCGTTTCAGACTATGTCCTGGTGAGAGAAAATGAAAAAGAGGCAGCAGAGGATATGAACGGACAGCAAATGGGGGATCCTCAAAAAGCAGCAGCTAAATTAATTAAAATAAGCCAGCTCGAAAATCCTCCACTGCATTATTTTTTAGGTGAAGATGTTTATGACGCTGCCCGAAAAAAAATCCAGACCTTAAGTGATGCACTGGAAACATGGAAGGAT
Organism: Pantoea sp. F_5; assembly: GCF_008631595.1. Classification (NCBI taxonomy): domain Bacteria; kingdom Pseudomonadati; phylum Pseudomonadota; class Gammaproteobacteria; order Enterobacterales; family Erwiniaceae; genus Pantoea; species Pantoea sp. F_5. Next base: position 58,244 of record NZ_VWUO01000016.1, read on the forward strand.
GATTCCCTTTCCATTGGCTTCTGATATATGGAAAGGAAAGCCTTTCCTGGACTAAGCCCCGACCAGGTGGCTTAGTTCTACTCGCAAAATGTCGCTCATTAATGGTGAGAGTATGAAAATCATTTGCCTCGAAGAACATTATCTCGACAGTGATTCAGGACCAGCCTCCATACCTGTCGCGCTTGAGCAGGCACCCTACCTTAGCGACTGGGGGAAAACAGTCACCGATGGTCACAATGCTGACCGAAGCCGTCCACAGATAGAAAAAAACGCACTTATTAACCCGAAAGGGGCCGATACGGGAAGCAGGCGACTCGGCGATATGGATGAAGCCGGAATTACCATGCAAATTCTCTCTGTGGGCGGATTCCCTCATCTGGCACCCGAAAATAAAGCGGTGGCGTTAAACACGGCAGCAAACAATTACCTTGCCGGGGCAGTAAGCCATCATCCGGATCGCTTCGCGGCGTTTGCCACACTTCCCTGGACACAGCCGGAAGAAGCCGAAAAAGAGCTTATCCGCGCGATTGATGAATTGGGATTTAAGGGGGCACTTCTGAATGGCAGACCCTCTTCGTGTTTTCTTGATCATCCTGACTATGACGCCCTGCTCTCTCGTTTTAATAAACTGGGTGTGCCACTCTATCTTCATCCCGGATTACCGTTTAAAAGCGTGCAACAGGCTTACTTCACCGGTTTCAGCGCTGAGGTAACAGCAAGACTTTCTATGTTTGGCTGGGGCTGGCATCACGAAGCCGGAATCCAGTTGTTACGGCTGATGCTGTCAGGCGCCTTTGACAAATATCCCCACCTGCAGGTAATAAGCGGCCACTGGGGGGAGATGCTCCCCTTCTGGCTTCAGCGTCTTGATGACAGCCTGCCACTGGCTGCAACGGGCCTGTCGCGCACGCTGACCAGGACTTTCCAGGAGCACGTTTATGTTACCCCGTCAGGTATGCTGACCCTGCCACACTTCCGATTTATCTATGAGTTGATGGGCGCGGAAAGGATCCTGTTCTCAGTTGATTATCCCTATCAGACGCTGGACGGTGTAAAAACATTTATTGAAAGTCTGCCCGTCAGCAAGGCCGAAAAAGAAGCCATCGCGTTTCGCAATGCAGAACATCTGCTTAACATCCCGGGTTAATTCTCAGTGTTTATGATGAATGATTACGATGAGATTCAGTCACCCATTATTAGTTTTTATCTAAAAGTGATTGAGTCTTTGCTGCTCTAAAAAAAATAATGTTGCCCACCTATACTGGGTTGAACATTCATCAACACTGTCTAACTTATTGAAATGAAGAATATCCTTATTATTTCCGGGCATCCGGATCTTACTCACTCTATTGCTAATGCCACCATCATTGACGAGGTAGCGACCGACCTGCCCGACGCGGAAATTCGTCGTCTGGACTGGCTCTATCCGGACGGAAAATTCAATATCAGCGCGGAGCAGGAAAGTCTGCTCAGGGCCGATGTGATTGTCTGGCAGTTTCCTTTTTCCTGGTATGGGTTGCCGGGGTTAATGAAAAAATGGCTCGACGAGGTCTTTGTTCACGGCTTTGCACATGGCTCAACGGCGAAGCTGGGCGGAAAAAAGCTGATCCTCTCTTTCACCACCGGAGCACCAGAAGCGCTCTATGCCGCTGACGGTTTCTTTGGCCACACCATTGAGACGTACCTCATTCCGTTCGGGACCACGGCAAGGCTGTGCAATCTTGAGATGCTGGCACCCGTTTATACCTGTGGTATCAGCTACGTGGACCGCGATGCCGACAAAATCGCCGGACAAAAAATGCTTGCCCGGGAGCACGCCTCAAGGCTGGTCGATCTGCTCAACACCATACGCAATTAATCCAGAGGGAGAATAACGATGCAGTATACCCGGCTCGGTAAAAGTGACTTACTTGTCTCTCGCATCTGCATGGGATGCATGGGATTTGGCAATCCGTTAACGGGCCAGCATCGCTGGACACTGGACGAAACAGAAAGCCGGAATATCATTCGCCACGGACTTGAACAGGGCATTAATTTTTACGATACCGCCATCGCCTACCAGAACGGATCAAGCGAACGTTACGTTGGGCGAGCATTACGTGATATGGCGAAACGCGAAGAGGTGGTGCTGGCCACCAAGTTTCTGCCGCGAACGCCCGCGCAAATTGCCGAAGGGATCAGCGGAAAAGCGGCGATAACCCGCTCGCTTGATCAGAGTCTGCAAAATCTTGGGATGGATTACATCGACCTCTACGTCTGCCACATCTGGGATTACAACACGCCCATTATCGACGTACTTGAAGCACTGCATGACGCCGTTACCGCTGGTAAGGTACGCGCGACTGGCATCTCAAACTGTTACGCCTGGCAGCTGGCTAAGGCAAACGCGCTTGCCAGGCACGAAGGGCTGACACCCTTTGTTTCGATGCAGAGCCACTACAACCTGATTATGCGTGAAGATGAACGAGAGCTCTTCGGACTGTGCGCTGAAGAGGATATCGCACTGACCCCCTATAGCGCCCTGGCCAGCGGCCGTCTTTCCCGAAAAGAAGGTCACACGCGGCGAGCCATTGAGGATGACTACGCCCGCGGGAAGTATGACAGTACGGCAGAACAGGATCGGATCATTATCGAGCGCATAGCCGAGCTTGCCGAGCGGCATCAGATATCTATGACAGAAATCTCACTCGCCTGGCTGCTGACTAAAGTCACGTCCCCTGTCGTTGGCGCCACAAAAAAAGAACATGTCGACGGCGCGGTAAATGCGGTGAACCTTCGACTGGACCCGGAAGAGATCCGGTTTCTGGAAGAAACCTATCAGCCGCACGTTCTGACAGGGATCATGGCGCAAAACACGCCGCAAACGAAAGACGCTAAGCAGGTCTGGACGCGGTAGCCTTATCTGGTTTCATGAAATCAATATCAGGAGGAAAGATGGTATACAAAGCAGCTGTAGCTTTTTTGTTGGCGTTATCCGGGCTCGCTTCGGCAGTGGCGGCAACGCCTGCTTATTACGTCGCGGAGTTTCAGGCAACCGATCGTGAAGCTATAAAACCGTACAGCGCTCAGGTTGAGTCAACCTTCAGGCCCTTTGGTGGACATTTCATCGTCAGAGGAGGTGAACCCGATGTTAAGGAAGGGTCTGGAGCACAAGGACGACTGGTCATTATCCAGTTTGAGAGTATCAAAAAAGCTCAGGACTGGTACAACTCAGCAGCCTACCAGAAGATTATTCCCATCCGTCACCGTGCAGGTATTTCGCGCACCTACATTGTAGAAGGATTACCGGAACAGGCTCACTAGCGTGCCTGCACTCGTTATTTCCGGGAAGCCTTATTAAAACAACGGAGGTTTTATAATGTGGTTATGTCAGTACAGAGCAGCAGCATTTTTTTTATTTATATTCAATTTTCTCATGCCAGTCAGTTATGCGCAAAGTCGCGAAATGACCGACATTAAAACGCTCGTTATCGTCTCTCATCCTTATCCGGAACGTTCAGTCCTTACAAAGGGGTTACAGAAAGCTGCGGAAAGTCTGGATGGAGTGACGGTTCGCAACCTTGAGACTCTGTACGGCTATGACACCCGCCGCATCGATGGTGACACAGAGCGAAAAATGATGCGTGAACATACCAGAGTCGTTTTTATCTTCCCGACTCACTGGTTCAATATTACACCGATGATCAAAGCCTGGCTGAATGAAACCTGGGGCAGTGTCGGACCCGGCCTGTGGCAGGGAAAGGAAATGCTGCTTGTCAGTACCGCTGCGGGTGGAAGCTCCACTTACGGGACAGACGGCAGGATCGGGGTGGCCCTTGAGGATGTGTTTTTACCGATGAAAGCCAGCGCCCTTCATGCAGGAATGACGTGGCTTCCTCCACTGGTTTTTGAAAGCGCCCGTAACGATCAGCTGCTCTTATATCAGCATCAGTTGATCGAGCGCCTCAAACATTAATTCGTCGACAGTTAAACATATATTTCAGTGAAGGGACAACCGTGAAAAATAGTCTCGTGCTTTTAATTTGCATGCTGTTAAGCAGCCCTGTCTTTGCTAAAAATCCGGATATTCAGGACAAAACTGTGATGAATATTTTTAATATAGGCATCAGACCCGATCAGGACAGGCATTTTGACGAAATTGCCAGACAAACGATTTCTGCCTCAGTTGATCATGAAGCAGGCACGCTGGCGATGTACGCCCTGAAACGTCGTGACAATATTCATCAGGCTTACATGGTCGAACTCTATGAAAACGAGAGTGCCTGGCGCAAGCATCTGGGGTCAGAACCCTATAAGGCTTTTGCTGCCCGCGCGCCGGAAATTATTGAGCAGAAGCAGAAGATCACCCTTATGCCACAGTTTCTCGGCGACAAGCACATCGTACAGAATAAGCGAACTATCAATAACCTGGTGGTTGTCGAGGTAAAGCCTGAATTTCAGACCGCGTTCAAAAATATTGTTCTTCCCGAAATGGCGGAATCACTTCGTGTTGAGAAGGGAGTGCTTGCAATGTATGCCGCGACAGATGTGAACAATATCAATCGCTGGTATTTCTATGAGATTTACACCAGTGAAGAAGATTATCAATTGCACAGACAAACACCGCATTTCAAAAATTATATCGCGCAGACATCAGATATGAGCGCCAGCAAGAAAGCTATTCCTGTTGAACCAGTATTTCTGCAGAACAAAGGTGGAATCAGTTCAGGAAAATAGGTCGCAGCAACCCTGACCGTTGACCAGCGAGGATTGATATGAAAGGCGTGATTACAGCGGCGGCCCTGTCGCTCGTACTTTGCGATTTTGCTACCGCAAACGAGATAAAAGGTGAAGCAATAATGAAACAAATTGAGCCATCAGCCCTTCCGGAGGCTGATATCCGGTCTGTCTCACCCGCACTGGCACGCTTTGGCCACGAAGCAATGACTGACGATCTCTGGAATCGCAGTGCCCTGTCTCAGCGGGACCGCAGTATAGTGACCATCGCCATGCTCATTGCCCGGAACCAGTCTGGCGAGCTGAAACACTATATTGAAGTCGCACTTAATAGTGGTGTTACACCAGCAGAGGTATCAGAGATCATCACCCATCTGGCGTTCTACTCAGGATGGCCCAACGCCATGTCAGCAGTCCGTGTCACCAAAGCGATATTTGAGAACCGTGGCGTTACGCTGGATGCGCTTCCCCCAGTTGACCCATCCCTGCTTCCGCTTAACCAGGAGGCAGAAAAGCGACGCGCTGAAACAGTTGAAAAAAATGTCGGATCTGTTTCACCCGGACTGGTTAAGTTCACTGCTGACCCACTATTCCTGGATCTCTGGCAAAGACCAGCGCTTAAGCCTCGCGACAGAAGTCTGATTACGGTCAGCGCGTTAATCGCATCCGGACAGAGCGTACAGATTGGCTATCACCTTAACAGGGCTATGGACAATGGACTTTCAGCAGAAGAAGCAGGTGAAATTGTGACCCAGGCGGCATTCTACAGTGGCTGGCCAGCTGCATTCACCGCTGCCCCGGTTGTGGGTGAGGTTTTACGTAATCGGTCGCCAGCTAAAACTTAAAATTTTATAAGCAGACGCCCCATTCTTTGAAAGCGCATAAAAAACCGCCTCACGGCGGTTCACGCTATTCTGTTATGACGTTGCGCTTGCGAGGCGCGCACAAATCCTATGAAGAACATTCCTGCCAGCGCGTTTCCGATGGCAGATAGCCTTCGGTTGCCTTTTTACGCCGGTTCTCTTGTTTTCAAGGAGGTTATTCTAACGTACCTCAGAATAATGAAAACACATCACGGCTACTTTCATTGCGACAAATGTCTGATATTGGCTCATATTGGATAGCTGCTGGTCAGCGTCCGAAATGAGCAAGGAGTGGACGGCTGAAAAAAATGACGGTGGATGGATTGTGTTGAACTTAATTATTAGCACCTTCCCTTTCCAACAAAAATAATGGCTGTTAAATATGCTCGCCTGACATTTTCTCTCGAAGCAATATTGCTTAATTTTGTTCCCTGCTTACAACGAGTGTAACGCGCCCGAGCATTTTTTAGTAAGAGCAACAGCTATTCTCTGTTGAGATAGTATCAATATGATTATGCTGGCTCTTGTAAGCAATAAAAATTATCTCAGAGAATTTAATATTTTCCAAAATTCTGACATGCGCAATTAGAGTTCAGTTGCACTAACGAGGTTCCATTTGTCAATTTACTGACACGGCCGTTAAACATTCAGGGGATAATTACAGATAAAGTGTTGTGCAACATCAACATTTGAATGTTGTTTATGATACTACGGGCAGGCTAACCGCTGAAGTACTTCCAGGCAGACTCCCTGCTTTGGCTATCAAATGAACAGTAATGTTGCTCATTCAATGGTTAATTTTACATTCATTGATTGACTGGATTCACTGAACAGGAAATCTTGCCCCTTAAAACAACAAGGGGCAATAAATTAATGATGGTTATTTGACTTTTTTCGTATTCTGGTATTTTTATTATTTGAATGCTTTTTGCACTCTGTACGCGAGACTTTGAATATCACATAATCTCGTGTGCTTTTCCCTGGTGTTGCATTGGTCTTTGACCGCCTGGCCGCCGGGCAATGAAAGTGCTCAGTGGTCAGGTACTTTTTTAGTATAAGGCCTGTACGATATAATAAAAGCTGTCCTAAAGGGCAGGGGCAATAGTTTCATCATGTGATTATTGAGGGCGAGTTAATGAGTTCTGCTGTTGATTTTTTTTTGCGTGATTATGATCAATTGTCGGTTGAACAAGCGAATGAGTTATACCGGCTCAGAAGAAAAACATTTCGGGATCGACTCGACTGGGAAGTCGAATGCATTGACGGTATGGAAAAGGACCTTTTTGATAACAAAAACACAACTTACTTACTGGGTATGCACAACGGGCAGCTGCTATGCGGTGCGAGATTCATAGACTCGACGCAGCCGACGATGATGAGCGAAATTTTCCATAAATACTTTTCAGGAGTATGTCGTCTCCCTACCGATATTCCCTCCTGTGAAATTACTCGCCTGTTTTTAGACAAAGAAAGACGTGACGCTGCAAAACTTGAAGGTTTACCCGCCAGTAAAGCTTTGTTTCTTGCAATGATTATGTTTTGCATGAAGAAGAAATATTCAGGGATGTACGCAGTGGTCAGTCGTGGCATGTATGCCATATTTCGCCACGCCAACTGGAAAACAGAGGTAATTCAAAAAGGGCTCTCTGAAAAGGGAGAGGTTATCTACTACATTTTTATGCCTGCTAACAGTAGCGTCATTGAGGATATCATCATTAAGGACAAGCACTCTGACTGGCTTCGTGAGAAGCTACAGCACTTACGCCATCTTTAAATAACTATCTGGCTCAGTTTTCCAGTAAGCGGAGTTCTGCGCCAAGTTTTATTGCATGTCTTGCATTATTAACACCGAGTTTTTTCATTACATTACCCATGTGGAATTTTACCGTGCGCTCTGCAATAGACAAAATAATAGCAATCTCGGCATAGGTTTTGCCGTCGCTGACCCACTTAAGAATCTGACGCTCACGCGGTGATAAAAAGGCATTCTTTTTTTGCTGATGCTGACTATACAGATTAAGCGTCTTCTGGTGCAGATGAATAAGGAAACTCATGAATTTTGAACGATGTTTATCAATATCAAAATCGAAATCCTTTGTTCCAATAACAGATAACACAACCAGATTGTTCAGGTAGTCATGCAGAGGAAATGTCTGCCCCCGATAAATGTTATATTGAAAACTTTCGTTGAAAATCCTGGTGAGGTTATACCCTTCTGACAAAATAACTTCATTCTCCCAAAAGTAGTCTTCAACGCAGCGCAAACCACGGATAATGACGGGATCGATAAACTGATATTTTCTTTCAAGGTAAACATCAAACCACGCCGGGTTGTTATTGATAATCTGCATCTGCGAAGGGTCTTTTTTATTCATAATAGCGTATGCATAGACAACACCCGGGTAATCCTCAAAGAACGCATCCAGTTCATCCTGGATCAACGAATTTATCCTTTGGTCGTTGTAGTAGGTATCCTTCACGTCAGTTGTTACCTTCAGGTTGCGTGGTTTAGAAGTATAAACCGGTTCATGAAACGCTGTGAATCGTATTTTCATTCAGCTCACCTATCAGAAGGACGATATCATACAGCAATATTTCACTCATTTCTGCCTCAGGAAGCGAGGGCAGGATGGGTTCATGAGATTGCTGATGGGTATCGGGACGTTGACATAACACCATGGTCAAGGGGAATAGCCGGATAAGTATTGAGGGTTCAGGGTAATGCAGGCCTGCCTGAAGCGACAACAGCAACGTTGCCTTGCGAATCCCTGGTAAGTAAACGCAGCAGGATAGCGTATGGGTATGGCTCTGTCTTCAACAGGCGGGGATTGTGATCGTGAATTTTTCATCAGGTATTGATGCCAGACACACTCCTTTTAAGCGAAATGCTTCTTAGATTGCGTTCTGTATTTCTGATCCTAAGCTATCGCTAAATTTCTCTTAGCTAACACTTCCCAATGTTGGTTAACCAGCATTTTAAAAAATTACCCACGAAATATATACCTGCTGATGGTTGTAATATTAATGCTTCAACCCACCGGGGATTTTCTCTTCGCTTGTGCCCTGACGCACGCTTTGAGCCATTGGTTTTACAGGGTGCGAGGCTTAAAATTCATTTGTATGATTAGGTAACAGAAAGCCTGATCTCGTCTCTGCTCAATAAATCCAGTGACGTCTTAATATCCAAAGATAAATAACCAAAGGATATTCAAAACAGTGCTCTTGTGGCAGTAAAAGCGGAAGAGGCTCACCTGCAGACGCAGTGCTCAGCATCTGCAGGTGATGTTACGTTATTTACTGACTGGTGAAGCATGCGTGTCAACTTCGATGTTTAATGCTTTTTTGCGACCCATAACCAGCACCGCAATCCCGCCGATGCCACACAGGATAGCCAGTGGCATCATTGCCAGCGTATGGCTGCCGGTCGCCTGATTAATGATGCCGTAAACGTTGACCATTAACCCTCCGCCAATCAGGTTTGCCATCGCACCGATAGCGGCCAGACCTGCAGCAGCGGTAGTGGATGACATCCATCCTTGTATGTAATAGTGAGGTGATGGTTAGCTACCACCACATGAAGCGGAGTGAGCTTGTGTCCATCCTGAATGTCTAGAACCTTGAGCGTCAGCTAAAGCCCTCTGCTTCGCCTTTCACGCCAGCATTAACATTGAACGGTTGCCAAGAGCGATGACTCTGCATGTACAAGGGTAATAGGCGTGATGGTCAAGTGAAGGGAGGAAACGGCTATGTTTCAGTTAGGTATTGATGTTAGCAAAAACACCCTGGATTTATGCCTGCTTCGGGACGGTGTAAAAGGCAGGGTGAAAACGCGCAAGCTTAAAAACGACATAAGTGCTACCAGTGCTTTAATCAACTGGCTCCATAAGCAACACTGTGAACCGGTTGAGGTTCATATCATCATGGAAGCTACCGGGGTCTACCACGAATCATTAGCATATGGCCTTCATAAAGCCGGTGCCAGGGTGTCGCTTGCCAACCCACACCGTAGCAGAGAATTTGCTCGTGGCATGGGAATGCTGACGAAAAATGACCAGGTTGATGCTTATATGCTCGCCTGCTACGGTGCGCTCAGAGAGCCAATGCCGTGGACTCCACCACCTGAAAACGTCCGCTATCTTAGCTCACTTCTGCGTCGCCGTGATGCGCTTGTCGCAGACAGTACCCGTGAAAAAAACAGGCTGGAGAAATCCCGGGCCACGGACTGTCCCTCAGTTGTTAGTGAATCCATCGAAAGTATGCTACAGAGCCTGAGTTCAGAGATTGGGCATCTGGATAAACTGATTCAGGAACATCTGGAGCAACACCCTGAATTAAAGAAGGATTTTGACCTGCTGACGTCGATAAAATCCGTAGGTTTTCAGTTAGGTCTGAATATGCTGGTAATCCTGCGGAGCCATCGTTTCGATACCGCAGAGCAGGCAGCAGCCTTTTTGGGCGTGGTTCCTGTAGAAAAGACCTCCGGTACCTCGGTCAGTGGGAAGCCGCGGTTGTCTAAAATCGGTCCGCCGGAAATCCGGGCAAAGTTGTATCTGGCTTCGTTGTGTGGACTGAGATTCAATCCGGTGATGAAGGCGATGTACGAACGGCTATGCCAGCGCGGCAAGCCCAAAATGTGTGCGATTGGCGCACTGATGCGAAAACTTGTTCACTGGTGCTACGGCGTTTTGAATACACAGCAACCATTTAGCGCTGAGTACCTGCTCAGTACATGTAAGGCCGCTTGATGCTGGCATAAGCTCTTTGAACTCCGTTAGCACGGCGTAGCCTCGGTGTTATGGTGACTTAGGTGCTGGCAGCTTTCTGGCAGCACTTAGGGATCTGTATCACTAAAATTAGGACGATTTTTTATTGACGCAACACGGTAGCTGACGCCAGCGCCCAGAAAGGCCCTTTCATTGAGTAGGCACCGATCAATACCAGAGACAGGATGACAACACTGCCGGTCAGGCTGTTGGTGATAAAGGCGGAGAGCAGACCACCTGCAATCAGGAACAGCGTTAACGCGGTATGCCAGCGACGTTCCCCGCTCCGGTCAGAACTTCTGCCCCAAATAATCATCAGAATGGATGCCAGACCGTAAGGGATCGCATTGACCAGACCGGTAGTGAAGTTATCCAGACCGAACGATTTCAGCAGTTGTGGAGACCAGACGCTCAGCGTTGATCCCGCCGCAGAAGCACCCGCATAAATCAGCGCCATCACCCAGATATGCTTGTGACGCAATAACTGCCATAGCGAGATATGACCAATCGCTTTTTTCTTCTCGTTTTCTGCCTGAATAGTCGTGCTCAGCCACGCCTTTTGTTCGTGATTTAACCAGTTTGCATCGGTCGGACGATTACTGAGTAAGAAGAAAGCGGCAATCCCCAGAATCACCGCCGGAATACCTTCCAGGATGAACAACCAGTGCCAGCCACGCATGCCTAACCAGCCGTCGAGCGACAAAATCAGACCGGAGATGGGCGATCCTATAAAGTTTGCCGCCGGAATTGCCACCATGAATGTTGCAATTACACGCGCACGATACTTGCCTGGGATCCAGTAAGTCAGATAAAGAATCACGCCAGGGAAAAATCCTGCCTCGGCTGCACCCAGTAAAAAGCGCAGTACGTAGAGCGTATTGGCACTTTCAACAAAAGCAGTACAGACCGAAATAATGCCCCACGACACCATGATGCGAGAGATCCAGATCTTTGCCCCAATTTTCTGCATGGCGAGGTTACTGGGAACTTCAAACAGGAAGTAACCCACGAAAAACAGGCTGCTTGCAAAACCAAATACGGCTTTCGACAACCCTAAATCTTCGTTCATCTGTAATGAAGCCATTCCGATGTTGCCGCGATCGATGATGGCAATGAGATAACAGACAATCAGAAAGGGCAAAATGCGCCAGACCACCTTCTTAACGGTCTGCTGCTCAATGTCGGCAGAGAATGTCGTGATGTGCTGTTTTTCAGACATGATGATCCTCACAATTTTGTCATCGGCTTACGGACAGTGGAGAAACCGGATTGTTGTACCCTGTAAAACAGTAATGTACTTAGTAAAACCATTATCACGATAAAATCTTACCCTTGCCTGAGGATGTAATGAGGTTGTGTTATTTGTCACAAAAAAGTGCACAAAGGTTTTATTTTATGTGACGAGTATGCCGTTAACAGGGTGAAGTTCAGCCACTTTTTAACAACTATGGAGAGCCACGATGGGCAGAAAAGTTAAAACACATCGACAGCCTGTCGCAGATAGAGATGCATTCACATCCGAATGATGTTGTTATGACAGATATTGTAAATGCTGGCTAAGGGGGGGTTCAGTGGCTTTAACGCTGTCCTGAAGGCATAGACCAGCCGCAAGAACCTTTTTTTGCTTATCCGGGTGGAAGGGTAAATACCTATTAGCTATGCGCTATTAAAGCATCTGCCCCAGCATCCGGCACTGAGTGCGGATGAGGTCTTGAGATTTTACGATCTGCATTGATTGCGTATTAAAGCTCCCGAGCCAGTCATGCAATAAAGACTGATGAACACATCCAATGCCATTCCTAAAAAGTCTCGTTCCCTGAGCTCCCAGACCGATAACGGCGAGTTTCCCGAAATGATATCCGATAACGTCATTCTTCACTGCTGAAAACGACAGGCGATATCATGAATTACAAAATTTCAGGCCTGGATGCCGGGCCTTTTATTCATCTTTTTGGACAGAGCGAAAGCTATTTGAAAAAACACAACGCAATACGTCAAAAGGTGGAGTGCTATCCTGTTTATCCTGACAGAATCTCATTGTGTGATATCCCCGCGGGGGAAAACCGCTCTTCTGATTAACACAAATCCCGATACCGACCGCAACACCAACCAACCCCTCACTTCGCATCTATAATTCAGTGTCTCAGGCCCATGCGCACGATCCGGCCAGCCGCTCAGTCACCGGGTGGGTATCTGAAAATCGTGGTGTCAGCGATACATTGATATTCAATCCCCTGATGATGCCCGCCGGGTTTAACAAGCTCATCATTTAAAGAATTAAGGAAGCCTCATGATCTTATCACTCGAAAATCAGGTTGCGCTGGTTACCGGCGCCAGCTCAGGTCTCGGCTATGCCTGCGCTGAAGCACTCGCCAAAGCAGGTGCCGGTGTGGTGGTTAACTACCACAGCCAGGCGGAACCTGCCGAAGAATTGGTTGATAGAATCCGTGCAGACGGTGGACGCGCCATTGCGGTAAAGGGTGATGTCTCAAAGGAAACTGACGTAGAAAATCTCTTTGCTCAGACGATTGCTGAATTTGGCCGACTGGATATTCTGGTGGCGAACTCAGGGCTGCAGAAGGATGCGCCTTCCATTGAGATGTCGCTTGCAGACTGGAATACCGTCCTGGATGTGAACCTGACCGGGCAGTTCCTTTGCGCTCGGGCTGCGCTGCGTCAGTTTCGTGATCAGGCGCACCGCCCGGAGATCAGTCGGGCTGTAGGTAAGATCATTCATATGAGCTCGGTGCATCAGCTCATTCCCTGGGCCGGACATGTTAACTACGCTGCGTCAAAAGGCGGGGTTGATTTGCTGATGAAAAGCCTGGCACAGGAAGTGGGTGAAGACCGTATACGCGTCAACTCAGTAGCACCCGGCGCTATCGCGACTGCCATCAACGAAGAAACCACCCAGGGTGAAGCGGGTAAAGCGCTGTTAAAACTCATCCCTTATGGACGTATTGGTGCGGCGGAAGATGTGGCGAATGCGGTGGTCTGGCTGGCCAGTGACCTTTCCGACTATGTTCATGGCACCACACTGTTTATCGATGGTGGAATGAGTCTTTATCCCGGCTTTCGCGATAATGGTTGAGTGATGCGTCTGGAATGATATTAATTACATGGCGGTAAGAGTCCTGCTCTTCCCGCCATGTGCAATCAGTAATTGCTCGCGCCGCAGATGCTGAACCAGACACGCAATCCCTTGATCTCACGCCGTTATGCGCACTGTGCTAATGTTGACGGACAACAGGTTCCGCACTGAGGATTGAACCATGTCTCCCTTTTATCAACTCTCTGCCACCAGCCTGAATGGCCAGCCAATCCCGATGGCCGACTATGCTGGCAAAGTGGTTCTGGTGGTGAATACCGCCAGTCATTGTGGATTCACACCACAATACGCAGGGCTGGAAACACTCTACAAAAAGTATGCCGCTCAGGGCCTGGTGATACTGGGGTTTCCCTGTAACCAGTTCGGTAAACAGGAACCGGGTAGTGCCGATGACATCGCACAGACATGTCACATCAACTATGGTGTGAGTTTTCCTGTGTCTGTAAAAGTAGACGTTAACGGTACCGCAACGCACCCGATTTTCCGTTACCTGAAAGCAGAATTACCCGGCGTACTGGGTGGCCATATTAAATGGAACTTCACTAAGTTCCTGATTGGGCGCGATGGTAAACCCATTAAACGATTTGCACCGACCACTAAGCCGGAGAAAATGGAAGCTGCCATTCTGGCTGCACTTTAAGAAGGTGAGAGTGGGGATGAGCCATTAACCTGGAAGATGAAATTAACGTTGTTCAGAGACCGACATTTATTATTGTTCGTGCTCTTATCGATTTGGATCTTATCTGCCGATATCAGCGAATAACTCGCTTCGCAACCTGATACCTGCAAAAGCCTCAATGGGCAAAGTGGTTCTGCTGGTGGTCAGAATGGCGTCACAGGCACGATAGCCCGTAACGCTCTTCAGGGTATTTTATGCAATCATCCCGCCATCAATGACCAGCTCGGTGCCACTGATATAGCTGCTTTCATCTGAAGCCAGAAACAGTGCCGCGGCCGCCACTTCATCAGGATTTCCCAGCCGCTTTGCCGGGATCCGGGCGGTAAGCGTCTGCCTGACCTCATCGCTGGCCTGATCAAACATCGGCGTGTCGGTAGGACCAGGACTCAGCGTGTTAACCCTGATGCCGCGCGGTGCCAGCTCGCTATTCCATGTGCGTGCATAAGACCGTACCGCGGCCTTGCTGGCGGAATAGCTGCCATAACCGGGATTCGCTATCGCGCCTGCAACGGAACCCACCAGCACGATACTGCCGCCCTCACCCATCAATCGCACCGCGTGCTGCACCGTCAGCACCATGGCTCGCACATTCAGATTAAAAGCGCGATCGATGTGTTCTTCAGTAGTCTCTTCCAGGCTGGCCGGTTCAGACACACCTGAAGCGTTGACGAGGATATCGAGGCGACCCGCTCGGGTGCCAAGGGTTCTGAACAGACGCGTAAGGTCGTCTGTGCGGGTGATATCGCCCTGAATGGCCTCGACCTGACCGCCGATCAGTGCGACTGCCTCAGCCAGCTGTGCTTCCCGCCGGCCGGTGATAAACACGCGTGCACCTTCCTCTGCAAAACGGCGAGCGACAGCAAGGCCGATACCGCTATTACCCCCGGTGACAAGGGCGACTTTTCCACTCAGTTTCATCATTGCGACTCCGGTTAAAGACTAGAAACCTGATGGTATATTTATTATATTTAGTGTCAATTACGCACCTGATGTACACCAGATATCATCAAGGAAACCTCATGGCAACTGACATCACCCAGCTACTGGCCGAAATCAACAGCACCCGCCCTGTCCTGGAACAGGTAGCGAATAAGTGGTCGGTTTTAATCCTCACCGTATTGTGCTCTCAGCCCTCGCGTTTTAATGCCATCAAGCGCAGGCTCGACCCCATCACCCATAAATCTCTCACAGAGGCATTACGCCGGCTGGAACGCAATGGACTGGTGAGTCGTCGTGTGATTGCTTCTTCGCCTGTGGCGGTCGAATATGCGATCACGCCGCTGGGCCGGACATTGCAGGACCCTTTTGTCACGCTGGTAAACTGGGCAAAGCAACATGGAGGAACCATGGAGCAGGCGCAGGCGGGTTATGATGAAGAGCGGAAAAACGAAGAATCTGCATGAACTTAGTCTGAGCACCGTTCCTGCATATGGATAGCGCAGGTTGATGCGCAGATAAGTTCAGGATATGCCTGACAGGAGTGAAAGCGGAGACGCGCCATCATATACAACGGCTACTCCGCTGCTGGCTCAAAAAACTGATAAGAACAATCACGTCGTGCTTTAGCCTGGTACATCGCCTTATCTGCGTTTTCGAATAACATTTTGGCCGTTGCTGTCCCGAAGCGGGCAAGGCTGATACCAATCGCCGCGCCGATGCGTACATCCATGTTATCGATGGCGAAAGGTGCCTGCAGACTGTCAATAATTCGCAGGGCAATAGCGGATGCGGCCTCGTGATTGCTGCATTTAGCAGCTACGACAAACTCATCGCCACCCAGACGCGCAACGGAGTCGCCCGGACGCATACAGTGCTGCAGCCGTTCACTGACCTGTTGCAACAGGGCATCGCCTGTTGCGTGACCCATCAGATCGTTCACCGCCTTGAAGCCATTAAGATCAATAAACATCACCGTGGTGTAGGCCTGATCGTCTGCCTGCGCCAGCATAAATCCCACCTTCTCGTTAATCCAGGCACGATTGTGCAGCCCGGTCAGCGTGTCCAGGGTTGCCAGCTTCTCAAGATTACGCATCCGTTCTTTATCCCGCGTGATATCGCGCGATACCAGCACGGCACCAATATTTTTTCCTGAATTGGGATTGATGACGCCACAGGCTTTAGTGCCCAGTGAGATGTAATGGCCGTCGCGATGAAGTTTGCGCACCTCAACAACATCCGGCAGTACCCCGCCACTAAAGATGCATCCCAGCGCGTCGCTGGCTAATTCGCGGTCATCGGGATGCAGGAAATCCACGACCAGTTGCCCCACAACCTCCTCGGTGGTCCAGCCTATGATTTCGCTGTAAGAGGGAGAGATTGATACGTATCTGCCTTCCGCGTCACAATGGGCAATCAGATCGGTACTGTTTTCAATCAGAAGACGATATTCCGCCGCCGTGCGAAACGCATCTTCCAGCGCTTTACGCTGCCCGGTCACATCCAGAATAAAGCCGTTGTACTGCAGATGGGAGGTGCCAGGCTGGCAATCCGGCAGGCCGGATACAAGGACCCGGCGCGTCTTGCCATCCAGACAATGGATTGGCACTTCAATATGGAAAGGGGTCAGCAATTCCAGGGCCGCAGTCAGTTGTAGCGCGATCTTTGCATCGTCGTCAGCCTGCGCCAGTCTCAGCCATGAACACAGCGTCACGCCCTTGAGTTCAGGCATCAGACCCGCAGGACTTTCCTGACTGGCGATGCAGATCCCCTGGGCATCCGTAGACCAAACAGCGGTAAAAGAAGGTTTGATCACTGGGTTCATGGTGGCCGACTCCGACGTTGCTGACGATGTTAAATAAGTTCAATACACGTCGCTACAGACCTGATTATAACCGTTAATGCCTGCCTGTAGCGTGGAGAGGCTATGGATAAGGGTTCAGTATCGCGGGCCGTGATAAATGCGGGTGGAAACTGAGGCCTTACCGGCAGCAGTATCTGAGGTCCCCTCTCCTGTGGCATTACGCAAAGCTGTCAGGTTGCAGTGTCAGAAGTATGAGCCTGTGTATATCGGCTCATCGGGCCATAATCTTTAAGGTTCACCGTCGTGGCAACGACCACCGTCGGCACAACGGTGGCGGACTTTGCCGATCGCTCACTGAACATGGGTTATCCGGGCGGCAAGTCGCTTTACCTCTCTTTCACGCACCGCGTTGTTCTGGGCAGCCTTTATCCTGACCCGACCACTGGGTGCCGTTGTCGGTGACTTCCTGGACAAACCCCTTGCTGCGGGCGGACTCGCGCTGAGTCGCTATAGTGCCTCGCTGACGCTGGCACTGATCATCATCGCTTTTCTGGTGATGCTGCCTCAGCGCCCGGCAATGAAGACCGCCCCCGCAAATTAAAAAGCCTCACTGGCAGATTTACCGGCCACGCTTACATAAAAATCATCAGGGCCGCCAGCAATGGCGGCTATTCTTGTCCGGGTGAATGCAGGTTTATCACGCCGGGTTGTATCGATAAAAAGGCGGGCTACTCCAGCCTACTGGCAATCAGCCGCAATTGTTCTGCAATCTGCTTTAAATCTCGCTGCTGTTGTCCGGCGATACCGGTCGAGCTGCGCACCACCAGCTTTGCCGGCAGAATTGAGGAGGAACGCTGCTCGTCCTGCTCACTGGCCAGCAACAGACGGGCAACCGCCTCTTTGCCCTGCAAATCGAGATCCAGCGACACCGTGGTCAGCGCCGGATGGAAAAAGGCACTTTCATAGGTGTCATCGTAGCCAATCACCGAAATCTGCCCTGGCACGGCCACACCGCGCTGATGCAGCGCACTCAGCACACCCAGCGCCATCTGATCGTTGCCGACCAGTAGCGCACTGAACTCCGGTGCTTCACGCAGCAGTTGCAGCACGCCATTGTAACCACTCTGCGCATCCCAGTTACCGTGACTGATGCTGACCGGCTTCAGACGGTAGCTTTCCAGCGTGTCGAGCCAGCTCTTTAACCGCAGATTGGCGGAGACCGACTGCTCTGGCCCGGCCAGCAGCGCGAATTCGCGATGCCCCTGCTCGTAGAGATATTTAACACTGGCACGAGTACCATCAGCCGGGTTAAACGAAACATTAAACACTGCGCTGTAGGGATCAACATCCAGGAACAGACAGAGAATATCGTCGTTCTCCTGGACGACCTGCTCAGCAGCGCTGCTCTCCAGCGGGACATTAATGATCACTTTATCCACCCGCTGAGACTTCAGCTCATTGATGCAATCCTGCAGACTTTGATTGACGTTCTCATCAATCATGGCGATCAGCACCTGATAGTCCGCTGCATTCGCATAACGTTTAACCGCAGCGGCCACCTGCGAGGGCGCATGCAACGCCAGCGAAGTCGTTACCAGACCCAGGGTTGTGCTCTGCTTGCCCACCAGCTGCTGTGCCAGTCGGTTTGGCACGTAGCGCAGCGTCTCAATTGCGTGTTCCACCTTGCGCCGCGTTGATTCCGAGACGTTTGCCGACTTATTCAAAACCCTTGATACCGTCTGATACGACACGCCAGCATGACGGGCGACATCCTCTAAGGTGGCATTTTTTGATCTCATAATTCGCATCCCTGATTACCGATAGCGGAATGTTATCACAGCCCTGATGTCAGCCAGACTACCGCAGTCACATTGCGCAAATAAAAAGTAAAAGTAATACCTTCACATCGATAAATTTGGTGATCTGATTCACTAATCGTTACATATTGCGGCATTTTATTTGCAGTACATCACACATTATCGCGATTTTATTTGTCACTCATCTGACAAAAGGCGTTTACTGCCGCTGTCATGTGAACGTATTACAAATAAAATCGAGGATAACATGGAAACAAGGTTACGTACTGCTGCTGTGGCGCTTGCTGCGGCCCTGACCTCCCCGACGCTCTATGCCGCCATCGACAACATCGATTTCCATGGCTATCTGCGTGGTGGCGTTGGCGTCTCGCAGGATGGCGGTATTGAAGAGTATCAAAAGAATAAGGTTGGCCGTCTCGGCAACGAAGCCGACACGTATGGCGAGGTTGAGCTGGGCAGCGAAGTCTACAAAAAGGATGACGTCAGTTTCTACGTCGACACCATGGTCAGTATGTTCTCCGACGGCTCAAACGATAACGAAACCACCTTCGGCGACGATGC
Organism: Pantoea sp. F_5; assembly: GCF_008631595.1. Classification (NCBI taxonomy): domain Bacteria; kingdom Pseudomonadati; phylum Pseudomonadota; class Gammaproteobacteria; order Enterobacterales; family Erwiniaceae; genus Pantoea; species Pantoea sp. F_5. The sequence continues at coordinate 77,492 of NZ_VWUO01000016.1, forward strand.
GCAGTTTGGCCTGCGTCAGCTCAACCTGCAGATCAAAGGACTGGTGCCGGGTGACAAAGATGCGGTGATCTGGGGCGGTAAACGCTACTACCAGCGTCACGATCTGCACATCATTGATACCAAGTACTGGAACATCTCGGGTTCTGGTGCCGGTATCGAAAACTATACGCTGGGTCCGGGCGCTATCTCCTTTGCCTGGATCCGTGGCGATGCGAATGACGTGGATTACCGCGTCGATGGCGACAACGACGTCAACATTAATTACCTCGATCTTCGCTATGCCGGCTGGAAACCCTGGAACGGTGCCTGGACCGAATTTGGTATTGATTACGCCATGCCAAACACCACCAACAAACAGAAAGAATATGGTGGCCTTTATGACGCAGATAACGGCGTCATGCTCACCAGTGAAATCAGTCAGGACATGTGGGGCGGCTACCAGAAGCTGGTGTTCCAGTACGCCAACAAAGGTCTGGCGCAGAACATGATTTCACAGGGCGGCGGCTGGTATGACATGTGGAATGATACTCAAAACGCCACAGGCTACCGCTTGATTAACACCGGTCTGCTCCCAATCACCGATAAATTCTCCCTGAACCAGGTCTTTACCTGGGGCTCGGCGGACGATATCACCGCGCAGACCAGCAAAAGTACCCTGCTGTCGCTGGTGGGTCGTGGTCAGTATCAGTTTACGCAGTATGTTCGCGGCATCGGTGAAGTCGGTAGTTTCTGGCAGAAAGATGAAAACAAAGTGGGCAGTGACTATAAAGCGGCGGGACAGAAATATACGCTGGCGCTGGGTCTGGCAGCCGGTCCCGAATTTATGTCTCGTCCGGAACTTCGACTGTTTGCCTCTTACCTGAATGACTCAGAGGATGGACACAGCTTCAAAGACAACACCAGTAATAATACCTGGAACTTCGGCGTACAGGTCGAAGCCTGGTGGTAACCGCGCTATCTCCTCATTGTGATCATTTTTAGGCTCTTATGCAGGGGCTTATCTGGATAACCGGCGACGGTTATCCATTTTTTTATTCGTATTTCCCGGGCGGCTGTTACTCCGGTTTAAAGAAACGTTCTTCCAGCAACTGACGCAGCTGGTCGGACTGTTTACCAAAGATCGCATGAACCTCATGTCCCAGGATCACTACACCAATCGCTCCCGCTTTCTGCAATCCCGCCGTATCCACCGCTTTAAGCGATGTCACCTTCACCCGCAGCCGGGTTAAACAGGCGTCCACCTGCTGAATATTGTCACGTCCGCCAAAACAGTTCACCAGACGCTCCAGTAGCGCGCTGTCTACCTCAAGCTCTTCCACCGTCAGCGGCTGCCGGCTGAAATATTGCTTAAACGATTTGAGACTCAACATGTGGTTCTCCTTCAGAGGATAAAAAGGCGGGCAACTGCCCGCCACTCACGACTGATAAATGAAAACGAGGGATACATGCCCTTGGCTGCTCACAAAGCACACACAACTCCTGCGTTCAGCCTCTAAAAAACCTGCCCTACATCAACAGTAAAACCCAGCTCTTCCAACAGACAATGCCCGATCTCAAAAGCGATGGGGGCATATGCCTGTAGCAAAGCGTCACGCCGCCCGGATAAAAACGCCGGGAGCGTTTTTGAACAACGCAACGCGTTGGCCCGTTTACGGGCGCACCTCAGGGATGAGGTGCGTCATTGCCCGTGTCGAGCAGGCAGGGATGCCGTCTTTTGCGTCTTTGCGCAAGGCATATGCCCCCTGAGCCTTTACTCAGACTACCAGCGAACGCAACCAGACCTGCTCCCTATCATCATTTATAGTATAGGCAGACCTTCCTACAGACAGCTCCCGAGCCATAAGCGATGGGGCGTATGCCTATAGCAACGCGCCACGCCGCCCGGATAAAAACGCCGGGGGCGTTTTTGAACAACGCAACGCGTTGGCCCGTTTACGGGTGCATCTCAGGGATGAGGTGCGTAATTGACCGTGTTGAGCGGGCAAGGGTGCCGTCTTTTGCGTCTTTGCGCAAGGCACGGGCCCCCTGAGCCTGGGCTCAGACTGCCTGCCACCGCCACTAAATTTTCCCCTGACCGCTTGCTGCCTCCGGTTAAACCGCTCCCTGCTGCAGCGGCCCACTCAGAACCCGACATCCCCACGGCCCAAGCGTCAGCGATTCCCCCACACCCGAGCCATCAATCAAATCACGCAGCCCTGCTGGCAACGACACCTGCTGCGTCTGACCGGTAAAGTTCTGCACAAACAGAAACGCCTGTTCACCATCAGTTCGCCGCTGAACGACTACACCAGGCGGAAGATCAGTCGACAGCGCACGCGGTAACCCAAGTTGCTTAATCAGCGCACCATAAAAATCCCGATGGAACGGCAGATCATTACGCGACGCGATATACCAGGCTTTACCCTGACCGAACCGATTCACCGTCACCGCCGGGGTTCCGGCATAAAAATCACTCTCGTAACTGGCCAGCGCCGTGGCCCCTTCCAGATGAATATGCTCGCAAAGCTCCCGCGCCTGATAGGGCCCGCTCAGACCCAGCTCATTACCGCGCACCCCGCGCACCCCGTTAAACTCCTCATCCGTCAGACTATCGATCTCTTCTGACCAGATGCCGAGCAGCGGTCGCAGCGGCCCCGGAAATCCTCCCAGATAACAGAGATCGCTCTCATTCACGATACCGCTCCAGTAGCTGGCGACGAAATGCCCGCCCCGCTCAACATGCTGCTCAACCCGCGCCGCAAAACCGTCGCGCACCATATAGAGCATCGGCGCTATCACCAGATCGTAACCGCTGAGATCGCTATCGCCGTTTATCACCTCTACCGCAACACCCTGCTCCCAGAACGCGCGGTAATGCTCGTTTACCGTACGCTCATAATGCAGACCAAGATTGCGTGGACCCTGTGCGTTATCCATCGCCCAGCGACTTTCCCAGTCGAAAATAATCGCGACGCGCGCCTCAACCCGACTGCCCATCACCGGCGTCATCGCCGCCAGCATCCGGCCCAGCTCACTCACTTCACGCCCGGTTCGCGTATCTATATGACCGACATGATCGACCACCGCGCCGTGAAACTTCTCGACCGACCCCCGACTTTTGCGCCACTGGAAATACTGCACCGCGTCCGCACCATGCGCCACTGCCTGCAGTGAAGAGAGAATATGCATTCCCGGCTTCTTCAACTTACTGGTCGGCTGCCAGTTCGTTGAGCCAGGCGTCGACTCCATTAATACAAACGGCTTGCCCTGTTTCAGGGTGCGCATCAAATCGTGATACATCGCGGTGTAACAGGCGAGCGTGGTCTCATCCTTCTCGTTGTGCCACATCGGGTAGCTGTCCCAGGAAATAAAATCGAGCGCCGATGCCAGCTTCCAGTAATCGTAGTCGTAGAAATACTCCATAAAATTGGTGGTCGCGGGCAGATCGGGATTCGCCTGTTTCAGAGGCTTAATCTCCTCACGACAGAAGTCAGTCACCTGATCGGTCATAAATCGCCGCCAGTCCAGATTCAGACCATGAATCGACATCTCGCCCTGCGGAGCAGGCGACACAATCTGTGACCAGTCTGTATAGGTGTGACTCCAGAAATCACTCCACCAGGCGAGATTCAGCTTCTCCAGCGTCTCATAGCGACGCTGCAGCCAGCCGCGAAAAGCCTGCTGACAGCGATCGCAATGACACTCCCCGCCATACTCATTAGAGATATGCCAGCCGACCACCGCCGGATGATGCGCGTAACGCGCGGCCAGTCTGGTGTTTATCGCCTGTACTTTCTGGCGATAAACTGGCGAGCTCATACAGTGATTATGGCGACCACCGTGCAGGGCGGGCACGCGATCGCGTCCCACGCGCAGAACGTCAGGATACGCCTGCGACATCCAGGCAGGCCTGGCCCCGCTCGGTGTGGCGAGAAACACGGAAATCCCCTGCAGCCAGAGCGTATCGATCACCTCATCCAGCCAGCCAAACTCATAGCGTCCCTCTTCCGGCTCCAGCTTCGCCCAGCTGAAAATACCTACCGACATCACGTTGCAGTTCGCCTGCTTCATCATCGCGACGTCGTCATCAATAATGCCCGGCTGGTGCGCCCACTGTTCCGGATTGTAGTCAGCACCATGCAGCAGCCGGTTAACCCGGGCGCTCAGCGGGGGAAATTTATTCATACCTGTTCCTCAGAGGAAAAGATCAGCGTGAGTGCTGATAGTTAATGAAAAACCTGTAGCGAAGGCAGCGCCTTGCCGTGACAGTCAAACAGCGCCTGATTCTCGCGGGCGTTACCCTGTTTCCATTCGTCGTGGATATATTTCATGCCGACGGGCGTAGCCCAGGTATTACCGGGCGCGGGGATCCACGCCGGTTCCCAGTAGACTACGCCCTTGCCGCGATGGTCCGGCACCGCCAGCACCGCTTTAATCAGGTCATGCAGATAGGCCGCCTGCCCCGCGACCGTGCCGGGATAGCCGCCTGCCTGCTCCTCTTTGGCCTGGAAACTGTTCTCAGCACTGTCACAGTTTTCCAGCGTGTAGCCATAGGCGGCTTCCACCACCATCACGTCTTTGTCATAGCGCCGGGAGATATCATCCATGTTGGCTTTCAGGGCGCTGATGGGGCCGTTCCAGTAGGTGTACATCGACAGACCAATTACATCGAACGGCACATCACGCTTAATGATTTCATCGAACCACCAGCGGAACGTATCGTTTTTAGTCCCCTCAGCCAGATGCAGCATGATCTTCACCTGATGCGGATCGCTAAGGTTCTCGCGCAACCCGCTGATACCCGCCTTCAGCAGGCCCGCCAGCCGATCAAACTCGCCGCCGTTCTGTCCCCAGCTCTTGCCTTCAGGCCAGAGCATGCCGCCGTTAAGTTCGTTGCCAATCTGCACGATATCCGGCATAACGCCCTCCGCTTTAAAGCGGCTGATGGTGTCTCGGGTATAGTCATGCACACGCGTTTCCAGCTGCGGAAAGGTCAGTGACTGCCAGGCTTTGGGCTTGAACTGCTTGCCAGGATCGGTCCAGAAGTCGCTGTAGTGAATATCCAGCAGCAGCTTAAGTCCCGCCGCTTTCACGCGCTTCGCCAGCGCCAGTGTGGTCGTCAGGTCATTGCCGCCACCGCCGTAGGTCTGGCCGCTACCGTCAGTGGGATCGACCCATAGCCGCAGCCGGATAGTGTTAATGCCGCTGGCTTTCAGAATGGCGATAGCATCCTGCTGCTGGTTATCCGCGTTGTAGAATTTCGCGCCCTGCTTCTCGAGTTCTGCCAGTGAAGAGATGTCCGCACCTTTGATAAAATCGGCGGGCCACGGCCCGGCAGAGGCGATGACAGGCTGATCGGCGGCGAGCAGCGGCGTCGCCCAGGCCAGCGCCAGGGCGAGAATCAATGTTTTGGGCGTCATGATTTATCCTTTAGTACTGCCTGAAGCCAGGCCAGAGACGAAGTATTTCTGCAGAGCCAGATAAAACACGGCTACCGGGACAGCGATCAGCACAGCTCCCGCCGCATAGGTGGTGTAACTGGCACCCATTTTTTGCGACACCAGGTTGTAGAGACCAATCGGCAGCGTGAACTGTTCCGGCGTGCGCAGAATGGTGCTGGAGAGAATGAAATCGCCCAGCGGCCCCGTGAATGAAAACAGCGCAACGACCGCCAGAATCGGCTTCGACAGCGGCATAATGATCTCAACAAAGATGCGGAAGTTGCCCGCGCCATCCATGCGCGCTGACTCATCCAGATCTTTGGGAATCGAGTCGAGATAGCCCTTCATCAGATACGTATTCATCGGGATCATCCCGCCGACATAGATCAGCACCAGCGCCAGGTGGCTGTTAATCAATCCCAGCAGTTGCGACAGGACGAAGATCGCGATCAGCGCCGAAAACTGCGGGATCATCTGCAACAGCAGAAACAGCATCAGTCCGTTCTGCCGTCCCTTAAACCGAAAACGGGAAAAGGCGTAAGCGGTACAGCTGACGCTGATTAACGTCAGCACCATGGTCAGGAAACTGATTTTCATCGAATTCCAGTACCAGGTCAGGTAAGGCACCGTACCGTTGAACAGGTCGCGATAATGCTGAAGCGATGCATTCTCCGGAATGATCGAACTGCTGAGCAGACTGTTGCCCGCATTCAGTGATGCCCCTACCGTCCAGACCAGCGGATAAATGATGATGGTCGAGACGGCCAGCACCACCAGCCAGGTCAGCGACAGGCGTATCCACCTTTCGCGTTTAATACTGCCGGACTTCGCCATAACTGCTCCCTTACGCCATCTCATCTTGTTTAAACGACCGGGTCGCGCGGAACTGCCACAGCGCCAGACCTACCACGAAAATCGACAGCAGAATGGTGATCGTGGCGGCGATAGCATATTGCGACGACGACATGGTGAGCTTGTAGATCCATGACACCAGAATATCGGTGCCTCCGGCATTCGATCCCGCCACCGCCGGACCACCGTTGTTAAACAGATAAATGATGTTGAAATTATTAAAGTTGAAGGTGTATTGCGTAATGATGATCGGCGCAATGGCGTAAAGCACCAGCGGCAGCGTGATGGTTTTCAGCCGCGTCCAGGCGCTGGCACCATCCATGATTGCCGCCTCATAGAGGTCGTCCGGAATCGCCTGCAGCACCCCGGTGGTCATCGCAAAGACAAACGGGAAGCCGAGCCAGGTCTGCATCATAATCAGCGCGGTTTTGGTCCAGAACGGATCGGTCATCCAGGCTTTCGGTGCGATGCCAAAGAAGTCGAGAATCGCATTGTTAATCACCCCAAAGCTGTCGTTGAACATCCCGGCAAACACCAGAATGGTGACAAAACCCGGCACCGCCCACGGCAGGATAAAGATAGTGCGGATCAGCGGTTTAAAGCGCAGGTCTTTCTGATTGACCAGAATCGCCAGCATCACGCCGACGGTGCACTGCAGCGTGGTCGCCAGCAGCGTCCAGACCACCGTCCACTGCAGCACATCGAAGAAGGTGGAACGCCAGATCGACAGCGTGAAAATGTTGATGAAGTTTTTGAATCCTACCCAGTCCACCAGCTTCGCCGGCGGCGTGTGATAGAGGTTGTAGTTGGTGAAGGCGATGGCAAAACCAAACAGAATCGGAAACACCACCACGAACACCAGCAGAATAAAGCCCGGCGAAATCATCAGGTAGGGGAAGCCGTCGCGCAGCAGCAGCTGATACTGCTGACGCACGCTGTTAAGCTGCTGCCCCCTGTCGCGCTTAACGCCATTGACCCAGGCATCGCGCACCGACAATCCCCAGATTGCCACGCCAAAGGCGGCGATCAGCACGCTGATAATTCCCTCCGCCAGCAGGAAAATGGAGTTATCGCGCGGCACCGATTCACCCAGCGTGTATAGCCCCCAGAATCCCTCACGCAGAAAATCGTGGAAGACGCCGGTAAAACTGCTGAGCAGAATCAGAAAGCACAGGCCTTTCGCCCACTGGCGGTGATAAAACTGGCCGAAGCCAGGCAGCAGTGCCAGCAACGCACCGGTCGTCGCATGTCGACACGGACGCTTAGCGGTCACCAGATGTTCATCGGAAGATATAGCCACACTCTGATCCTTATCCTGTACGGTTATCCCGTGAACCGGCATTACTGGTTGCTGGCCTGCATCGCTTCAATCTGCATGCTGATCTGTTTCACCGCGTTATCCAGTGCCGCTTTTGGCTCCTGCTTGCCGGAAACGCTCAGCTCCAGCGCCGCATTGGCCGGACCCCACACTTCCTGCATCTCCGGCACGCCTGGCATGGCTGAGGCTCGCGCCGCCTGCACCGCGACCGCGTTGGCTTTCTCATCATCTTTGATAATCGGATCGTTCATCAGCACAGTAACAGGCGGAATCTCCTGGGTTTTCTGATAGCGCGCTTTCACGTACTGCGGCTGGTTGATGAAGGTAAGGAACTTCTGTGCCAGCGCCTGATCTTTGCTCCAGGTCGATACCACATAGCCTTTAACGCCCAGGAAGGAACTCATCGGCTTGCCGTTTGGCAGTAGCGGCAGGGGTGCCACGCCGTAATTGATCCCGGCCGCCTGATAAGGCTGGAACGCCCACGGCCCGTTGATCACCGCCGCCGCTTTCTTCTCGGTAAACAGCGAGTCGATAGCGTTAAGGCCGTTGTCGCCCATGATGCCGCCAGGCAGCAATCCTTCGCTGAAGAAGCGCTTCAGGTACGTCACCGCCTCCACGCTGCCTGGGGTGTTCAGCCCGATATCCTGAGTGTTAATCACGCCTTTTGCGTCTTTACCAAAAATGTAAGACCCCATGGGTGCCATCACGCCCCAGCTGTAGTAAATCTGGTCGAACTTCGCCAGCAGGCCATACTGTTTTGCCTCGCGCTGCTTATGCGAGAACGCGCGATACTCATCCAGGGTTTTCAGCGGCGCGGGCAGCAGATCTTTGTTGTAGATTAGCACCAGGGTTTCAACCGCCTTAGGAACGCCGTAGACCACGTTATTCTGTGTGAACGCGGCCATTGCCGAAGGCGTATAAGCGCTCTGCTCTGCCGCATCGATTTTCAGCGGAGCCAGCAAGCCCTGCACCACCGCACTGCCGAGCTGGTCGTTGGGGATCACCAGCACATCCGGGCCGATACCTGCCGGACCATCCAGACGCAGCTTCTCAATCTGCTGCGCAAACGGCATCTCCTGTACTTTCACTTCTACGCCGAACTGTTTCTGAAAATCGGCGATCGCCGTTTTGATGCCGTCCGATTTCTTAATGTCTTCCCAGACGGTGAGTTGCTGAGCGGCCCAGACGGATTGACTAAGCATCATTGCTGACAGGAGTAGCGTTACGCTGATTTTGATTTTCATTACCGGCCTCGTGTGAAGGTATGACATTTTTAGCTGTCACTTGCTGTTGTTCTTTTTTCAGGCACATGCTGAACAGGGATTAATCGGTCATCTATACGTGAATAACGTATCGCATTTGTGCCCTACGCTACGCGGAATGCGTAACGTGCTCCAGCCCGTTCGCACCAATGTGTGATCGCTATTACAGAAATCAAAAACAGCGATAGGACCTACTCTGACGGAACGTTATAGTCAACGCAGGCACCATCAGGGCTGACGTGGAAACCGACCAACTGTTATACGTCATACATTTAAGCCGCCAAATTCCTTGCCATGAGGTTCAGCATGTCCAGCATCAGATTGAGAAATGTCACCAAACGCTTTGGTAAAACAGAAACGCTGAAAAGTATCGCACTCGATATCGAAGCTGGTGAGTTTGCAGTATTCGTCGGTCCGTCAGGCTGCGGAAAATCCACGCTGCTGCGGTTGATTGCCGGGCTGGAAGAGATCAGTGACGGTGAGATTCTGATTGGCGATGAGGTGATGAATGATGTAGCGCCCTCGCACCGCGGCGTGGCGATGGTGTTTCAGTCTTACGCGCTCTATCCCCATATGACGGTAGCGGAGAATATTGGCTACGGACTGAAAGTGAACGGGCTACCCAAAGCGCAGATTCAGCATCAGGTGGAGATGGTGGCGAAGACGCTTCAGCTGGCGCACCTGCTGGATCGTAAACCTAAACAGCTTTCCGGCGGACAGCGTCAGCGTGTCGCCATTGGTCGCGCCATTGTGCGTAATCCCCGGGTGTTTATGTTTGATGAGCCACTGTCGAACCTGGATGCAGAGCTGCGTGTCGATATGCGGCTGCACATTGCTAAGCTCCATCAGGAGCTGAAAACCACCATGGTTTATGTGACGCACGATCAGACGGAGGCGATGACGCTGGCCGACAAGATTGTGGTGATGAACTACGGCAAGGTGGAACAGGTCGGTTCGCCGATGGAACTCTACTACAATCCGATTAACCGCTTCGTAGCGGGTTTTATCGGCTCGCCGAAGATGAACTTCCTGCCCGGGCGCGTAGAGCAGTGTGGCCCTGGCGGGCTGGTCGCTCTGATCAATGACGGCGAACACCGGCTGCAACTCCCCTCACCTATCAGCCCGCTGCAGCCCGGAGATGAGATCACTCTGGGTATCCGGCCGGAACAGTTGCAGATCAACGGCGATGCACCCCTGAATATCGACTTCCACTGCGAGGTCGTGGAACGGCTCGGCAATAATACGTATCTGTTTGGTCAGAGCCACGGCCACGACGGCTTTAAGATGCTCCTGCCGGGCGATGTGCATTTCCGCCCTTATCAGACGCTGCGGCCCAGCTTCCATCCGCACCACTGCATGGTGTTTGATGCCGACGGTGCTCGTATCAGCGCAGATATTGCGATGCCGCAGGTGCGCGCGGCCTGAGGTTTATGGATCTGGCAGGCTGGATAAGACATCGACAGCCTGCCCCTGGCAAATAAAGGTCTGGTCTGCCGGTTCCTGCAGGATTATCCCGTTCACAGGTAGCTGGCTGGTATTACTGATGGCCAAAGCGGACACTGACCTCCGGCTTTACCGGTTAACGGATCAGACCTTCGTTAAACCGATCCCTCTTTTTCAATGACCAGCACGCGGGCGACACCTTGCGGACGCGCAATATGTTCTATACCTTCGCTGGCATAGAAAATATCACCTGCGGTGAGTGCTCTGCTTTTGATTTTACCGTTTTCTTTGTATTGCATCTCAACACACCCATCCATGACAGCAAAAACCTCCTGTCCATCATTGATGTGCCATTTATAAGGCTGATCGGTCCAGTGAAGTTTCACGCTGATATTATCGAAGCTGGCAATGTGTTGAGCATCCCAGGCTTTAGAGCCGGTAAATGCTTTACTGCGATAAAAGTTCATCTTTTCTCTCTCAACAGACGTGATTTAACGTCATGAATAGCAGAGAGCGTTAGTGTGTTCTATACGCTTGCCGTCTGTTGTCCTGATTTGTCCCTGGGTTGTCCGTTTGATGGTAAAGCTGGGATGTGGGATTAGAGAACGAGGGCGGGGAAATCGGGTGCGGTTTGAACCTGAGTGTTTTGAAGTCTGAACCCTTTTCTTTATCAGATGACTGCCCGATGAACTCTGTGTGTGACTAACGCTCTCTTGCGGCATATCCCAGACCCGGGACGGAGCCGATGTCCGCTCTGTGCCAGAAGCGGACATTACCTAATTAAGTACCCGCAGCCGATGGCCAGCAGTGAGCGTTTGACGATGCAGACGTCGTCAAAGCTGCTATCACCGCACATCAGATAAGTAGCAACCATCGATACTGGTTCTGAAAAAAGTATCGCTGTCTGCGGCCGCACAGAACGCCTGGTAAACCTTTGCCGGTACGGCAAGCCAGCGCCTGCACGCCCGTAGTCGCGTCGCATCCCGCGCTTCTGAAAAGCGCAGATGTAACTTCATGTCTGTTCATAGTGTTCTTCCGGGCAGGTCCCTGATGTAGGGAATATTTGATCGTAAAAGCGCGGGGCCCCCGCACACATTGCCTGTACTGGGTAAAATAAAATCGCATATGGCATGCTGTTTACTTGCGGCTAATCCACTGCAAGTCCTTCACTATGAACTGCCCCGGGCGTTTACTGAAAATTTATAACGTACTGATTTTATTTGTTATAGGTCTTAACCGGTTTACACGTAGGCGTGCTTACAGTTGGCTCCTGTAACGGAAGACCAGGAATCACGTGGGCTTCACAGTCTAAAATACGCCCCTTATCAGTAGTTGCGCGATACGATATCACCTGAGACCCGAGCGCATCAGGCTTAGACATGGAAACATTAGTCACAGTTATCTCATCGGAAGACCCCAGGCCTAACATTTTAGAAGTATCAGCCTGTAGTATCGGGATTGCGAGATCAGGAGACATCGTAGTACACGCACTTAAAAGAAAAGAAACAGCTGAAATACAGATAATTTTTTTCATGATTTTAACTCCAGATTGTTCAGGCAAAATTTTATTTGTTAATTACCAATATTCTAACAGCAACATGTTAGAAAATAGTTAGTACATCGATAAAAAGTCAATACTGTTGATATGAGTATCTCTTTTAAGTAAAGGTTTTTATTTAATTCCCAGAAGGTATTCTGGTCAGTTTATTCCCCAATAATGTAATATGCCGGTTGTACCGAATTACCAGCCTCCCAATCCACAGTTACCTTTGACTTCGTAGTAATCGATTATGTTCGTTTTCGGATCAGCCCAGAATCCAACTTTACATGACTCCTGCACATGTTGTGTTTCGAACTGATTAACCAGAATCGGACGGCCTTGTGATGTATCCATATAAGAACCGTTGAACTTTTCCTGATCGTATTCAAGCCCCTTAAAATAAAACTGATAAAAATTATGTCCGTAAAATTTACTTTACGTACTTACACTTGTTCCTGTACTAACAAACAATCGATTACCGAAAACCCTGTAGGCTTCATTGATATTTTTCCCATCAGATTTTCTGCTGCCGTCCGCTCCGGAGCCAGGGTAGAACATCCTGCTAGCAGCCAGGCAGCTGAAATAGTAACAGCTATTTTATTAATCCGTTTACACATTTTTTAAGGCCTTCATAAAACTAGACCCACTCAAAAAAACAGCACCGTATATTAAAAAGTGGTAATAAATTCTTGATTCATGGCCTGTCAGGGTGCCCTTATTTCATTTCCCTTATTGTTAGGGTTGCCACCTGGCGAAGACCATTTTGTTAATGTGCACTGTTAAAAAAACTGATGACAGGTTATTTTATAATCCTGAACCCAGAAGTTATGCAGTATATTTTATTTCCAGTCATGACAAATACCGTCCATGCCGAATCCCTACATCGCCAGCCAAAGTTAGCTTTACTATTTTCGCTCCCGCCAGATAACGGTAAGGTTTCTGGCGGAAAAACGGGGCGGATGCGAGCGGCTGAGAATCAAAAAATAAAACTAATTAGTCAGGAATGATTTTATTTCCTCAGCTCGCTCATGAATTAATTACATAATCCAGTCGGAAACAACTTTGTTTTTGGTAAAGTAAATTGTCAAAGAGTCGCTACGATGCTCTGAATTTCCGGTTACTTTATCAGAAACAGAACTTATATCATCCTTGGTGTTCTGTGCTATAGTCGCACTAGTCATGGTGCCGCTTAGTGCTGAGGTTCCGGGAATGTATGAAAGCGCTTTTGAAAGCGAACTCATGTTACCATCCTTATTAAACGACCATACGTAACTACCGTCTGAATGTGATGTCTGTCTGTCTGGTGTGCCATAGAGAGTCTTAACTTCAGATTCCGTTGTTTTATTAGGCGTGATGTGAGCTGAAACATAACTCCGGGTAAACTTATCCTCACCGCTGAAGGAGCTGCATCCTGAAACGAATAGCATAAATGCAATTGCTACCACATAAATCTTCATAATATTGACCTTATGATATTTCCTGAGTTGATTGGATTTTTATGACAATTTCCACCGAAGTTTTGTCAAAGTTTTTTCTTATACTGAAAAGCCCGTTTTTAACTGAAATTCTCCCAGTAAATGCCGGATTATGTAAGCTTTCCCCATATTAAATCCAGGTAAGCGCAAAACTTACTAAAGAGTTGGTTTTGGTACCGGTATACTTCCATCAATCAATTTTGCACCTTCAGGTCTTTTTGGACAGCCACCTGATGAATACCATCTTGTTATTATCCCTTGCTCAACCAGAAATCGCTTATCACAGTTTGCATATTCAGGAATATAGTTCCACATACTTGAATCGGATCCATTTACAATCCAGTTATACTGGTAATCAAGTATGCTGCTTCCGTTACTCAGAGCCTGGCTGTTTTGAGGCGGTCCCCACGCCATTACAAGTTCGTCTGCCGACGACCCGACCCATGATGCAGCGATATCCGAACTGGTCTGATAACGTTTATTAAAAATCAGGTTGCCGAGTGGAGAGCCTGCACATCCAGTCAGTATTAATACAGAAATAATTAAATAAATGCACCGCATATGATTTCCCTTAAGTCATTATTTATAAATTAAGATGTTTTATTTTCATAGTTTCAGTTACTTTTCAACATAACACCCCTTTAACCAAGGGGTTTAATATTGCTCAGGCTGAATCCAATAAAATAAAAAGTTTCCTAGCATCGTTAGTACTCCACATCTCTACATGCATTTTTCTATGACGCCGCGCAGCTTTGTGACGGCTCAATGTTAAAATCGTTGAGCGGCCCCTTAATTAAAGACACATTTTTTCAGTAATACAGCGACAGATTTGCAAAGTATAAAATGAATCGCTGATTCATATGCCGGCTGTATTACTGCAGTCCAATTTTCTGCCTTTTGTTAGAAAGACCACCTGTCGAAAGCCATTTTGTTAGTATGCCCTGCTCGACAAAAAAAACATGGGCACAGGTTTCATAATCCGGCATATGATTGCGCGTTGTTAAACCATATTCATTTACAGGCCTGTTATACAGGTAAGTCAGTGTGCTACATCCGGCACTCCGATTCAGTCTATATTGCGGCGTACCCCATGCAATCAGCAGTTCATCCTGCGATATCCCTACCCATGATGCAGCAATATCTGAAGCAATCTGATCACATTTGTTAAGTATAAGATTACCGACTGGAGAGCCTGCGCTCCCAGACAAAATTAAGACAGGCCTGATTAAAGAAAGCCACCTCATTTGTTTCTCCTTCCCAGAAAACTTAATTTTTCAGAAGCGACATTGGAAGATACTTCTTCAACTTTCTCAACCGGGCATCTCTATATCAGATCATCTTAAAGCGGTCCTGTTAGAGAGTTGATAATATTGCTAAATTGTGCAAATTCTGCGGAATGAGTACATGTCTCGTAATGTACAGAACTCAAATTCCCGAATGATAATTTTGCCAGCCTTCGAGATCATTTCTCTCCACTCCATACTTTTGTCCCTGTATTCCAGTTTTTCCGCTCCATCAAGCGTCTCCAGAAGATACCCCAGCGTAATATGGTACTGATAGGAGTAATGATCGTCACGACGAATACCCGTTATTTCTGACAACTCACCTCTTATTTTCTGAAGACGGTTGTATGTGGTCTGATCGGCCGGTTTTAGTGGGATGAAAAAATTATCATTTTTTCCTGGCAATGGTGCGTCTGAGTCCACCATGAAATCAAAGGATTCAGACAGGCCTGGCTGACGTAAATTAAGTTTATCCAGAAAACATCTGTTAAGCTCGTCCAGCGCCAGCTCACGAGATATACCGGCTGGCCATGGGCCTGAATGACGATCGCACTCGTTTACACCGGTAAAAAGCGTAATGTGGTAACTGCTGGATGGAAGGGCCGCCATTTTCCTGAAAAAACTGGTTTCCGGCAGTGCTCTGTATACATTAAGTATTGTATCAAAAGTCTTAAATCCTTCCCCCTGCTGTTCAAGGTGGCCAAGAAACGTATTACCCGCAAAAGGTAAAGGACACCCGGAGGATGAAAATTTTCTTCCCACATCCGGGGCGTAACTGACAAAATCACGTGACATATCCCATCCTCTTTTACTGATATACGGGCCGGCGTACCCTTTACACCAGAGTAAAACTAATCCGGCACTGCTACTTTTTTATATTCAGTGTGTAATATAAGGGCAGCATTGCTGCCCCGCGTGACGCACCCTCTTTACTGAAAGCAGAAGCTTCAATTTGTGCTGATGACCGTAACGGCTCTAATCGTCCGCTGACTCTCAGCCTGAGCTCCTTCACCAGCCGGCCGACGATTTTTTTAGGCATCGCGCCACCCAGCGTGATAACTTCAGGATCCAGCCACTGGATACAGCTGAATATAATGGGTTCGAGTTGTTCACTGACACGCGCTATCCAGCACTCAATAACCTTATTCCCGCTGCCAGCAAGGCCATCAAGTTCATCGGGATCCAGACCGGCCTTCTCCAGAGTGATAAGCAAATCTTTATAAGAAGGCCTTGGCAGTTCGAGTGGGAAACTCATTCCAAGTTCTCCGGCATTCGAAAACCCCCCACTCAGAAGCTTATTGTCAGCAATAATGCCTGCAGCAATTCCGTAACCCAGGTCAATAAGGACCAGGTCAGAAATGTTACTGTGATTACCGGAGTAATATTCGGCAATGACAGAAGCATTTACGATGTTTTCTACCCAGGTCGGGTAAGGTAACGCTGCTGCAAAGACTGCCTGGAGGTCAACCTCCCTCCAGGTATCAAGCCATGCTACTGTCTGTCTTTTACGGCCGTCTTTTTTCAGGAATCCCGGAACGGCATATCCAATGCCCAGTATTCGTGAGTTACTTAAACGTTTCTTTTTAAGTGCACCGGCAACCATCTGTATGACCTGATTGACCGTATGGGATATTTCACGGTTTTCAGTATGTTTTTCTGAAACCTGTATGAGCGGTTTTCCGCTAAGGTCAACGACGGCAATGTCAATAAACCCAGGACTGAAGGAAACGCCTATAGAGCAGGCCCCTCCTGGATTCAGGCGCAGGGGTAAAGAAGGCTGACCACGCTTGCCATCATGTACAGGCTCACCCTCGATGATCAGACCGGTAAAAATGAGTTCACGACACTGCTGTGTTATAGCTCCCGGAGTCAGTCCTGAGAGACGACTGAGCTCGGCCCGTGTAACGGTGCCATGATTCCTGATCAGGTCGATCAGGTTACGCTGCGTCGCGCTCAGTTCTAAAGGTGCACTGACTAAATTCATGATAATTCCTATATACGGGCATCAAATGGTTAAGCACATTTTAACCCGGCGTCTTTGATGAGTCTTTTGACATACAGGACGTCATCATGGCTGACCATGTCAATCAGACCTTCCTTCATCCAGAACAGTATCTCGCTGCGGACATCATGCCCGAACTTAAAACGGTAGTACTCCAGCGTATCGAGACCGAGCTTGCCCGGAGTAAGGTAAAGGCGTACACCTAATCCCGCCTGCTTATAGGCCTTCAGATCGTCTATATGTGTATGTTCATATTCAAGACAAACACAATCAGCACCCGAACCGAGAATAGCTTCAAGCTGATTTTTATAGCGTTCAAGTGAGACTGTCTGAATCTTCAGACCCGGAACACTGTCCCTGACCTGATTAAGCAGTACATGGTTAAACCCCAGTAACTGCATTCTTTCGATAATGCCTGTACTGGTGTTCACCAGTTGGGTGAATCTTTCAATAAAGCGGTCAAGACGACAGCGCTGTTTTATCTCTACGACAAGACCCATATCGTGCCTGATCGCCCAGTCAAAGATGTCATCCAGTAGCGGTATAGCAGCCTTTCCTTCTTCGGAGGAAACGCTGACGCCAAAGTCATACGTTCTCAGTTCGTCGAGAGTCATATTTGCCACATAACCAGAGCCATCCGATACTCTGTCAATGCGGTAATCATGAATAACCACCATTTTCTCATCCTTAGTCATGTGCACATCGAGTTCAATACTCGACATTCCAGCCAGGCGTGCGCCTTCAAATGCCAAAAGCGTATTTTCAGGATACTTACTGGAGTATCCACGATGGCCGTTCGCCAGTACGACCCCTTTACTGGCCTGATGGAAGTTGAACACGTTCAGCACCTTTGAGAAAAAGTATTATCCTTCGCTATTAAGTATGTTATCTAAACTTAATAAAAAAAGCAGCGAAAATCTAATTTATTTTTTTATTTAATAAAATCATATATATACAGTTTTCTTAATGAGGGATATCCTCAAGTAATTCACTGTCACAAAATTTTAATGTTTAAACATTAAAGTTAATCGTGATGATAATTAGGGACTGCATGATGGCTAAACTGAGACTTGAAAAAATTACAAAGCGTTTTGACGAGTACTATGCAGCGAGAGAGATCTCTTTCGATGTTGAAGAAGGGGAGTTTGTCACCCTGCTGGGACCCAGCGGATGCGGTAAAACAACCCTTCTGAAGATGATTGCGGGATTCGTTACCCCAGACAGTGGAAACATCATTCTGAACGGTCAGGCAATTAATACACTACCCCCGGAGAAGCGAAGCACTGCGATGTGTTTCCAGTCTTACGCTTTATTCCCTCATCTGAATGTTGTTCACAATATTGCTTATGGGCTGAAGCAGAAGAGGATCCCCCCTGGCGAACAGAAAGCTACGGTGAATACCGTGCTGAAACAGATGGGCCTCGGATCACAAAGACACAAAATGCCTTCTCAGCTTTCAGGCGGGCAACAGCAAAGAGTTGCGATCGCGAGAGCCATGGTAACAAAGCCTCACGTCATGCTTTTTGATGAACCTCTTTCCAATCTGGATGCAAAGCTGCGTGAAAGTGTGAGATATGAAATCAAGCAGCTTCAGGAGCGCCACAACCTTACATCAGTTTATGTGACGCATGACCAGAGTGAAGCGCTCTCCATGTCAGACAAAATTGTGGTACTTAATGCAGGGAACATTGCGCAGGCAGGCACACCTGAAGAAATATACTATCAGCCGGCAAACCGCTTTATTGCCGATTTTATTGGTGCGGCAAATATTATGCAGGCAACCATATGCAGGGCAGAACAACCCGGCTATTACAGGGTATCCACTTCAATGGGGGGCTTCTACGTCAGCTCTTCCAGAGTACCTGAAAGCGATCATTGCTGGATATGCTGGCGACCCGAAGATGCTGTATACATTCCGGAAAGCAGAAAAGACTCTAATCACTTTACCATCACCGTTGAAAGTATGGCTTTTATGGGAAACCATACCGAGGCTTTGGGGCACACAAGCGATGGAACCGGTGTGCGGCTGCAACTTATAAAAAAACCTTCCTTTAAAACCGGTGGGCAGGCATGTTTCTATTTGCCTGAAAATGCCATCGTATTTCTGGAGCCTGTGATATGAAAACCAATGTACGGCAGGAGTTATTTGCCTGGCTTCTTATGATAAGCGGGCTTGGTACTATCCTTATGCTTATGGGCTCAACATTCTATGTTCTGATAGCGCAGAGTATTGGCTATTTTAACCTGACGGGTGAAAGTTATTTTACACTTCAGTACTGGTCCGGGATGCTTCGCGATCCCGTACTGGTGAGCTCACTTCTTTATTCATTAAAAGTTTCACTTCTCGGAGCCCTGGGGGCCGTTATTCTCGCCTACCCCATTGCTTTATGGCTGAGAAAGCCGCTGCCCATGAAAGAAAGTGTCATTGCCATACTGCGTATACCTATGTTTATTCCTGGCCTTGTTGCAGCCTTTTTATTTATTAACATTATTTCATTCCATGGTGTTATTAATGAGTTCCTTCTCGCCGCAAAAGTTATCAGAGCGCCGCTGCGTATGCAGAATGACAGTTTCGGCACGGGAGTCATTGTCCTGCAGATATGGAAGAATATGCCCTTTGCGCTGATTCTGATAAGCAGCTCAGTGAATACTGTGAAAAATGATCTTTTAAACGCATCGGTAAATTTAGGCGCTAATAAGTGGCAGAGGTTTATCACTATTGTACTGCCACTTACCCTGCCCGCAGTGCAGGTGGCATTGATTATTGTATTCATTGATGCGATCGGTGACTTTGCTTTTTATTCAGTCGCCGGGCCTCATGATGTTTATTCACTTGCGCGACTGATGCAGTCAACGGCTATGGAGTACGGAGAATGGAATAACGCTGCCGTGATTGCCATGATCATCATGATAACCTCACTATTATTCAGTATAGCAGTTAAGTTAATGATAACACCTTTCATGACATGCAAAGGCGACCTGAAATGAACGTGAACAGTCCAGAAAAGACCAGTGTAGTCATGAGAGTTTCGGTAGCTTTTTTTCTCATTGCTAATTTTATATGGCTTGGGCTGCCCGTGGGCATGGCGGTAATATGGTCGATGGTTGACCCTGCACATCCCTGGAGTTTCCCTGACATATTTCCGGACAGCCTCTCTTTCACAAGATGGGTAAATATGTGGCAGACGACATCGCTTCCTGACGCTATGTTCAACAGTTATTCGATAGCGTTAACAGTAGCTCCCCTGAGTCTGTTACTGGCTCTTCCTACTGCTTATGCTTTCGGACGCATACCTTTCAGAGGAAAAGGGATAGCTGAAATCCTGACGCTGATCCCCCTCGTTATGCCGGGTATGTTGATCGGCATATTTTTCAGCGCCATGATCTTGCAACTCGATATCGAAAATCCTTTTATCAGCATCGTTACGGGACATACTGTCCTCGCACTGCCTTATGCAATAAGAATACTTTCCGCCGGTTTCCGGGCTGTACCGCAGGAGATGATTGACGCCAGCCGCGATCTGGGTTCGGACAGGTGGGCAACATTCAGGAATGCTTATCTGCCTTTTCTGAAGAGTGCCATTCTTGCTACTCTGATACTGTGTTTCGTCAGGAGTCTTGAGGAATTTTCCGTTTCATATGTACTGGGTTCACCGGATTTTATTACCATTCCGACAATACTTTATTCTTTCCTTGGATACACGTTTGTAAGACCAGACGCAGCAGTTGTATCAATGATACTCATCATTCCTAACATCTTCCTTATGATCATCATTGAAAGAGCGCTGAAGGATAATTATGCGGCTGAGTCAACTGGCAAATATTAATATGAAGAGGTTAATATGAAACGCTTTTTAACTTTAACTACCGTTATAACGGTTACTGGTCTCTCTTTTTCTGCGGCAAAGGGAGCGCAGCTTTCAGAAATGACGTGGAGCGAGGTTGTCTCCCAGGCAAAAAACGAAGGGACAGTTAACTTTAATGTCTGGTATCTCAAGCCACAATGGCGAAATTTTGTAAAAGAATTTGAATATGAGTACGGTATTAAAGTAATCATTCCTGAATCGACCATAGACGGGAATCTGAATAAAATTCTTGCTGAAAAAAATAAAGAAACCGGGAAGCTTGATGTAGTAGGTTTTACGATGAGCCAGATGCCACTTGTCCTTAACTCTCATACCGTTTCGCCAGTAGCATGGCTTCCTGAATACCAGAATGGCTATAGTCAAGTCAATGGTACCGACTTCCTCGGATATGGCCTTGCATTCTGGGGAAGCCAGACCGGGTTTGCGTATGACCCGCTGCAAATGCAGGACAAAAAACTGCCTCAGACTCTGGAGGAGCTTCAGGGCTTCATCGACAACAATCCAAATTTGTTTGGATACAATGATCCGCAAAATGGCGGGGCTGGTGAAGCTTTTATACAGAGAGTACTGACACTCCACGGACAGGGAGAGCATAAGTTAGCTGATAAAGCAGACCCGGCCGTTCTCCAGCAGTGGGATAAAGGATGGGAATGGTTTATTAAAAATAAAAGTAAGATCACGCTCACAAAATCGCAGGCAGACAGTCTTACCCGTATCAATGATGGCGAGCTTATTCTGGCACCTGCGTGGGAAGACCACCTGCTGACTCTTAAAAAAACAGGTGCAGTGACATCACGCATAAAATTTTATGTACCCGGGTTTGATATGCCTGCCGGTGCCAACGCTGTAGTAATAGCTAAAAATTCAGCACACCCCGCTGCATCTGCTCTGTTTGTCAACTGGCTGATCAGTGAAAAAACGCAAAGCGAACTCCATAACGTTTTTGGTTCAATTACGGTAAATAAACATCTGAATAAAGAATTCGATGATAAATTTCAGAAGGTAAGCTTTTATAACGCCCCATACAGCGTTGAGCTCAAAAAAGAATTTTCAAGGCGGGTATTGCTGGGACGATAAAATTTTCCGCATAATAAATGATTTTTATCAGATTACACATCCTGTCTCTTACCAACAAGGTGCTATATCAGCTCTGGTATATGCACCTTTTGTCCTGTTCACGATGCGCGTGACTCACGCTCGCTTTCTGTGACCGCATTAATGGCTATATCTGGCACAAAGGTAAGGTGCCAGTAAGATGTTATTCCCAGGTGAAATTTCGTGTATTAAGTTAAAAATCATTAACTGTACATTGTAGGGTCTAGCAGAATGGATTCTGATTTTCGCCCAAAGCAGACCCTCTCTGATTGATTGTGCTGAATCAACAAAACCTACCAGCTAAAGTCTAAGCTGATGCACCTTCATACAAGTGTCAACACTGTCAGACGCTTACAAACAGGCTGCGTATGACCGGCCTGAAGGAGAACGTGAATTAGGTGCGGGCGCTGACGGCGGCGGGACGGGGCAGAACTGACGGACAAAACAGTGACCGGCTACATGACCTGTGGCTGGCTACCGGACTCCGCAGCCGCACTTGGGATGCGCTGGATGATGAGGCCCGGGCAGTGATGAATGGCCTGTGGAAGCGAAAGCATTTCGTAAGCGGCACATATAGGCCGTATTGGCACTTATACATATTTGAGATCTGCTTTCTTTAGTGGCCGGTCATGTGGCAGCTTCACCTGATAAACAGCACTTGTTGAACTTATTTTAAACAATATACCTGTAGTTACTCACGTAAAGTAATTTATTGCCGATGATGTTTTAAACACTCATTATACGGAACCACAACATGTTCAAAAATCTCAGGCTGACGACCGGCATTGCCGCAGTACTCATCATCTTCACTGCCCTGCTTGCCCTAACGGGTGCGCTTTTTTACGCCTCAGCCCTGAAGGCCGACAAAAATTTTATCAGTGCCCGCCAGCTTACCCTGCAGCAGCAGTATCTTGGCGATACGGTCCAGACGCTTATAAAAACACGCGTTACCATTAACCGCGTAGCCATTCGCTTTCTGAAAAACCAGAGTGACCCGGCTTCACTTGCCGCGATGTCTGCACTTCTTGATAACGCGGTGCAGACGGCCACCGAGGCCCAGACTTTATTCAGAGCCTGGCAGGCCGTTCACCGTGAGACAGGTCAGAGCAAAGCGGAAGACGTCAAAGTGGCCAGTGCATTCCAGGCTATGTATACCACGATGCAGGCATCTGCCAATTTCCTTAAGCAGGGAAATTATCAGGCCTATGGTCATCTTGACGCACAAGCTGCACAGGACCAGCTTGAGCGTAACTATGAGAGCTGGCGGACGGTTAACAATAACCTGATGCAGCAGACCTTACAACAGAACCAGCAGGGGCTGGCGGATGTGCGGTGGACGCTGCTGGCTGTGGCATTTTCAGCCTTTTTCATCATCATTGCCGTCTGGCTGGGGCTGAAAACGTTACTGCTCGGTCCGGTCAACAGGCTGACGGGCTATATCCGCGCAATTTCCGCAGGTAACCTTGTGTCGGAAATCAGTGATGAGGGCCGAAATGAGGTAGGGCTCCTCGTGGCTGAATTAAAGTTGATGCGGAATGCGCTTGCCACTACCGTCAGGTCAGTTGGTGACGCGGCGCATTCTATCTTAACCGGCGCGTCAGAGGTTTCTGCCGGCAGCACGGATTTGTCCTCGCGTACAGAACAGCAGGCGGCGGCGCTTGAAGAAACCGCCGCCAGCATGGAGCAGATTACATCCACGGTGAAACTGAATGCCGAAAATGCCCAGCAGGCGTCTGCTGTGGCCAGAGAAGCGGCGGCCATAGCTACGCAGGGCGGTGAAACCGTTGGCAGGGTTATCACCAACATGGAAAGTATCAGTGAAAGCTCAGAGAAAATGGCGGGTATTATCGAAATTATCGACGGCATAGCCTTCCAGACTAATATTCTGGCCCTCAATGCTGCCGTTGAAGCCGCACGTGCGGGCGAGCAGGGGCGCGGGTTTGCTGTCGTTGCGGGTGAGGTCCGCTCCCTGGCGGGCCGCAGTGCGGTAGCCGCACAGGATATAAAACAGCTTATTGAACAGTCGGCACTGCGTATCAGAAGCGGTGCTGATCATGCCTTAGAGGCCGGGAAATCGATGTCCGGTATTGTCATCTCTGTCAACCGTGTGACTACGCTGACGGAAGAAATCGCATCCTCATCAGTGGAACAGACGCGCGGTATTGAGCAGGTCAGCAAAGCCGTTTCGGAAATGGATGGCGTCACCCAGCAGAACGCAGCACTGGTTGAACAGTCGGCCAGCGCGGCGGCGTCCCTTGAGGAGCAGGCTGCCCATCTGCGTCAGGCCGTTGAGATCTTTAAAACCGGCAGGTCTGACGAAAAACTTACTGAAGCTGCTACGCCTGTAAAAAATATGAGCTTGACAACCACAAGTTCTGGCTGGCAGTCATTCTGATAAAATCCGGTTCCGGTTTCTGCCATGGTAACAGATGCAAGATCCGGTTTACTGGCCACTGCTGAGGTGCTGCTGATGAGCTCCAGCTGTTCCGACACGTCGCAGCCCAGCGGACTAAGTTCACAACCACACGCCGGGCAGAGCGCCTCCTCCGGCTGCAGCGTTAAGGTTTCGCATTGCAGATACGCCAGCAGCGGTTCACGGGCGGAAGACTAGCGTAGCGGCTATGGCAGTGCAGGGTCATGCTGCTCACCCAGAACCTCACATATCTCTTCCAGCAGGCCGCTGATGCGCTCCTCAGTATCGCATATTTGACGCTGCGTTTTCTTCCGCAACTCTAGGGCGCAGCTGAACTGAATGCCAACGCTCAAGAATGTTCAGTCCTGCCCATATCTATTAATATGTCCGCTTCTCGCTCATATTGGACGACCATAATCACATCTCCTAACCCAAAGGAGATTGAGCATGACAACATTCCCATGGAACAAGGGCCGTCTTATTGGCCAGAAACGGCCTCTTCAGATCTCTCATATCTGGGGAATCCGTATCAGACTTGAGCTGGAAGGAAAAGTACGCGATTTAGCTCTGTTTAACATGGCTCTGGACAGTAAACTTCGGGGCTGTGATCTGGTTAAGCTAAAAGTTTCTGATGTGGCCTATGGGCACTCTGTTTCGGGCAGAGCGACAGTGCTGCAGCAAAAAACGGGAAGCCCCGTTCAGTTTGAACTGACTAAGGGAACCAGAGAGGCTGTAACCGCGTGGATTAAAATGGCTCATCTACTTAGTAGCGACTATCTGTTCCAGTCCCGCGTCGGTTCTTCACGACATATCTCAACAAGGCAATATAACCGTATTTTTCATGGATGGATTGATAAGCTGGGTCTCGACGAGACTCTGTACAGTACGCATTCTATGCGAAGAACCAAGCCATATCTGATCTATAAAAAAACGAAAAATCTTCGAGTAATCCAGCTACTGTTAGGTCACAAAAAACTCGAAAGTACAGTCCGTTATCTCGGTATTGAAGTGGATGATGCCTTGGAGATATCTGAGTCTATTGAAGTTTAATTTGTGAGGGCTGCAACAGCAGCCCTGTGCCAGAAGCGGACGTTCAATCCTCCCCTTTCAGGCGTTATCTATCACAAGTCTTTACTATTGCACAGCCATCGCCAGGCGAATCCCAACTGCAGTAAAGGCCAGTGCCACGCTCCAACGAATGCCGGTCATCACCCTAGGATTTCCTAATACATAATGACTAACAGATGATGCAAAAGCACCATACAGAGAAAATACTGCAAAAGTCAGGGCCGTAAAAATAGCTGAAAGAATCAACATACTCTGTGTGGGATGTACATCACCGGAGGCGATAAACTGCGGAAGGAATGCTAGGAAAAATAGCGAAAGTTTGGGATTAAGAAGATTGGCAACTACCGCCCGTATTATCAAGGCGCCAGGAGATAACTCCTGCCTGAGACCATCAGCGGTTAAAAGTGTCTTATCCCGTAGAGTTTGCCACGCCATAAGCAGCAGGTAAGCCACACCGGTATACTTCACAATGGAAAATAGTAACGGACTGGCATGTAGCAGGGCGGCAAGGCCTGTAACTGCAGCCAGCATATGAGGCAAAACCCCGAGAGTGCATCCGGCAGCAGCAATTATTGCGCTACGTTTACCCTGCCTGAGGCCGGCAGAAAGCGTGATGATGGCACCAGTACCGGGTGACATAACAATTAGCAGAGATGTCACCAGAAAATCGTTATAGAGTATCAAATTTTACCCCTCATCGACAGCTGAAATAATCGTTTCAGTATTCGATTAAGAGGTTTCTCTGTCTTGAATAAAATTGCAGCGACACTGACAGCTATATTTTTGAAATCTGTTGCGCATAAAGGCCCGGCGTATAGCCATAGCTGCGACCAAACAGACGGGTCATGTGGCTTTGATCCGCAAATCCACCCGCAATGGCTGCATCAGCAAGGTTCATTCCGCCCCTGATAAGCTTTCGAACCAGGGACAGGCGTCGCTGCATAAGATAGGCATGCGGGGTCAGTCCACTGTAATGCGCAAAAGCGCGTAAAAATGTAAACTGCCCGAGTCCGGCAATCGCCGCCAGTTCAGTAAGAGATGTGGCACTCTCCGGCGCGTCATCCATTTTTTGCTTCGCGTATAACACACCTTTTATGGGCATGTTCATCTGAATCCGGGGCATTTGGGCCAATGCTTTGGTCAGGACTAACAATGCTTCATCCGCAGCCAGCTTTTCTACATCGCTATTACCACTGATAATGACTTGATATAACTGGTTGAAGTTTTTTGCCATGCCAGCATTCGTCGATACAGGCAGGGCAAATTCTCCGCTGGCATATTTACCATCAGAAATATCGATAAAGCATTGATTTATAATTTCTTTATCAAAATAAAGCATCCGCCAGGATCGCGGGCCATTGAGTGGTGTCCCGTCGTGAACTTCCCCCGGGTTAACAGCGATAACATCACCCGCGTTCGACTCGACATGTCCGCGCCCACTCAGGGATTTTTGCCCGCCGCTGTCCATCAAACCAATACCGAACTGGTCGTGAGTATGCCGCCCGAATGAAATGTCGCTGTTGGCGTTTATTGCCTCGACACCCGCTACAGTTATGGGGAGGAGTTCAATGGAATGTTGACGCACGATGTCAGCATTTCTCCTGTCGCAGTTGGTCGTGTTGCGTGAGTTCATAATCGATAAACGCATCGATCATAGTCCGGCAGACCTTTTCGATAATCCCTGTAGGAAGTCCTGCTTCAGTCGCCTGTTTACTTACCTTGTCGATTACCTGCTTGACACGGTCTGGAGCACGCACGGCTGAATGGTCACTTTTGAAAGCTGCTGCAGCTTTAACACACTGGCTGCATTGCGCGATCATTTTAACCAGTTCACTGTCAATCTGATCGATACGGTTTCTGACGTCCTCAATTGACGAAAAACTCATCACAACCCCATCTAACTAGTACATGGATGCGATAGATTACACAAATTTTCGTTTCAAAACAGTAATGACCTGCCCCCCGTTGATTAATACACCACGATGTTAGTAATGTCTTCATAAGCCACATGAGGACATCCCCATGAAGAAGCGTTTTTCCGACGAACAGATCATCAGTATTCTTCGCGAGCCTGAAGCCGGGGTTTCTGCCCGTGAACTCTGCCGTAAGCACGCCATTTCTGACGCCACCTTTTACACCTGGCGCAAGAAGTATGGCGGTATGGGGGTGCCCGAGGTTAAGCGCCTGAAGTCGCTTGA